>JAQGMZ010000249.1 GCA_028292045.1 Polaromonas sp. | reverse complement strand
CATTGGCTTTGGCGGTGGCGCGGCGCTCGACGTCGCCAAGGTCGTGGGCATTGCCGCCACGCACGAGGGCGACATTCTGGAGTACGTCTGGGATCATCCGCAGGTCCGCCCCATCACGCATGAGCTGCCGTATTTCGTGGCCTTGCCGACGACCTCTGGCACCGGCTCCGAAGTCGGCCGCTCCAGCGTTGTCAGCGAGAACGACACGCACCTCAAGCGCGTGGTCTTCAGTCCCAAAATACTGGCCCGTGTGGTGTTTGCCGATCCCGAGCTCACGCTCGGCCTGCCGGCGCAAGTCACGGCCGCCACCGGCATGGACGCGCTGACGCACAACATCGAAAGCTATTTGTCGCCGGCCTGGCACCCGCTGTGCGACGGCATTGCGCTGGAAGGCACGCGCCTGGCGGCCCGCGCCCTGCTGAACGCCTTCAACGAGCCCGGCAACCTGCAGGCGCGCAGCGACATGATGATGGCCTCGATGATGGGCGCCATCGCCTTTCAAAAAGACCTGGGCGCTGTGCATTCCTGCGCGCATGCGCTGGGCGCGGTATGCGACATGCACCACGGTCTGGCCAATGCGCTGATGATCGACACCGTGCTGGCCTGGAACCATCCGGCAGCGCCGGCCAAGTTCGACGAACTGGCGCATGTGTGCGGCCTGGCGAGCGGCGGCCAGGCGCTGGTGCCGTGGCTGCGGCAGCTAAAAAGCAGCCTGGGCTTGAGCGGCACGCTCTCGGGCCATGGCGTCAGGCGCGAACACCTGCCCCGGCTGGTCGACATTGCCACGACGGACATCTGCCACCGGACCAACCCCCGGCCCTGCACGGCGTCCGACTTTGAAAAATTGTTTGAAACCGCTTACTGACCGCACAGCCCAGGCACCCGGCGCGCCTTGCTTTACCCATAGTCCTCTTTCCTCCCATCCTTAAAAAACACCATGCCTGCTTCAAGTCGATTGAAAATTGGTCTTTCCGCCTGTTTTTCCCACGCCGACCCGACCCGGTCCCTGTTTTCCAACAAGACGCTGCAATATGTTGAACAGTCGATTGCGCACTGGCTCATGTCGTCGGGCTCGATGGTCGTGATGGTGCCCTGCCCGACCGGCAGCACCCAGCGCGGCGACGTGACCTATGCGCACTACGCCCAGTGGCTCGACGGCCTGGTGCTGCACGGCGGGGCCGACGTCTGGCCGGGCAGCTATGGCGAAGCGCCGCTGGACGACCGCTGGTCCGGCGACCGGGTGCGGGACGAATACGACAAGGCGCTGGTCGCCGCGTTCACCGCGCTGGGCAAGCCGGTGTTCGGCGTGTGCCGCGGCCTTCAGCTGCTCAACGTGGCCTTTGGCGGAACGCTTTACCAGGACATCACCACCCAGGTGCCGGACTCGTTCATCCACCGCGACGCAGACACCTACGATCTGAACTTTCACAGCGTCGACATCGTGCCCGGCACGCGGCTCTCCAGCCTGTATCCGGGCGTGGAACGGGTGCGGGTCAACAGCATTCACCACCAGGCCATCAAGGACCTGTCGCCCGAGTTCGTGGCCGAGGCCTACAGCGTGACCGACGGCATCGTCGAGGCAATACGCCGCAAGGACCCGGCCAAAAGCTATATTGCGGCGCTGCAATGGCATCCCGAATTCCACCAGCCGGGCTCGGACACGATTGACGATGGCGCCGTGCTCAAGGACTTCCTCGGCGCCGTGGCAGCGTCCAAGACATCCCGCGCCGACGCATGAGCAGGCTTGCCGTCCGCAACCCGGCCACGGGTGCCTTGATCACCGAACTGCCCGCCGACGATGCCGTGGAAGTAGCCGCCAAGTCACGCCTGGCCCGTGCCGCCCAGCCAGCCTGGGCCAGGCGGCCGGAAAGTGAGCGCAGGGAGTACATCGTGCGGTTTCGTGCCGGCATCGTTGACGAACTCGAAGCACTGGCAGCGCTCATGACTCGGGAAACCGGCAAGCCCATCAGCATGTCGCGCAATGAACTGAACGGTTTTCTGGGCCGCATCGATTTTTTCCTGGCGCACACGCAGGCCGTCACCGCCGTTCAGACCGTGTTCAGCGACAGCGGCATGCAGGAGCAGATCGAGCACCTGCCGCTGGGCGTGGTGGCGAACATCTCGGCCTGGAACTACCCCTGGTTTGTGGGCGGCAACGTCTTCATCCCGGCGCTGCTGACCGGCAACGCGGTGCTCTACAAACCGTCTGAATTCGCCGCCATGACCGGGCTGGCCATGGCGCGGCTGCTGCACGCGGCTGGCGTGCCAGGCGATGTGTTCGCGCCCCTGATCGGCGGCGGCGACGTCGGCGCTGCCTTGCTGGACCAGGCCATCGACGGCCTTTTTTTCACCGGCTCGCATGCCACCGGCGTCAGGATTGCGCAGGCCCTGGGGCCGCGCCTGGTGAAGCTGCAGCTGGAGCTGGGCGGAAAAGACGCGACTTATGTCTGCGAGGACGCCGACGTTCCAAAGGCGGCTGGTTCGCTGGCCGACGGTGCGATGTACAACACCGGCCAGAGCTGCTGCGCGGTCGAGCGCATCTACGTGCATGCAAGCATCCACGATGCGTTCGTGAAAGCCTTCGTGGCTGCGGTCAGCGCCTTCAAGGTCGGCGACCCGATGCTGGAGTCCACCTGCATCGGTCCCCTGACCCGCGCCGCGCAGCTGGATGTGCTCGATGCGCAGGTGGCAGATGCGCTGGCCCGTGGCGCCACCCTGCTGGCCGGCGGCCACCGGCTGCCGGGGCCGGGCAACTGGTACCAGCCCACGGTCTTTTCCAACGCCAGTCACACGATGGCGCTGATGCGCGAGGAAACTTTCGGCCCGCTCATCGGCATCCAGAAAGTGCGCGGCGACGAGGAAGCCGTGGCGTTGATGAACGACAGCCGCTACGGCCTGACCGCCGGCGTCTTCACGCCGGACGAGGCACGCGCCCGGCAACTGCTGGCGCAGGTCAGCACCGGCAGCGTGTACTGGAACTGCTGCGACCGGGTCAGCCCGCGCCTGCCCTGGAGCGGCCGGGGCGACTCGGGCCTGGGGCTGACGCTTTCGACCTACGGCATCCAGGCGTTTACACGGCCCAAGGCTTGGCATTTGCGGCAGGCTTGGTAGCCTGGGCGCAAAAAAATTGGCTCCCCCGATGGGGCTATCGAGTCCGCCCAAGGCTGGCCGTAAACTTGGGGTACATCAAAAGAGCGCAGGCAAATCTGGAGGTTTCCCCCTGAATCCCGTGCAAAGGCTTGGCCGAACTGTCCTGACAGGAGCGATGGCCCCCAAATCCGGTTTGGATCAATGGAGGGCGGCTGCGGTTCCTGGGCGGTTGCAACGAAACCGCCTATTGGCCACCTTCTTCGCTTGCGGTCCAGGTTAGGTGCTATAAGCTTTGAAGTGAAGGTACGAGCGGCGTAAATAGTCCGTCCACCGGAAAGGGTGAATGTTGCGAGGTCTGTTTATGTTTTCCCGACTTTTCACAATAGGCGATGCCGGTGATGCCGTGCCGCCTCCAGGCGCCCAAACGCCCCATCGTTCAGGCGAACCGCACTGGCCAGCGATCATCTCCAATTGCACACCCGGGCAGCGAAGGCTGGCGCAGCTGATCTGCTTGGTGATGATTATTGGCACCATCGGCTTGTTGCCCTTTGCCCGTGTGCCCTGGCAGCACATGCCGTTTTTTTTTCCCATGTATCAAACCGCGGTCATCATCAGTTGCCTGCTGACTGCCTACCTGATGTATGGCCATTTCAAGGCGACCCAGACCGTTGCCGTGCTGCACTTGAGCGCGGGTTACCTGTATACGGCTGGCGTTCTGGCCATGCAGTGCTTGTCGCAAAAGGGAGCGTTTCTTGAAAACACCAGGCTCCTGGGAGGCGCGCAGACCAGCATCTGGTTGTGGTTTTTCTGGCACTTCGGTCCCGCGCTAAGCGTATTTTGGTTTGCCTGGAGCGAATCTCGCCAACCTGGATTACCTTTGGCGCCTGGCCACCCCCAGATACGCAACACGGCGATAGCATTGCTGGGCGCGACGCTCGCCACGGCCATGCTGGTATTCGTGTTCCACGAGCAATTGCCGGTACTCGATGTCGAAGGCGACTACAGCCGCATCACCACCACAGGCGTTGCGCCAGGGCTTCAACTGTTGCTGCTTGGCGCCCTGCTGCTGCTATGGAGGGCCAGCAGATTTCGCAATGTGCTCCATGTCTGGCTTGGCATTTTGCTGGTGGCTCTGGTATGCGACAACACCATCACCATGATGGCTGGAAGCCGGCTGACCCTGGGATGGCATGCCGGACGCATGGGGGCATTGATGGGGCTGTCGGTGTTGACGCTGGTGTACCTGCAAAACATCAAGAAGTCCTACTTGACAAGCGTTGCGGTGGCCGATCAGTTGGCCCTGGCCAATGCGCAGCTTGATCTGGAAGCCTTGAAAAGCACGCAGTATGCGAAAAAACTGCTGCAGGCGGACCAACGCAAGGACGAGTTTCTGGCAATGCTCGCGCACGAGTTGAGAAACCCGCTGGCGCCCATCACGGCCGGCCTGGCCATTGTGCGCATGCAGAACGATCCGGTATTGCTCGTCCGGACCCTGGACATGCTGAACCGGCAGGTCAGTCAGATGGTCATCTTGATCGATGACCTGCTCGACGTTGCCCGGGTCAGCGGCGGCAAGCTGGAACTCAAGAAAGATTTGGTGGACCTCAAGGACATCGTGTCCGTGGCCATCGAAACCAGCCAGCCGCACTTGCAAAAGCGCCGGCATGCGCTGGCCGTTCAGATGACCGATGAAGCGCTGGCGCTCCAGGCGGACCCGACGCGAATAGCCCAGGTCATTGCCAACTTGCTCAACAATGCCGCCAAGTACACACCGGATGGAGGCCGCATCCAACTCTCGTTGCGACGCGAGCATGGCGAGGTCGTCATTTCCGTTGAAGACAATGGAATAGGGCTTGCTCCCAAAAACCTGGAAGACGTCTTTGTCATGTTTAACCAGGCAGACTCCAGCGCGAACCGGGCGCATGGCGGCTTGGGCATCGGGCTGACGCTGGTGCGCCAGCTTGTTGAGATGCATGGAGGCGCAGTGCAGGCGGCCAGCGCCGGTTTGGGACGGGGAAGCACCTTCACCGTCAGGCTGCCCCTGGCCAGCAAGCCGGTGCTTCCTGCCGTGAAACGGCTGGTCGACACTTCCGCTGCCAGCTTGAAGCGGCTCCGCATCCTGGTGGTCGATGACCATGCCGATGTGGCGGACACATTGTCAACCATCCTCACGCTCAAGGGCCATGTGACCGAAGTGGCATACAACGGCCTGGCCGCCCTGGATACGGCTGCAGAGTTCAGGCCCGACGTTGCTTTCCTGGACATTGGCATGCCAGGGATGGATGGGTATGCAACAGCCCGGGCTGTGCGCAAGATTGCCGGGCTTGAGGCAGTGCACTTGATTGCGCTGACAGGCTGGGGCAGCAAAGCGGACCGGGCCCGCTCGGCAGCCGCCGGCTTTGATCATCACCTGACCAAGCCGACGCCGCTTGACGCGCTTGATGTGCTTTTAGCCAAGATTGCCGCGCCACCGCTGGTTCAGCTTGAGCCGCAATAGCCGCAACGTCTGCATTCGGCGCTGACAAACCGGTCCGTGACCGCGAAGCCTCAGCTCAAATGCCGGCCCACGATCCCGGCCAGCTCGAACATCGTCACCTGCGGCTTGCCGAACACCGGCAGCAGCTTGGCGTCGGCATTGATCGCGCGCTTGTCGGCCGGGTCCTGCAGGTTTTGTTCCTTGATGTAGTCCCACAGTTTCTTGATGACCTGGGTGCGCGCGACCGGCTCCAGGCCGATCACGGCGGCCAGCGCGTCGCTGGGCTTCAGGCCGGCGCTGGGCGTGGTCTTGCGCGCGGCCTTGGGCTTGTCGGCCTTGACCGCCACTTTCTTGGCGGCGACTTTTTTCACGGCGGCCTTTTTCGCCGCCGGCGCTGCGGCCGGCTTCACCGCCACCGTCTTGCCAAATGGGGTTTTCACGGTGCCGGCGCGCTTGGCCGCTGCCGGCTTGGGCGGAAATTTGGACGGCGCGAACTCGAAGTTCACCTTGCCCGCCTCCTTGTCCCAGGCCAGATGCGCCTTGAAGGCCCGGCGGGTGCGCATGGAGACGAACTTGTCCAGCAGGTCGGTCTTGCCGGTCGTGAGCAGCCTGGCCATCTGGTCGCGCTCGATGGGTTGCTGCAGGATCACCTGGCCGGTCTTGAAATCGCAGCTCGGCAGGGGCTGGCCGAGCGTCGGCACCGACTTCTCGCAGACATAGTTTTTGCCCAGTTCAAACACCGCCGCCGCGCATTTCGGGCAGGCGCCCAATGAAGCTTGGTCGCCAAAATCGATGATCCCGCCGCTTTCTTCCTTCTTGTCGTCGCCGAAATCGAATTCCAGCTTGTAGTTCTTGGTTTCCTCGTCGAACTTGATCACCATTTCGGCAGTGAACGGCCAGCCCGCCTTGGAGCGAAAACCTTCCAGCGGTCCGATTTTCCGGTCGCGCAGGAACTGCTCGACTTCGGCGGTTTCAAAGGTCCGGCCGGCGGGGGTTTTGCCAAAGCTGAAGCCGCAGCCTTCGCCGCTGTCGGTCTGGCCGACGCAGGCGTAACGGCGGTAATTTTCACGGACCAGGCCACCGCAGTTCGGGCAGCGGGCCTGCAGGGTTGCATAGTCGCCGGGAATGCTGTCGCGGCTGTACCCTTTGGCCTTGGCCACCATCCGCTCGGTCATGGCGGCAATGTCGGCCATGAAGGATTCGCGGCTCAGCTTGCCCTGCTCCATCTGCGCCAGCTTGTATTCCCATTCGCCGGTCAGCTCAGCCTTGGACAGCTCCTGCACGTCCAGTCCGCGCAGCAGCGTCATCAGCTGAAAGGCCTTGGCCGTGGGAATCAGCTCGCGGCCTTCGCGCAGCATGTATTTCTCGGCAATCAGGCCCTCGATGGTGGCGGCGCGGGTGGCCGGCGTGCCCAGGCCTTTTTCCTGCATGGCCTCGCGCAGCTCGTCGTCGTCAATCGTCTTGCCGGCGCCTTCCATGGCGCCGAGCAGCGTGGCTTCGCTGTAGCGGGCGGGCGGCCGGGTCTTCAGGCCCTTGGCGTCGGCCGATTCGACATTCACTCGCTCGCCAGGCTTGACCGGCACCAGGCTCTGGCCCTTGTCGCCTTCCTTGGCGTCCGCCACCTCGTCGGCGGCTTCCTTGCCGTAGATCGCCAGCCAGCCGGGCTTGACCAAAACTTTTCCTTCGGTCTTGAAGCTGTGCCCGCCGGCCACCGAAATGCGCGTGGTGACCAGGTATTCGGCACTGGGGAAAAACACCGCCATGAAGCGGCGCACCACCAGGTCGTACAGCTTTTGCTCGGCGTCGCTCAGGCCGCTCGGCGCCTGCAGCGTCGGGATGATGGCGAAGTGGTCGCTGACCTTGGCGTTGTCGAAAATCCGCTTGGTCGGCTTGACGTAGTTGCCCTTGATGGCCGTGGCAGCATGGGGGGCCAGGTGCTTCATGCCGCTGTTGGCCAGCATCTCGAAGGTTTGCTTGACCACCGGCACATAGTCCTCAGGCAGCGCGCGCGAGTCGGTGCGCGGGTAGGTCAGCGCCTTGTGGCGTTCGTACAGGCTTTGCGCGATCGACAGCGTGGTCTTGGCCGAGAAGCCGAACTTGCCGTTGGCCTCGCGCTGCAGCGAGGTCAGGTCGAACAGCAGCCCGGCGGCTTGCGTGGTGGGCTTGGACTCGTCGGTCACGGTGGCCGTCTGGCCGCGCACCGCGTCGGCCACGGCACGCGCCTCGCGCTCGGTCCAGAGCCGGTCGGCCCGCTGTTCGGCATCGGGTTCGGCGCCTTCAACACTGGCCGGGGGGCGCTTCCATTTCGGGTCGAACCATTTGCCCGGGTACTGGCCGGCCTCGGCGGCAAACAGGGCATGGATTTCCCAGTAGTTGCGGCTGACGAACTTGCGGATTTTTTCCTCCCGCTCGACCACCACCGACAGCGTCGGCGTCTGCACCCGGCCCACGGTGGTTAGAAAGAAGCCACCGTCGCGCGAATTGAAGGCCGTCATGGCCCGCGTGCCGTTGATGCCGACCAGCCAGTCGGCCTCGGAGCGGCAGCGCGCCGCGTCGGCCAGCGGCAGCATCTGCGCGTCGGAGCGCAGCGCGGCAAAGCCGTCGCGGATGGCGGCCGGCGTCATCGACTGCAGCCACAGCCGCTTGATCGGGTGCTTGGACTTGGCGTACTGCTGGATCAGCCGGAAGATCAGCTCGCCCTCGCGGCCCGCGTCGCAGGCGTTGACCAGCGCGACCACGTCCTTGCGCTTGGTCAGCTTGACGATGGCGTTGAGCCGCGTCTTGGTCTTGTCCATCGGCTTGAGGTCGAAGTACGGCGGAATCACCGGCAGGTTGGCAAAGCTCCATTTGCCGCGCTTCACGTCGAACTCTTCGGGCGCCTGGATCTCGACCAGGTGGCCGACCGCCGAGGTGACGACCCAGTCGTCGCTTTCAAAGTATTCGTCGTGCTTGTCGAACTTGCCGGCCGTGGGCGTGAGGGCGCGCACGATGTCTTGCGCCACCGAGGGTTTTTCGGCAATTACCAGTGTTTTCATAAATGCTTCTTTTGCTTTTTCTATCGGCGGGAGTTCGTCCCCGCTGGACGCCAATTCGGCGCTTTCCTTGGCGCGTGCCAGAAAACAGCTGTCAGCCGGGCCCCGGGGCCTTCACTACAATAGCGTTTTCTCGCGCAGGTACGCGCGCCGGTGCGCACGCACACACATGAATTAACCATACCAAAAAACCAACGTGCCCCAAAAACAGGTTTCGGCTTACCCTGCAACGCCTGTGGCTGACAGCGACAAGCGCCGCATCCAGACGCGCCGCTCCGGCGTGCATGGCAAAGGCGTGTTTGCGCTGCAGGACCTGGCCGAAGGCGAGACGCTGATCGAGTACATCGGCGAGGTCATCACCTGGCCTGAAGCGCTGCGCCGCCACCCGCACGACCCGGCGCAACCCAACCACACGTTTTACTTCCACATCGACGACGGCCATGTGATCGACGCCAGGCACGGCGGCAATTCGTCGCGCTGGATCAACCACAGCTGCCAGCCCAACTGCGAGGCGGATGAAACCGGCGGGCGCGTCTTCATCAAGGCGCTGCGCAACATCGCGGCCGGCGAGGAACTGTTCTACGACTACGGCCTGGTCATCGATGCGCGCTACACGGCCAGACTGCTGGCCGATTACCCCTGCTGGTGCGGCGCGCCTGTCTGCCGGGGCACCCTGCTGGCCCCCAAGGCCAGAAAGAAACCGGCAAAACCAGCAGCAGCCCCCTAGGTCCAACCGCCCATGGCCCTGCCACCCCTTCCCTTCACGCCGATCCGCTGGCCCGCCGAAGCCATCTGGGAAGCCGTGGAGCCCGCTCTGCCCGGTTTCACGGTCGAGGTGCTGCCCGAGATCGACTCGACCAACAGTGAGCTGATGCGCCGTGTCAAGGGCCTGCCGGGCCGGCCGCCGCAACTGGACCCGGTGCTGCTGGTGGCCGAGCAGCAAAGCGCCGGGCGCGGGCGTCTGGGCCGCAACTGGCAAAGCCGGCGCGGCGACAGCCTGATGTTTTCGCTGGGCATGCCCCTGGAGCCGGCCGACTGGTCGGGCTTGTCGCTGGCGGTCGGCGTCAGCGTGGCAGACAGCCTGGAGCCGCTGCAAGCCGCCCGTCCCCGCATCGGCCTGAAATGGCCCAACGACTTGTGGCTGCGCACGGCGCAGGGCGAGCGCAAGCTGGGCGGCATCCTGATTGAAACCGCCAGCTGGGGCGGGTTGCGCTGCGTGGTGATCGGCGTGGGCATCAACATCCGGGCGCTGCCGCTGCCGCTGGCAGAGGCTGCCGGCCAGACCCTGGCACCAGTCGCAGCCAGCGGCCTGCAGGAACTGGACGCCGGCTTGGACGCGCCAGGCGCCCTGCTGCGCATCGTCCCGGCGCTGGTGCAGGCGGTGCAGGCGTTCGGACACTTCGGCTTTGGCCCGTTCCAGGCGCGATTTGCGGCGCGCGATGTGCTTGCGGGCCGTGCCGTGCAAATGTCCGACGGCACCCGGGGCACCGCCCATGGGGTGGCCGACAACGGCGGCCTGCTGGTGCTCACGGCTGGCGGCATGGTGCAGGTCACCAGTTCGGAAGTCAGCGTCCGGCCCATGGCGGCCGGGTCGGCGGGAAGCGCGCCGCCATGCTGAGAACGATGGGCCTGGCGCTGCTGCTGGCCAATGCGGTTTACTTTGCCTGGGGGCAAGGCCTGCTGTCGGCCTTTGGCCTGGCGCCTGCCCGGCAGTCAGAACCCGAACGGCTCGGCCAGCAGATCCGGCCCGAAGCCATGCAGCTGGTCTCGCCTGAAACGACCGCGCTTCCCGCCGGCAAGGAGATCCAGGCTTCGCCTGTGCCTGTGCCTGTGCCTGTGCCTGTGCCTGTGCCCGCGCCCGCGCCCACCGCTTCGTGCCTGCTGATCGGCGTTTTTACCGAAGCGCAGGCGCGCGCGCTGCGGCCCCGCCTTCAGGCCAGCCTGCCCCAGGGCAGCTGGACATTTGAAAGCAGCGGGGATTCGGTTCGCTGGATCATCTACATGGGCAAATACGTCAGCCAGGACGCCATGAACCGGAAGCGCGAGGTGCTCCAGAACATGGGCCTGGCTTTCGAGCCGCCCGTCAGCGCGGTGCTGAACCCCGGTCTGTCGCTGGGCAGTTTTGCCTCCAGAACCGAAGCCGAGGACGCCCTGGCCCGGATGAACCAGCGCGGCCTGCGCAGCGCCCGGGTGGTGCTGGAGCGCCCCGAGCTGCCCAGTCTCTGGCTCAGGCTTCCGGCAGCCGATGCGGCGGCGCGGGCACAGATCGACACGCTCAAGCCCCAGCTTGCCGGCAAGGCGGTTCAGGGCTGCACCTGAACCAGCAAGGCCATTCGATTCACTTATTGATAGCAGACAACCCTCACGCATCAAGCGAAATACCGGATTCCTATTGAATAATATCCAGACCTTCCGTTCAACCCCTTCTAACTATTGCACCCATGAAAATTAAAAAAAACACCGCCGTCACCCTGCGCTTCAAGCTGTCCGATGCCCAGGGCAAATTGATCGAGGACAACAAGGAGCCGATGGTCTACCTGCATGGCGGCTACGGCAACACCCTGCCCAAGATCGAAGAAGCCCTGGAAGGCCGGGAAGCCGGCTACCAGACCACGCTGGCGCTCGCGGCCGAAGATGCCTTTGGCCCGCGCGACGAAAGCCTGGTGCAAACCATTCCGCGCAGCCAGTTTCCGCCGGGCGTGAAGGTCGGCGGCCAGCTCGAAGGCCAGGGCAGCGACGGCCGCAAGCAGGTGTTCCATGTCTCAAAGATCAAGGGGGACACGGTCATTCTGGATGCCAACCACCCGCTGGCCGGCAAGGCGCTGCGCTTCACCTTGAGCGTCGTCGGCATCCGCCTGGCCTCTGACGAGGAAATCGCGCATCAGCATGTGCATGGCGAGCACGGCCACCAGCATTGAGGCCCCACGCGGCCCGGGCGTTCCACCCGGTGCATGCCATTTACAGGACAACCCGCCATGTCTTTGCCCAACAGCCGACCCGCCCTGGCACCATTTGCCGCAGCTATCGCCAGCGTTGCCTGGGGCGCGCTGGCCTTGCAGCTGTGGCTGACCCTGGGCATGGTCATCGGCCAGGGGCGCGGGGTGGGCATGGGGCTGGTGGTGTATTTTGGATTTTTCACCGTGCTGACCAACCTGCTGGCCGCGCTGGTGGTGACCGCCCATGTGGCCGGGCCCGCCTTTCCGGGTTACCGCCGCCTGGCCAGCCCGGTCACCGTGACGACCGCCGCTGCCGCCATCACCCTCGTCAGCCTGGTGTATTTTTTGATCTTGCGCCATGTCTGGAAGCCCCAGGGCCTGCAGTGGGCGGTGGATGCGGCACTGCATTACGCCGTGCCCTTGCTGACGGTGGTGTTCTGGGCCCTGGCCGTGCGCGCCGGCACCCTGCGCTGGCGCAAGGCGCCCTGGCTGTTTGCCTACCCGCTGGCCTACCTGGCCTATGTGTTCGTGCGCGGCGAGATCGTCGGCCTGTATCCGTACGGGTTCGTCGATGTCCTGCAGATCGGCTACCCCATGGCGCTGCGCAATGCGGCCGGCATGCTGCTGGCGTACGCCACGGTCGCCTGCGCGTTTTACCAGCTGAAGGCCCCGTGGCCCTGGAGCCGGAAAAAATGGGAAGCTGCCTGAACATGAACGCTTTCGTCCACATGGCGGGGCTGGCGGCGGTGCGGGCAGCGCAGGCAGGCTGGGCGCAGACCGGCAACGACGCCACGGGCACCATCGTCACCGCAAGCTGCGGAACCCGCCATCCGCATGACTCGGGCACGGACGCCTGAGCGTGCCGGCGCCGGCAACTGCCCGCAAGGCGGGATGGCCTGCGCGCGGCTTCACTCCGGCAGCCGGCCCTGATGCCTGGCCAGCCTGCCCGGCCGTCACCGGCCGCTTCATCGCCGCGCGCCGCCTGGGCGATGCTGTTCGCGCTGACCACGGCCTTTGCGCTCAGCCAGGCCTACCGCACCGTGGCCACCCTGATGGCGGCGCCGCTGCAGGCCGGCTTTCACCTCGATGCGCAGGCGCTGGGCCTGTTCGCCGGCGCGTTTCACTTTGCCTTTGGCGCCATGCAGCTGTTCATGGGCATCGGCATCGACCTGCATGGCGTGCGGCGCACCGTGCTGACGGCCTTTCCGGTGGCGATTGCCGGCTCGGCCCTGTCGGCGCTGGCCACGTCCTACCCGCTGCTGGTGGCGGGCCAGGTGCTGATCGGCATCGGCTGCGCACCGGCTTTCCTGGCGTGCACCGTGTTCATTGCGCGGCAATTTCCCGCAGAGCGCTTTGCCGCCATCTCGGGGCTTGCGCTGGGGCTGGGCGGCATCGGGATGCTGCTGACCAGCACGCCGCTGGCCTGGCTGATCGAAGCCACTTCCTGGCGCATGGGTTTCTGGGTGCTGGGCTGGATGGCCGTGCTGGCCTGGTTGCTGATCTACGCGCTGGTGCATGAAGCGCCGCCGCCTGCGGCCCGTGACGCGGCGCCCCGGGAAACGCTGGGCCAGGCCATTGGGAAGTTCGGCACCCTGTTTTTGCTTCCGCACACCTGGGGCATCGTGCTGCTGGCTGCCGTGGGCTATGCCTCGTTCATCTCGCTGCGCGGCCTGTGGCTGGGGCCGATGCTGATGCAGCGCCATGGCTTTTCGCTGGTGCACAGCGGCCATGTGGCGCTGGCCATGTCGCTGGCTTCGCTGTTCGGCCCGCCGCTGTTCGGCCGGCTCGACCCGGGGCCCCGGCACCGGCGCCGCTGGATTGTGGGCTTCACGCTGTTGCTGGCAGGCTTGTTTGCCGCCTTTGCGCTGACGCACAGCACCTGGATTGACGTGGGCCTTCCCATCGCCATCGGGCTGCTGTCAGGCTACATGGTGCTGCAGTACGCCGACGTGCGCACCGCTTACCCGGCCGGACTCACCGGCCGCGCGATGGCGGTGTTCACCATGGCCATGTTTCTGGGCGTGGCCGGCATGCAGTGGCTGACCGGCTTCGTGGCGGCCACGGCGCTGGCGCGGGGCGTCGAGCCCTTCACCGCCGTGCTGGCCAGCATTGCCGCGCTGCTGGCAGCCGGTGCGCTGGCCTTCGCCGTCCTGCCCGGCCCGGTGCGCCGCACCCCTCCGGCGGGTAAATTCAAGCCGGGCGGTACATCTTGAAAAGCTGTTCCGGCCCGACCGTGAAGTAGTCGCCCGGCCCGCCGCCGCGTAAAATATGCCCGGCGCCGGCGGTGTCGTACACGCCGTTTTTCAGCAGATGCTGGGCAATATGCACCGCCACCACCTCGCCCAGCACCAGCCATGTGGGCACCTTGGCGCCGTCCGCCGCCTGAAGCTGGACGATCTGGCTGGTGCGGCATTCGAATGACACCGGGCTTTCCAGTACGCGCGGCACGGCAATGACCCGCGACGGCGCCGGGCTCAGGCCTGCCAGTTCAAACTCGCTGACCTCGGGCGGCACGCCGGCGCAGCTCTGGTTCATCTGTCCGGCCAGTGCGCGCGTAGCCAGGTTCCAGGCAAATTCACCGGTTGCCTCGATGTTGCGCACCGTGTCCTTATAGCCAACGCTGGCAAAGCCGACGATGGGCGGCGTGTAGTTGAACGCATTGAAAAAGCTGTAGGGCGCCAGGTTCAGCGCGCCCGCCGGGTTGTGCGATGAAATCCAGCCGATCGGGCGCGGGCCGACGATGGCGTTGAACGGGTCATGCGGCAGGCGGTGGCCGCTGCGCGGCTCATAAAAATGGATGGCGTCAGGCAAGGGTGGGGCTCCGAAGTAAAGGCAATGGGCAGGGGGCAAGCCTGTTCGCACCTTACCCGAAACCGCTTTGCCTGACGCAGCGCCCTAGCGGCGGTTCGCAATATCGGGCCGGGGGTCTATGCGGTTTGGAATGCCGTCGCCATCGCGGTCATGGCGGCGTTCCTGGCGGTTGGGAATGCCGTTGTTGTTGCGGTCCGGGTCGACGCGGTTTCGAATCCCGTCGCCATCGCGGTCGCGGTCCACCCGGTTGGGAATCCCGTCGCGGTCCCTGTCGCCGTTGCCCCTGCCCGGACGCGGCGCCTGCACGAAGGGCCTGCCGGGCGCGGGCTGCGGCACCACGACCACCGGAGGGGTGTTGTTGTAGCCCCGCCGGGCGCCGTAGGGGTACCTCTCGTAGCGCGGGTAGCTTTCATAACGGTACACGCTGCTGCCGCCATAGATGTACGTCGGCTGCTCAACCACATACGGCCCGGGGCCCGCATTGCCGTAGCCTTCGTAGCCAGGCGACGGGTACACGGCGCAGCCGCTCAGGCCGGCAGCGGCGCACAGCATCAGAAAAGTTTTCATCAAGAGCTCCCATGGTTGCCAGCTGGATTGGGCAATCGCTGCGATTGTGGCCGCCTGAGGTATCGCGGCCATGTTGTCCTGTCAAGAAAACAGGCTTGATCGTAACCGCATGTGTTTAAGTCCGAGCATGCGGATGCTATGTTTTTTATAGCTTACAAAGCATGGGGAACTTGCGCTGAACGCTCGGCTTGTTCAGCCAGCCAAGCAGATCGCCGCGCATGCGCCACAATCCACCCCTGGCAACCCCCGAGGAAAAGGATGAACCGCAGACGCTTGCTGACAATCCTGGCCTGGCTGATGGCAACCGCCGCCTGTTCAGGGGTGCCCGGCGCCCATGGGGCGGGGCAGCCGGGCTACACGGTCTCGACCGGCCAGCTGGAAGCGGCCATCGCCCGGCGGTTTCCGCTGCGTTATCCGGTCGGCGGCTTGCTGAACGTGAGCCTGCTCACGCCGCGCCTGCGGCTGCTGCCTGAACTGAACCGCCTGGGCACGGATTTGGTGGTCGAAGTGACCGGCCCGGCACTGGGCCGCAGCTATAGCGGCATGTTCGACCTGGACTTTGCGCTGCGCTACGAGGCGCGCGACCAGACCCTGCGGGCGCACCGGCTGCGCGTCAATTCACTGCAGTTTCCCGATGTGCCGGCTGGCCAGGCTGCCCTGCTCAATGCCTATGTTCCCGCACTGGCCGAACAGGCTTTGAATGACGTGGTCCTGCACACCCTGAGCCCGCAGGACCTGGCGCTTCCGCAGGCCATGGGCCTGCAGCCGGGCAGCATCACCGTCACACCCAGGGGACTGGCGGTCAGCTTCATTCCTGCTTCGCCGCGCTAAGGCATCAGGCTGCATCGGGCCGGGCCGTCCTGCAAGCCTGGCACGCGTTTTCCTACCTGCAGCGCGGACAACGTCCGGCATGCGTATATTTTTCAGAGCCCGATAGTCGATCCACGGCATCAAGGCCGCCTGATCCACCGACAAATCGATTGCTGAAGGAGTTAAACCATGCTTGATAATTTCAAAAAATCCCATCGCCCTGGTTCACACCAGCCTGTGCGCGCCCTGGCCGCCATTGCGCTGTCTGCGACGGCACTGGTTTGTCTGCCTGCGGGGGCGCAAGGCACCAGTTCCTCTGGCAGCACGGGATCGGCCAGCGGCGCTGCGGGCGTCACCTCGTCCGGCGCACCCCGCATCGCTGGCACTGGCACTGGCACTGGTGCAATGGTGTCGCGCGATGACAGCAAGATGATGGCTGACCTGGCGCATGCCAACATCGCTGAAATTGAAACCGGCAAGATGGCGCTGGAAAAATCCCAGAGCGAGCCGGTCAAAAAGTTTGCGCAGCACATGATCGACGACCACACCAAGGCCCTGGAGGAACTCCAGTCGCTTGCCCAGGCCAAGGGCGTCAAGCTGCCCGACAGTACCGACATGCAGCACAAGACGCTGGCGGTCGCCTTGAAAGCCATGACGGGCAGCGCTTTTGAGAACCAGTACATGAAGCGAGTCGGCGTCAATGACCACCAGCGGACGATTCAGTTGCTGCAAAAAGCGCAAAAAAACGCCAAGGACCCCGAACTGAAAGCCATGGCCGTCAAGATGCTGCCCACGGTGCAAGGCCATTTGAAAATGGCGCAGCAAGGCGTTGTGGCCGTGGGCGACAAAAAGTAACCCCGGGCGTTTCGGCACAATGGCGTGTGCATCAACCCGCTGCCGTCACAACGCAGGTTGAGGAAATTTTGACTCCTGCGAAGCAGGACTGTGGGGCACGCCACGGCGCCAATCGCCTTTTTATGGCAAATAATGGGCGTGCATCCGGTTTTAGCTTCCTACTTGCCAAGGCACGCCCATGAATTTTTCGTCCTTCACCCTTTTGACTGCATTCGCAGGCTTTGCTACTGGCCTTTTGCTCTGCTGGCTGGCCATGCGGGGCGGCGCGGTTGCCAAACCGGCAACAGACAGGCCAGAAACCCTGGCTGAACTGGCGCAATCCAGAGGACGCATTCGCCAACTGGAGGACGAACGGCAAATGGCGCTCAAAAACTACGACGACCTGAAGCACCAGACGGCCAGGGCGCGTGACGTTTTTGACATTGGCCACAAAAACAAGGACCAACTGGCTGAAAGCGCCGCGCAGGTGGCCGCGCTGCAGGCGCAGCTGGCCACGGTCCAGGCGCTGGAAAACGCAACGCGCGCCGAGGCAGCCCTGGCAAGGTCGCAGGCAATGGCAGAACAGGCCCAGGCCCGCGACTACTTCCGCTCGCTTGAGAAAAACCAGCAAATCGCTGCGGCCAGCGCGAAAGAACTCCAGCTGGAAACTGCCGGGTTGCGCAAGGCGCTGGAACTGGCCCGGCAGGAGCAGGCGCAGGCGGTGCAGCGGGCGTCTGAGCTGCCCGTGCTTGAAGAACAGGTCATTGCCCTGCAAAACCTGGAAAAATCCATCAAAAAAGAATTTCAGCTGCTGGCCGAACTGCAGCGCAACGTGACGCTGACCGCTGCCACGCGCATTGAATTCAACGACAGCAACGAATCCAGGACCACAGCGTCTACAGCGACCTGAGCCGCTTTCGGCCGGCCCGCAAACCCCAGCCAAAGCTGCTTACTTAGGGTTGCGCACCAGCCGGACCGCGCTTGGCGAACTGCGCGCACCTTCACCGACGCTGCCTTCGGTGAACGCCACATACATGAAGTAGCCATGCCCCGTGCTGCTCGACGACCAGAAACGGGCGGGCGGCGTAGCCGGAAACGCCACCGGGTCGATGGCGGCCTTGCCCTCTTCTGCTTCACGCACCGCGACAATGCTTGAGAGTTCCTGCATGGTCGGGAGGCGCCAGGCCTGCTGCGGAGTTGCCGAAGCCAGCGCGCGCGCCAGGGCGCCCTGGTGGTTGGGAAACAGCGCCGCGTTGATGCAGGTATTGGTTTTCCAGACCATGCCTTCGGCGCATCGCCGCCAGACCAGGCCGGTCTTGCTGTCGGTAATTTCCTGCCCATCTGGCGACGGCGCGTAGCGCGGGGCGGCCAACGCAGGAGACAGCATGCAACCGCCTGCTACCAGGCTCAGGCCGAAAATTCTTGCGATCAGGGTGTGAAGAAGCATAGGTTAGACACTTTATAAACCGTCTGTTGACAAAGGCGCGCCTCGGATGCTAACGAATTTCCATTACAAAAACTACAAAAAATTGCGCATTCCTGCATGCAGTGCGCTCAAACCCATGTGCCCAGGGGATGCATGAATTTCCGGCATTTGCGCATCAATGTCAGCATGAAACTGCTGGCCCCTGAGCCCCGGCTTGCCCAGCGGCGACAATTCAGGCCTTGGCGCCCTGCGCGCACAACTTATGGCCACACTGGCAACCGCCACCCTTGAGAGCACAACATGACCCCAGAGCAAAGCCGGCAACAAGAATTGAAAAAAATGGAACTGTGCGATTCATGCGCAGGCATCCAGCGTAACTGGCGCAAGGCACCCGGCCATCCCGAACTGGTGCAGGGCCAGAATCGCCAGGAAAAGCGCGGCGCCAGCCTGGTCACCATCACCAGCTACCGCTGCGACCGCTGCGGCACTGCCTGGGAATACGAAAATAACCGGGCCAACCAGCAAGCCGGCTGGTCGGTGGTGGGTCGCTAGGGATCTGGCCGCTGCTGGAAAACATTGCCGGCCGGGGCAATTTCCGGTGCGCATGTCAACTTTTTGCCTGATTCAGTTGCCTGAAAGCAGCAGAATCAGGCGTTTTCAGGGCATGAACTGGCCACCGTTGATGTCCAGCACCTGGCCGGTCACGTAAGCACTGGCCTGGTGCGAGGCAAAAAAGAGAAAGGCCGCTGCCGCATCCTGGGGCTGGCCAAAACGTTTCATCGGAATGCCCGCGCTGATGCGCGCCTTGGCTTCGTCGTCCTTGTCCGCATGGAAAGCCGTGTCGAACGTGCCGGGTGAAAGCGTGTTGAACCGGATGCCGTCGACGGTGTGAAAGTTGACCCAGTTTTTCTGGATGTTGTGCAGCCAGGCCTTGGCCGCGCCATAAAGTCCCGCCCCAGGGCCGCCGCCGACATAACCCGCCACCGAGCCGACCAGGATCACGGCGCTGGTCTGGCCCGAGGCCTGGGCCGCCGCTTTCAGGTGCGGCAAGGCAAAGCGCGTGGTCATCAGCGCCGAGCGCGCGTTCAGGTCGTGGACGGCATCGAAGAACGCGTCGTCGATGTCGGCCAGCGGCTTGCGGCCGACCAGCCCGCCTGCGTTATTGATCAGCACGTCGATGCCGCCGAAACGCGCCACGAAGTCTTGCACGAGGTGCTCGCAATCAGGCGTGCGTGACAGATCCGCTGCGAAGAATTCGGCATCAACCCCCGCTTGCTCGAAGGCTTGCAAACGCTGAGCCAGGTCGCGCGGCGCAGAGCGGCCGTTGAAACCGACTTTGGCTCCTTGCGCCGCGAACGCCTGGACCGCCGCCCAGCCGATGCCTTCCGTGGAACCCGTCACCAGCACCCGTTTGCCTTTTAAATCTTCGAACAACATAAGCACGCCTTTGAAATAAACTCTCAATATATGAGATTGTTTTATTAAATGTGAGACAGAGAAATAATTATAGGATTTTCATCAAATTTTGAAAGTAATAATTTTTCAAAACCAGAACTCTTCATCAAAAAGTTATCTCTATATATGAGATATTTATTCATTATTTGACACAATATTGCCAACTCATCTATTATTTAAATCTGCATGAAAAAGTCTTCTCTTTCTGATATTTCCGCTGCGCCGGCCGCCAGCCCCGAGGGCGGCGTGACCACCGGCACGCAAACGCTGTTGCGCGGCCTGGCCATCCTGGACTGTGTGGCCGACGGCGTGTCGGATGTGGCCAACATCTCCCTTCGCCTGGGAACCGCGCGCAGCACAACGCACCGCCTGCTGAGTTCGCTGGTCCAGCAGAAGTACCTGCACCACATTGCCTACAAGGGCTACATGCTCGGGCCCAAGCTGCTGTACCTGGGTGCCAGGGCGC
Organism: Polaromonas sp.; assembly: GCA_028292045.1. Taxonomy (GTDB): domain Bacteria; phylum Pseudomonadota; class Gammaproteobacteria; order Burkholderiales; family Burkholderiaceae_C; genus Polaromonas. Next base: position 9,871 of record JAQGMZ010000249.1, on the reverse strand, counting down.
AGGAGCAGCGGCCTCTGGTGGCGCTGGCCCGACCGCATCTCGAAGCCCTGGCGCAGCAGACGGGCGATACCGTCCACCTTGGCATCTGCGAGGGCGAACAGGTGCTCTACCTTGACAAAATCACCGCCACCAAAGGGCTGGAGATGCGTTCCCGCGTCGGCCAGCGCATGCCCATGGCGACCACCGGCATAGGCAAGGCCCTGATGCTGGGCATGGGCGCGGCACGCTGGGAAACACTGTTCCAGCGGGCGCAGGGCCTGCGAGACGCCCCAGGCGACCGCCCGGCCATGCATTCATGGGAAGACTATCTGCAAGCCATGCAGCAGTACCAGTCGCAGGGCTGGGTGCGTGACCTGGAAGAAAACGAACTGGGCATTCATTGCGTCGGCGCGCCGGTGCGCGATCTCAGCGGCGAGGTGGTGGCTGCGATCAGCGTGGCCAGTGCCGTGCCCTATATGCCGGATGAGCGCATGGACCGGCTGGGGCCCGTCGTGCTCAGGCGGGCGCTGCTGCTGTCGCAAGAACTTGGCTGGAAGGCGCCAGCGCCATGAGCCCGTACGAGCCGTTGAAACCGGGCCTGCTGGCGCTGGACTGGGGAACATCGAGCCTGCGCGCCTTCCTGCTGGACGGGCAAGGCAGAGTACTGGCGCAGCGTTCGGCGCAGCGCGGCTTGAGCCAGCTCGCCACGCCCGGACCCGCGGGATTCGAGCAGGCGCTGGGCGAGATCGCCGGCGACTGGTTGCTGGAATCGCCGGACCTGCCGGTGGTGGCCGGCGGCATGGTGGGCAGCGCACAGGGCTGGCTTGAGGCACCCTATGTGGCCTGCCCCGCCGATGTCTCCACGCTGGCCGGCCAGGCGGTCACGGTGCGCAGCGTCCTGGCCGGGCCTGTGCTGCTGGTGCCGGGTCTGATTTGCACCGCGCCCGCCTCAAGCGGCGGCCTGGCCATGCCCGATGTCATGCGCGGCGAGGAAATCCAGATTGCCGGAGCGCTGCATGGCCGCGCCGACTGGGCGCATGAATGCTGCATGGTGCTGCCCGGCACGCACGCCAAATGGGCGCGGGTCAGCAAAGGCGCGGTGACCGGTTTTCGCACCTACATGAGCGGCGAGCTGTTTGCCGTGCTGCGCAGCCATTCCCTGCTGGGCCGGCTCATGCCCGCCGAAGCAGAAAACGTTCAGGACGATCAGGCGGGCATCGCCGAGTGCGAATCGGCCTTCACCCTCGGATTGACGCAAGCCGGATGCAGCGCGCCGGGCGACCTGGCGCACCAATTGTTTTCCACCCGCACGCTGGGGCTTGTCAAAACCTTGCCCGCCCATGCGCTGGCCGACTACCTTTCGGGCCTGCTGATCGGCCATGAGGCCGTGTCCGGCCTGGCCTACCTGCACGCGCTGGGGATGGCCGACGCGCCGCTGCTGCTGGTTGGCGACGAGAAGCTGTGCGCGCGCTACGCCCGTGCGCTGTCCCACTTCGGGGCAACCGTGACCGCCAGCCTGGGCAACACGGCGCCGTCGGGCCTGTACCACTTCGCCCGCGCCGCCGGGTGCCTGCCTTTCCTTGATGAATCGAACGATTGAACAAACCATGACGCCTGCACCTTCCACCACTGCACCTTCCAGCGCAACGGTACGTCGCTTTGAAGCGGCTTGCGATGCGCTTCCCCTGATAGCCATCCTGCGCGGCCTGACGCCGACCGAGGCCACGGACGTGGGCCAGGCCCTGTACGCGGCCGGTTTCAGGATTCTTGAGGTACCGCTGAATTCGCCCGAGCCCTTCGACAGCATAGCCCGCTTGCGCAACGCCTTGCCGCCCGATGTACTGGTAGGGGCCGGCACGGTGCGCCGCCTGGACGATGTGGACACCCTGGCCGGCCTGGGCGCCGACCTGGTGGTGATGCCGCACGCGGACACGCGGGTCATTGCCCACGCCGTGGCGGCCGGCATGGTCTGCATTCCCGGGGTGGCAACGGCCACGGAAGCCTTTGCTGCCGTGGACGCTGGCGCCACGGCCTTGAAGCTGTTTCCGGCCGAGCTCATCACCCCCTCGGTCGTCAAGGCGATGCGCGCCGTGCTGCCGCCCACGCTGGCGCTGTTTCCCGTGGGCGGCATCACACCGCAAACCATGGCGGTTTACCTGGCGGCGGGCGCCCGCGGGTTCGGGCTGGGTTCGGCCTTGTTCGCGCCGGGGCAAACGCCCGCCAGGGTCGCGGAGCAGGCCCGGGCTTTCGTGACCGCTTGGCAAGCGCTGTCAGCGGCAGGCTGAAGATTTTCAAAAACCGGCAAAACGAAAAGCCGCCCCCTAGCGGCCCGTTATCCGATTTTTGCAGCCGGGTGCGCGGGGCCGGTCAAAGCCATGTCCGGCAGATTGACAGCCAGCGCCAGCATGGGTCTGTGACAGCGCATGCACCGGCGTCCAAGGCTTGACCACCAATTCATGGGTCACGAAACCGGCATTGCCACGCCAGCGGCAGCAACGGGCGCGCAAGCACTTTATGGCTCCATGCGTTCCAAAAGCGGGAATATCCCCGCGTACAGAGCGCGCTAGACCAGCGCCAAGGCGGCGGCCAGGTCTTCGGGTCAAAATGTGCGCACCCACGGGCTTGCCGCCCCGCCTTCTTCCAAGGAATCCCTGTGACCCTTCTTGCCGCCTTTCCCGTCACCCAGAAATGGCCCGCCGCCCACCCCGACCGGCTCCAGCTGTACTCGCTGCCTACGCCCAACGGCGTGAAGGTGTCCATCATGCTGGAGGAAACCGGGCTGCCGTACGAGGTGCACCTGGTCAATTTTGAAACCCAGGACCAGACGACGCCGGAATTCCTGTCGCTCAGCCCGAACAACAAGATACCGGCCATCCTGGAGCCGAACGGGCCGGGCGGCAAGCCGCTGGCGCTGTTTGAATCCGGCGCCATCCTGATCTACCTGGCCGACAAGACCGGCCTGTTCATGCCGACCGACGCGGCCGGCCGTTACGAGACGATCCAGTGGTTGATGTTCCAGATGGGCGGCATCGGCCCGATGTTTGGCCAGCTCGGGTTCTTCAGCAAGTTCGCGGGCAAGGACTACGAGGACAAGCGCCCGCGCGACCGTTACGTGGCCGAAGCCAGGCGCCTGCTCGGCGTACTGGACAAGCGACTGGACGGACGGGACTGGGTCATGGGAAGCAATTACACCATTGCCGACATTGCCATTTTCCCCTGGGTGCGCAACCTGGTGGGTTTCTACGGCGCCGGCGAACTGGTGGGCTTTGACGATTTTGCGCAGGTCAAGCGGGTGCTGGCGGCATTTGTGCTGCGTCCGGCCGTGCTGAAAGGCCTGGAGATTCCCCGCCGCCCTTGATGCTGAAATTGCGGTCGAATACCGCGCCGCCCGCGCTGGTCAGCCGGGCTTGACCCAGGTGTACACCCGGACGGGCGGCACGTTGATGACTTCCCACGATTTCTCGGGCTGCCCCAGGTAAGGCGACATGAAGCCGGACACATGCCCCCGCACCTGGTAGGCCACAAAACGCCCCCCCGGGCGCAGCACGCGCGCAACCGTGGACGCCACCCGGTCCGACACCTCGGGCGGCATGGTTGAAAACGGAATGCCCGAGATGATCGCATCAGGCGCAGGCAGCCAGCGGGCCGACAAAAACTCTGCCAGTCGTTCCGCGCTGCCCAGTTCAAGGTTGAAGCGCGGATCATGAAGGCTGGCATGCAGGCGGTGGTGAAACTCCGTGTCGAGTTCTATGGCCAGCAGCTGGGCTGTGGCGCCCATGGCCTGTAAAAACGCCGAAGTCGTCCCACCCGTGCCGGGCCCCAGTTCGACCACCATGCGCGCATCGCGCAGGCGCGCGCTGCGCACCAGGCGTTGCTCCAGCTGGCGCGAGCTTGGAATGATGGAGCCGACCTGCGCCGGGTTGCGAACAAAGCCGCGCAGGAACTGGAAGCTGTCGCGCAACGGCTTGGGGCCAAAACCGGCCGAAGGCTTGGCGGCATGGCCGGCATGGCCTTGAACGCGTTGTTGACTCATGGTGCAAGTCCTGGATCGGGTGTTGTACTTGTGGGGCAGGGCATGCGGGTGGCAGGCGAAGCCGTCTCCCTGAAAGCTTCAACGCTATCGTGCCGTCTGCGTTTTATTCTGGATCAGTGACGTTGGCGGGTTTGTCAGACGTAGCCTTGTCAGCGTGGGTACATTTACCCACTGGCGTCAAGCTTGCCGTCAGCGGAATTCAGCCTACAAGCCCGGTCATGTCCGCAGGCTAAGCTAGTGCCTTGCCCGCCCCGCTTTTTTTCCTTCCTTACCTTGCCTGCCATGAAGCTCAAAGCTGTTTGTTCCATCAGCGTGACCGCTGTGTCGGATTGCCCCATGGTTGCGATGCTGCGCCCCCGCAGCGGCCAGACGCAGTGGGTGATCAGCGAGCGCTATGAACTGCAGCCCTGGGCGCCGGTGGACGAGTACGCCGACAGCTATGGCAACCTGTGCCAGCGTCTGGTCGTGCCCGAAGGCCCGATGCATATTCTGGTGGAAGTGGTCATGGAGGTTGAAGACCACATTGCGGTGGCGCATGACGCGCCGCAGACGCCGATCACCGAACTGCCCGCCGACGTGCTGCACTACCTGCTGCAAAGCCGTTATTGCCCGTCCGACAAAATGCTGGACCAGGCGCTGACCGTGGTGGGCCGGGCGGCGCCGGGCTATCCGCAGGTTGAAAAGATACGCGCCTGGATTCATGACCACCTGGAATACCGCTACGGGGTCAGCACCGCCAGCACCGACGCGCTGGACACGCTGGAGCATGGCGCGGGCGTGTGCCGCGACTTTGCGCACGTCGGCATCGGCCTGTGCCGCAGCCTGCAGATTCCGGCGCGCATGGTGGTCGGCTATTTGCACGGCCTCAAGCCTATGGACCTGCATGCCTGGTTTGAGGCCTTTGTGGGCGGACGCTGGTACACGTTTGACGCCACGCAGGACGCGCCGCGCGGTGGCCGTATTGTGCTGGCCTACGGCCATGACGCGGCGGATGTGGCATTTATTTCGGACTACGGGCCGCAGCCGCTGCAGCTCGAAGAAATGCACGTCCGGGTGACGGCGGCCTGAGCGCGGATTGATCCCATTTCTGAAATCGTTTCGAAAAGTTGTTGCTTTGTCCTGCCCCGTTCCCGGTTTAGCTGGTGCTTCGAGCAGGTTTGGCTTCTATTGGCTGCCATCTTCTGCAACCCCAATCGCTACAAGCTGGCAAATTGCGGGCGCAGCAAATTTACCCTTGGCATTGAAGCCTGCAAAACAAAAACGCCCGCTTGTAAGCGGGCGTTTGGTTTGACCAGACCGGAACAATGCCCGATCATTTAAACAACTTATTGCGTGGCGCAGCTATAACTCGCGGCTACGTTGATGTCTCCAGTCCCTTTGTACTTCGCCCAAGCCGGGTAGTCGCACAGCGGGCGGGTCCGGCCTGGTACGCCGGCTGTATCTGAAACCACTTGATTTGGCGGAGTCGCACCTTTTTCAACCCAATTTTCAAGCGTCGTCAACGAATCCCATGCGGCATTGAAGACACTGCTGGCGGCATGCCCGTAACCGGGAATCTCGTAATAACGCGCAAAACTGTCAACCTTGGCCGCACCCATGGTGTTGCGGATACGGTCCCAGTATTGCTCGGTCGCCCGGGCACTGACAAGCGCATCGTGCGATCCATGCGCCATCAGGATTTTTCCACCCTTGGCATGGAAAGCCGACAGGTCGGTCTTGTTGAGGTCTTGAATGCCCGTCAACTCGACAATCCGCGCTTGCAAGGCACCAGGGTTCTGCGGATCCAGGCTGAGGGAATTGAATGCCGGATCGCGTGTCACGAAAAACCTGACCCACTGGTCCCAGAAGGTGCTGAGATAGGGCGGACTGCTGGTCGCGGTGATCAAAGGCATCGGATTGGCAGGCTGCTCGGTTCCCAAAGAAAGCGTCAGAACCGTCGGCTGCAGCGGACTGGTGCCCGGCATGCCAAAGTCTGTGCCCCACGTATTGAAGCCCGGATAAGTGGTTTCACCGCTGGCCAGCGCATAGTTCAGCACAAGCGGGGTATTGGTGACATTGAAGGCCGAAATCTGCGCATCGGACAGGCAGGTATCGCCGGTATCTGCGCCACCCACGCAGCGTATGGGCGTGCCGTTCAAGAGTGCCGTTGCGGGGTTGAAGCTTGCGTTGCAGGCGCCGACATTGCTGATCAGCCCATCGGTGACGCCATCGAGCGAGTCGCATGCGGCCAACGACGCGTCGTACAACACCTTGCGCTTGGCGCGGCTCGGGTAAGCGCCCGGCTTGGCGAGTTCCCTGGTGATGCGCCCGAACTGCAAGTCCAGGCTCGCGGCGTTCCAAGCAGGATACAGAACAATGGCGCCATCGAAATCCTGGGGCCAGTTCTGCACCGCAATCAAGGCTTCGCGGCCGCCGGTGGAGCCGCCCGCAAAATAGGTTTTTTGCACGGTGCTGGCATAGCGTGCCGTGATGATCGTCATGGCCGCATCGCGCGTTTTCTTCAACGCATCGGAAGAGAAGTTTTTCAATGCCTCGTCATTCGCGCCAAAAGTGCCGTCGCGGCTGCCGTTTGCATTGGCCTGGTGGCCCGAGTCGCTGCCAAAGGTGGCGTAGCCACGCGCGAGCGGGGCCGGCTTGTCGGCAGGCCCGGCAGGAACATTTCCGGTGCCTGTGGCAATCACGCCGTTGTAACCGCCACCGCCAAACATCATCGCCTTGCTGTTCCAGTTGACGGGCAAATTGACCTGGAACTTGATTTTTGGCGCTTTGGCGTCCACGGGATTGATGTCCCCCAGCACCTTGCAGTATTCAGCAACGGCGGCAACGCCGGTTCCGGCCGCGGGAACCAGCACGGTACTGGTCACGACAGCCCCGGTCGTTGGCAAGCCAATTGAACCAGCCGGAATGGTCAGGCCGTTGAGTTCAGCGCAGGTCTTGGCAACTTGCGCCGGGGGTGGAGGAGGGGCAGGGTCATCGCTCCCGCCGCAGGCACTCAACGCCAATACGGCAGCGCCCAGCGCGGTCAGCTTCAAACGATTCTTGATTGCAATAGTCATGTCTCAGCCTTTTTGTGTTGATTTATGCGTCCAGCGATGCATCACGCACACCCGCTCTCAGCAGGCGGGCTTTTCGGCCAGCCTGTCACTCAGCCATGCGAACTGCCAACAGCCCGAAACAACCCGGGTAATGTGTTGAAGTTATCCGCATCATGGTGTGGAAAACTTGGCGTTTCAACCCCGTACGACTACTTACCGGGGTTAGCGATCTTGACGTTTGCGTAAAAAGCGAGCGCTTTCATTTGCAGGAAATCGCCGGCATCCGGCCGGCCCGCCCCTTGCGCCTGCGGCTGCGGCCTGCCATGGAACAGGCCAATTTCCCGCAGGGATTGATCGGTTTTCAGGCCCGCGCCTTTCCTGTTGGTGAAAGTTCAGGCAAATTTCGCTGATGCGCTTTTCCGCATTTCCCTTTCATCGCGGCCGGCGCGCGTTCCTGGACCTGTCGGCCCGGGCTCTGGCCGGCCTGCCGGCGGCTGCGCCGCAATGGGCACAGGCGCTGCAAGCCCCAACCCGCTCAGCCCTTCCGGAGCCGCCCATGACGCATTTCCTGGCCACCCGCCCCATTCCATCCACCGGCGAGGCGCTGCCCGTCATAGGCTGCGGCACCTACATCGGCTTTGACCGGGCGCCGGGCACGCCGGCTTATGCCGAGCTGCCGGGTGTGCTCGATGCCTTGTTTGCCGCAGGCGGCTCGGTGCTCGACAGCTCGCCCATGTACGGCCGCGCCGAGACCACGGCCGGCGAGTTGCTGGCGGCCGCAGGCAGCCACTCGCGGGCTTTTATTGCCACCAAGGTCTGGACCCGCGGGCGCGAGGCCGGCCTGGCGCAGATGGAACAGTCGTTTGCCCGCCTGGCCACCGCCCGCATCGACCTGATGCAGGTGCACAACCTGGTGGACTGGCGTGTCCAGCTGGCCTCGGTGCGCCGCCTGAAGGACGCGGGCCGGGTGCGGTATGTCGGCATCACCCACTACACGGCGTCGAGCTACCCCGAAGTCGAATCGGTGCTGCGCGCCGAAAAGCTCGATTTCCTGCAGATCAACTATGCGCTGGACGACCGCGCTGCGGCAGAACGCCTCTTGCCGCTGGCGCAGGAGCGCGGCGTGGCGGTCCTGGTCAACCAGCCGTTCGGCGGCGGCGGACTGCTGCGGCGCCTGGCCGGCTAGCCGCTGCCCGGCTGGGCGGCAGACATCGGCTGCGCCAGCTGGGCGCAGGTGCTGCTGAAGTTTGTGCTGAGCCACCCGGCCGTCACCTGCGCGATTCCCGGCACCGGGCGGCCGGCGCACATGCGGGACAACCTGGAGGCGGGCCGGGGCGCGCTCCCGGATGCTGCTTTCTGGCGGCTGCATGGCGCTTCTGTCGGGGCTTGAAGCGCATTATTCCGATCTGCCCGCTTTTCTCCTTTAGGGTCGTTTCAGCCTGACCGAGTTTCAGCTTGCACTTGCTGCATTCTGTCGAGGCGGGTTTCTTCTGGCGCTGGGTAGCTTTGGCCTGATGGCGCAGAGGCAGCCCACCAGCAGCAGACCGGCGCGTCCACCGATTGACAGCCCCTTTTTTGCGCAGGACGATTTAAGGCATTTCAACCACATCAGGCTTTCCCCCATGCTTACTTCGCTATCGAACCTTCACGCCGCTGCCCCGGTTGTCGTCCTGACAGGCGCCTCCAGCGGCATTGGCCACGCCACCGCCCTGGCCTTTGCCCGCAAGGGCGCGCGCCTGGTGCTGGCGGCGCGCGGCGCCGAGGCGCTGGACAAGGTGGTGGCCGCCTGCGCATTGCTCGACGCCGATGCGCTGGCCGTGCCGACCGACGTGACCGATGCCGCTGCCATGCGGGCACTGGCAGAAGCGGCCATCCAGCGATTTGGCCGGATCGACGTGTGGATCAACAATGTCGGCATCGGGGCGGTCGGCGCTTTTGACGAGACGCCGATGGAAGCGCACCAGCGCGTCATAGCGGCCAACCTGATCGGCCACATGAACGGCGCCCATGCGGTGCTGCCGCACTTTCGCAAGCGCGGGCGCGGCACGCTGATCAACATGATTTCGGTGGGGGGCTGGGCGATTGCGCCTTATGCGGCGGCCTACACCGCCAGCAAGTTCGGCCTGCGCGGCTTTTCAGAAGCGCTGCGGGCGGAGCTTGGCAGCCTGCCGGCGGTGCATGTGTGCGAGGTCTACCCGACCTTTGTCGACACGCCCGGCCTGTTCCATGGCGCCAACTACACCGGCAAGCGCCTGCGCCCGCCGCCGCCGGTGCTCGACCCGCGCACCGTGGCCGATGCCCTGCTGGGCCTGAGCCAGGCACCACGCGACGTGACGTCGGTGGGCAGCGTGGCCATTCCGGGCCGGCTGGCGCATGCGGTCGCTCCCGGCCTGACCAGCCGGATCACGGTGTGGCTGGCGGACCGGGCACTGCGGCGCGCCGAACCGTCGCCGGTCACCCATGGCAATCTGTTCGAGCCGTCGCGGGTGCACACGATCGATGGCGGCCACCGCACGCTGGCGGTGCGCGCCCTGCCCGTGGCGGCCGTGGCCCTGGGCGGGGCGATCGGGCTGGGACTGCTGTGGACGCTGCGGCCGCACGGGAAAAAGCGGCCGCCGCGCCATGCGGCGCGCTCGCACGCCTTGCGGGACCCGCTTCGGGATTGAACCGGCGCGCCTGCAGGCGCGGGCCCTTTTCTGCCTCAGCGTTCTGCGCCGTCCAACTCGCGCAGTAAACGGATGCCCACCAGCGTGTAGCGGGTCTGCGCCGAATTCCAGTTGCGGTAGCTGCAGCGCGAATACAGCGCCCAGGTGTGCCAGGAGCC
>JAQGMZ010000269.1 GCA_028292045.1 Polaromonas sp. | reverse complement strand
CTATAAGCACCCGCGCCATGGGCCAGCGCCAGCGGCAAGGCGCCCAGCACCAAGGCGCCGGTGGTCATCAAAATCGGCCGCAGCCGCTGCGACGACGCCTTCACCAGCGCATCGATCATCTCCATGCCCTGCGCGCGCAGCTGGTTGGTGAACTCGACAAGCAAGATGCCGTGCTTGGTGATCAGCCCCACCAGCGTGATCAGGCCGATCTGCGAATAGACGTTGAGCGAGCCGCCGCTCCATTTCAGCGCCAGCAGTGCGCCAATCATCGACAGCGGCACCGACAGCATGATCACCAGGGGATCGATGAAGCTTTCGAACTGCGCCGCCAGCACCAGGAAAATAAACACCAGCGCCAGCACGAACACGATCACCAGCGCGCCCTGGGAATTTCGAAACTCGCGCGACGTGCCGTTCAGGTCGGTGCTGTACCCGGTTGTCAAAACCTTGGCGGCCGTCTGGTCCATGAACGCCAGCGCTTCGCCCAGCGAATAATCGGGCGCCAGGCTGGCGGTGATCGACACCGAGCGGCGCTGGCCGAAATGGTTCAGCTCGCGCGGCGACACGCTTTCGCTGACATTGACCAGGCTGGACAGCGGAATCATGGTTTCATTGCGGCCCCGCACATAGATGCGGTCGATGTCTTCGGGCGTGCTGCGGCCGCTGGCCGCCGTTTGCACCACCACATCGTATTGCTCGGCATCGCGCTTGTAGCGGGTGACGTTGCGACCGCCCAGCAGGGTCTCGATGGCCTTGGCCACCACTTCGACGCTCACGCCCAGGTCAGCCGCCTTGTCGCGCTCGACCTCGATGCGCAGCTCGGGCTTGTTCAGCCGCAGGTCCACATCGGGCGAGACAATGCCCGGATTTTTGGCCATCTCGTCCAGCATCCGGCGCACCACGCCATTGAGGTTCTGGTAGCTTTCAGACGTCTGGATGACGAAATTCAGCGGCCGCTCGCGAAAGCCCTGGCCCAGCGAAGGCGGCGTGATGGGAAAGGCGGTCACACCGGGCAGCGCTGCGAACCGGGGCTGCAACTCGCGCGCCATGTCCATGGTGGTGCGGGTGCGGTCCTTCCAGTCCACCGTGCGGTAGACCACGCTGGCCTGCGCCACGGTCGGGTTGCCCACATTGGCGAAAATCCGGTCGAATTCCTTGTACGGCTGGCCCATTTTTTCAAGCTCCTGGGCATACCGGTTGGTGTAGTCCAGCGTGGAGCCGTCTGGCGCATTGACGCTGGCCAGGATCACGCCGCGGTCTTCCATCGGCGAGAGTTCTTGCTTCATCGTGGGAAAAACCAGCAAGATCGCAGCACCGCTGAGCAGCATGACCCCCAGCACCAGCCAGCGCGCCTGCAACACCATGCCCTTCACGCGCTGCCCGGCGCCGGGGTTGCCGGCCTGCGGCAGAAAACGCGCCGTCACCAGCCAGCGCAGCAGAGCGCCGTACCGGTCCGATATGTGGATCAACACCCGCTCCATGGTGCTGTCGAAACGGTTTGGCCTGGGATTGTGCTTGAGCAGCAGCGTGCACAGCATGGGCGTGAGCGTGAGCGCCACCACGCCCGACACCACCACCGCGCCGGCCAGCGCCAGCGCGAACTCGACGAACAGCCGCCCGGTCCGCCCCGGCGTGAAGGCCAGCGGCGCATACACCGCGACCAGCGTGGCCGTCATGGTGATGATGGCAAAGCCGATCTCGCGCGCGCCCTTGATGCCGGCCGAAAAAGGGTCCATGCCTTCTTCGATGTGGCGAAATATGTTTTCCAGCATGACGATGGCGTCGTCCACCACCAGGCCGATGGCCAGGACCAGCGCCAGCAGGGTCAGCGTGTTGATGGTGAAGCCGGCCAGCGCCATCAGCGCGAAGGTGCCGACCAGGCTGACCGGAATCGTGATGATGGGAATGATGGAGGCGCGCAAGGTGCGCAGGAACACGAAGATCACCAGCGCCACCAGCAGGACGGCCTCGAAGATGGTCTGGTACACGTTCTTGACCGAACGGTCGATGAACACCGAATTGTCGTTGGCGATGTCGATCACGATGTCCGCCGGCAGGTCCGCCTTGAGCTGGGGAATGGCGGCCTGGACGCCTTTGGACAAATCGAGCGGGTTGGCCGTGGCCTGGCGGATCACGCCCACGGCGACCGCCGAGCGGCCATTGAGCCGGACCGCCGTGCGTTCATCGGCCGGGCCTTCCTCGACCCGCGCGACATCGCGAATCCTGACCGGGAACCCGTTCACGCTCTTGATGACGATGTCGCCGAACTGCGCGGGCTTGAGCAGGTCGGTTTGCGACGTGACGCTGAATTCACGCTGCTGGGACTCGATCCGGCCTGCAGGCAGTTCCAGGTTGCTTCGCCGGATCGCGTCTTCGACATCCTGCGAAGTCAGCCGCAACGAAGCGAGCTTGTCGGTGTCCAGCCAGACGCGCATGGCGTATTTGCGCTCGCCGAAGATGCGCACGTCGGCCACGCCGGTCACGGTCTGCAGGCGCGGCTTGACGATGCGGTTGACCAGGTCGTTGATCTGCAGCGGCGTCATCGAGTCACTGGAAAAGCCCAGCTGGATAACCGGGAACGCGTCGGCCTCGACCTTGGCGATCACCGGTTCTTCAATCGCCTGAGGCAGCCGGTTGCGCACCCGGGAGGTCCGGTCGCGCACTTCGGCGGCGGCGGAATCGGCATCTTTTTCGAGCCGGAATCGCACGCTGATCTGTCCCTGGTCGGCGCGGCTGATGGACGTGATCACGTCCACGCCGTCAATGCCGGCAATCGAGTCTTCCAGCGGCTTGGTTACCTGGGACTCGATGACTTCGGCCGATGCGCCCGCATAGCGAACGCTCACGGTCACGACGGGTTCGTCGATTTTCGGGTATTCGCGCACGGTCAGGCGGTTGAAGCTGACCGCGCCGATCAGCACGATGAGCAGCGACAGCACGGTGGCGAACACCGGGCGGCGGATGGAAGTTTCAGCGAGTTGCATGGGGCGGTAATTTGTGGGTCACGGGCGTCAAGCCAATCGCGGCATCAGCCGGGGTTGCGGGCTGGCGAAGCGGCCGGGCCTTGTTCGGCCCGGGCCGCATTGCCGGTCGGGCTCAAGCCGGTGGCTGACAGTTGCGCAACTGCGGCGCCGCAGGGGTTGGCGCCGGGCGGCAACGCTAGTTTTGCAGCCCCAGCCGGGGCAGGCGCCGTACCGGACGCGGCGCTCGTGGCGCCAGCCTGGGTTTTTGCCGCCGCGGTTGCCGCAGACGGTGAATCCTTGGCCAGATCGACAACGACGACCGAGGTGCCGTCTTTCTGGATGCGCTGCTGGCCGGTCCTGACAACGGTGTCCCCGGGCGACAGGCCTTCCACTATTTCCACCTTGCCGGGGCTGCGCAGGCCGAGCTTGACCTCGACACGCTGGGTCTTGCGGGCCTCACCGGGGGGTGCATCAAGCAGTTTGATGACGAACTGCCGGCCGCCCTGGGGAATGATGGCTTCCTCGGGTATCACGCTGGCGTTGTCCCGAACGCCAAACACCGTGTTCACCCGCGCGAACATGCCAGGCCGCAACGTCAGGGCGCGGTTGTCGATGCAGCCGCGAATGCCCACCGAACGCCCGTTGGCGTCGATCAGCGGGTCGATGGCCTGGATTTGCGCGGTGTAGCCCCGCCCTGGGAGCGCGTCGATCTCCAGCAGCGCCGTCTGGCCCCGCTTGAGCTTGCTCTGGTAGCGCTCGGGCAGCCTGAAATCGACATAGATGGCTTCGATGTCTTCGATATTGACGATGTCTGCGCCATCTTTCAGATAATCGCCCACGTTGACCTGCCGGATGCCGACAATGCCGTCGAACGGGGCCAGGATCTTCAAGCGCGCGGCCGTCGCCCTGGCCAGCGCCAGCTTGGCCTGGGCCACCTGCAGACCGGCCGCGCTTTCATCGAGCGAACGCTGGCTGATGAAGTTTTGCGCCACCAGTTCCTGGTTGCGCTTCTGGTTGGCCTGGGCAATCGACAGTTCCGCCTGGCTTTGCTGAATTTGCGCCTGCGGCAGCTGGTCGTCGAATTGCACCATGAGCTGGCCCTTGCGCACCCGCTGGCCATCGGTGAAATTAAGCTGGGTGATGCGGCCGCTGACTTCAGGGCGCAAAACCACGCCCCGGCGCGATCGCAGGCTGCCCACGGCGCGGGTGTCGTCCACCAGCCGCGCCACCTCGACCCGGGCAACTTCCACCGAAGGCGGCCTGGCCGTTGCTCCCGTACCGGCTGCGCCCTGGGCTGGCGCGGAACTGGACGCGCCGCCGGCGCTTTTGGCGGCCTGGGGCTGCTGGTACCACCAGGCGGCGCCTGAAGCTGCGGCAATGCCGGCTAGGGCAATGACGGTGTAGAGTGCTTTTGAGGCCATGGGCGGAAGATTGAAGATAGACGTGTGGTGGAAAAACAGTCTTTCAATGTAGCAGGACGGCGCACCAGCAGCAGGTTTGCCGTGGAATAGTCGAAGTCCGGATGGTTCTTTGAACTGCTGCCGGGTTGTCCTCAGTCCATTGACCAGGTCAAAGGCGGCCCAGGGCGCGTTCCACGCCCTTGTTGGCCAGCGCATCGGCCCGCTCGTTGCCAGCATCGCCGTTATGGCCACGGACCCATTGCCAGTCGATGGTGTGGCCGCTGGAGACCAGCAGCGCATCCAGACGCTGCCACAGGTCGACGTTTTTTACCGGTGCCTTGGCCGCCGTGCGCCAGCCCCGGGCTTTCCATCCGTGAATCCTTTCGGTAATGCCCTTGAGCACATACTGGCTGTCGAGGTACAAGGTGATGCTGCAGGGTTTTTTCAATGCGGCCAGCGCTTCGATCACGGCGGTCATCTCCATGCGGTTGTTGGTGGTTTCCCGCTCGCCGCCAAAGATTTCCTTTTCGGTTCCGCCGGCGGCGAGCAAGGCGCCCCAGCCTCCGGGACCCGGATTGCCCTTGCAGGCGCCATCGGTGTAGATGACGACGCGTTGGTTGGTAATGCCTGGCTCTGTTGCTGTATCGGTCATGTATCGCTTAGGGTGCCAGGCGGGCCTGGCGGGTATTTAAAAACGGGAAGCTCAAGCGCTGATTTTGACGCAGTCGGCTGGGCTGGCTGCTTGTTGGCCACCACCGCCGGCGCCACCGCAGGCAATTTACGGGCTTTCCAGGAGGGCTCGAGCAAGCGCATGCCCCGCACATGCTTGACAGCCACCAGAAAATACACCGCCCCGAAAATCGGCCACCAGCGCTTGCCGGCCTGGTCCATCCATTCGAACCGGTCCAGCCACTTCTGGTGCGTCAAGGCCGGGCGGTAGCAGCCGAAGCGGGCTGATTCGACCTCGAAATCTAGCAGCCTGAGCCAGTCGCGCAGCCGCCAGTAGCCGATGTATTCCCCGGCATTGGGCAAGAAAGGGCTGCCTTGCCCAAACCGTTTTTTCAACCGGTCGCGCTGCTGGCGCAGGCCCCACAGGCTGGCCGGATTGAAGCCGCTGATGACCACCCGCCCTTCAGGCACCAGCACACGGGCGACTTCCCGCAAGGCAGAATGGGGATCGCCGCCCAGTTCCAGCGTGTGCGGCAAGGCCACGAGGTCCAGGCTGCTTTCGGGAAACGGCAAGGCCGATGAATCGGTGTAAAGGGCTGCCTGGGGGGAACTTATGCCGGCTGCCTCCATCTGACGCTGCGGGCTGTCGGGCAAAGGTGAAGGAAAATGCGCAGCCTGTTGACCGGCGCAAAGGGCCAGCCATTTGTGCGGCATGCGGTTGGCCTGCAGCGCGTCGAGTTCAGGCAGGCCGAGCTGCAGGGCGTGGTAGCCAAAGATATCGCCTACAGCCAGGTCGAAATGGGCGCGTTCCCAGTCCAGCATATAGCCCCCCGGGGGGGTTTTCAGCCAGTCTGTCAATCCAGTCATTTCCGACTTCATCGAGACCACTGCATGTTTTTGATTCCTGTTTCCGCCTTTGCCGACAACTATCTCTGGTTGCTGCACGACGGCAAGCGCGCCCTGGTGGTGGACCCTGGCGATGCGGCGCCCGTGCTCCAGGCACTGCAAGACGCTCATCTGCAACTGGAGTCAATTTTAGTCACCCACCACCATGCGGACCACACCGGCGGCATTGATGCGTTGCGCAGGGCGACCGGCGCGCAGGTTTACGGCCCGGCCACAGAAACCATCCCCAAACCGTTCAAAGCGTTGCGCGAAGGGGAAATACTCCACACGCTGGGTCTGGTCTTTCAGGTGCTGGATGTGCCCGGCCACACGGCGGGCCATATTGCTTTTTACACGCCGGAGATGGATGGCGCGCCGCTGCTTTTTTGCGGCGACACGCTTTTTTCGGGGGGATGCGGCCGGCTGTTTGAAGGCAGTCCGGCGCAAATGCTGTCATCGCTCGACAAACTTGCCGCCCTGCCCGGCGCCACCCGGGTTTGTTGCGCGCATGAATACACGTTGGGCAACCTGCGTTTTGCGCGTGCCGTCGAGCCTGATAATAAGGATTTGGCGGCTTTCGAACTCGATTGCCTCGAACTGCGCCGGCAGGGCAAACCCACCTTGCCGAGTTCGATCGGCAAGGAAGTCCTGATCAATCCTTTTCTACGCACGCGGCAAGCCGGTATCATGGCCGCCGTTCATCGTTTTGATGCGTCAACCCATGACGACACCACCGTATTTGCCGCCCTGCGGCAATGGAAAAACCAATTCAAATGACGCTTGCAACCCTAACCGCCCAGTCCTCCCGCTTTCCTGCTTTTTCCATTCCAAAATTTCGCTGGATTCCGCTGTCGTTCCTGCTGGTCGCGGCCGTGCTGGCTGGCTGCGCGGCGCCCTCCCCGCCGGGACTGCCGGACGACCCGGTCCTGACGACCGGCCCAGCCGTCGTCCCGCCCAAAAAGATGCCAAGCGGCCCTTTGCGCGCCATCACGCCAGGCGAGGTCAATGCCTTCCCGATTGTCTCGACCGAGCCGCCCAAGGAACTCTGGGACCGTATTCGCCGCGGTTTTGCCATGCCGGACCTGCAAAACGAACTGGTGACCGACCGCGAGCAGTGGTATGCCAGCCGTCCGGACTACATCCAGCGCATGACGGAACGCTCCAGCAAATACCTGTTCCACATTGTCGAAGAGCTTGAACGCCGACAGATGCCCACCGAGCTGGCGCTGCTGCCTTTCATTGAAAGCGCCTTCAACCCGCAGGCGGTATCCAGCGCCAAGGCAGCGGGCATGTGGCAGTTCATGCCGGCGACCGGCAAGTACTTTTCGCTCAAGCAAAACGACTTTCGCGATGACCGGCGCGATGTGCTGGCCTCGACCCGCGCGGCACTCGACTACCTGCAAAAACTCCACGGCATGTTCGGCGACTGGCATCTGGCGCTGGCTGCGTACAACTGGGGTGAAGGCAGCGTGGGCCGGGCAATCGCCAAAAACCAGAAAGCCGGGCTGGGCACGACTTACGACGAGCTCAACATGCCGGCGGAAACCCGGCTGTATGTGCCCAAGCTGCAGGCGGTCAAGAACATCGTTGCCAACCCCCAGGCGTTCAGCACCGAGTTGCCGCTGATTGAAAACCATCCTTACTTCCAGCAGGTGCTGATCACGCGGGACATCGACGTGGCCCTGGCCGCCCGGCTGGCCGATGTGGAGATCGACGTTTTCAAGGCGCTCAACCCTTCAGCCCGCAGGCCAGTGATCATGGCTTCGGTCACGCCGCAAATCTTGCTGCCCTGGGACAATGCGCGAGTGTTCCAGCGCAATTTCGACGCCTACACGCAGGGCCAGTTCGCCAGCTGGACCGCCTGGACCGCCCCCAGCACGATGAGCGCGACAGAGGCCTCGAGGCACACCGGCATGAACGAAGCCGACCTGCGCAGCATGAACAACATACCGCCCCGAATGCTCATCAAAGTCGGCTCGACGCTGCTGGTGCCGCGCACCCCGCAGACCGCCACGGACGTCAGCAGCCATGTCGCGGACAATGCCCAGGTGTCCTTGGCGCCTGAAATCACCACGCGCCGCACCACCGTCAAGGCCCGCAAGGGCGAGTCGGTTGCCAGCATTGCCAGCCGCTACGACGTGGCTGCAGCCAATGTGGCCAACTGGAACAGCGTGGGCGCGCAGGCGGCGTTCAAGCAGGGCCACCGGGTGGTGCTGTACCTGCCCATCACCGCCCGGGCACTGGCAGACAACGGTGAAACCGCCAGGAAGCCACGCGGAACACCGCGTAAAACCGCCATCACCGCGGTCAGGCGCGATGCTGGTAAAGCGGTCGTCAAGTCCAAGAGAAAGTGATGCTTCCTTGCGCGGCAGGCAGGCCAGGTCGCTTTTGGTCAGATTCGCATGCCTGAGGTGCCGAACAAGCCGATCAGGCCTATGACGATGAGGTAGACGGCAACGATGTAGTTGAGCAGCCGGGGCACCAGCAAAATCAGGATGCCGGCGATAAGGGCGACGATGGGGCCGATGTTCATTGAAAAATTCATGGTGGTTCCCTGGGGATTTACGGTGGGCGGCGAGTTGAACGCCAACGCCAGGTTCGCATGGCGGCAACCATGGCGTCAAGCCTTGAAACGCTCCTTGGCCCGCTGCGCAAACTCGTTGGTGAAGGTTTTCACCAGGTCAATTTTGCTGTTTTTGATGCTGTCGTTAAAACTGGACAGCGCCTTGTAGGCCGTGCGAGGCGCGTCGTCGGCCAGAACACCGTCCAGGGAAATAGACTCGCGCACCTTGTTGAACGAGGCAATGTACAGGCCCCGGTCGCCCAGCAGGTAGTTTTCGGGGACCGTCTTGATGATGTCCCCCGGCCCTGCGGTTTGCAGCCATTTCAGGCCACGCACCAGGGCATTGGCCAAGGCCTGGCAAGTATTTGGATTCTTCCGGATGAATTCAAGCGGCGCAAACAGGCAGCCTGCGGGCATGGGCCCGCCAAACAGGGCTGTCGTGCCCTTGAGCGTGCGGGCATCGCTGATGATTTTGACTTCGCCTTTTTGCTCGAGCATGGTCATCAGCGGGTCGGTGTTGCTCATGGCATCGACCTGGCCCGAGCGCAGCGCGGCAAGCGCGCCGTCCACTTCGCCGACTTCCAGGAAACTCACGTCCGTGGCTTTCAGGCCGCCCTGCGCCAGCACCATCGACGCCATCAAGTTGCTGGAACTGCCTAATGCAGCCACACCGACCTTTTTGCCCCTGAGGTCGGCCACCGATTGGTAGGTGGGCAAATTCCGGGTTGACACCCCGAAAGCGATCTGGGGCGCCCTGCCCAGTTGCACGAATGACTGGTACATCTGCTGGGCAGCCTGCAGATGGACGATGTGCTCAAAACCGGCTGAACAGATATCGGCCGATCTTGCCGTCAGGGCCTGCAAAGCCAGCGCGCCGCTTTCATGGTCGCTGAAGACCACATCAAGGCCTTCTGCCTTGAAATACCCCAGTTGCTCTGAAATGCTCAGCGGCAGGCTGTAGAAAGCTGCCTTTTTGGCCACGGCGATCGTGATTTTCCGGGTTTCGGGCTGGCTCTGGGCTCGCAGCGCAGGCCACGCAAATGTTGCAGCCGCCAACACACTGCCACTGGCAAATGCGCGTCGGGACATGCCGGGAAATTGTTCCATGCCTAGCTTTCTTTTTTCTGGGTCGCCTTGCTGGTCAGCATAGCAATGGCCCTGAAAACCCGCATCGGGGTCATCCCGTGCGGGTTAGTACCCAAGCTGGCGTATTTGCAGCAAGAAAGAACTTACGAAAAAAAATTACAGGAATCCGGAAAACAAAATGCCGATGTTGATGAACAGGGCAACGGCCCAGACAAGCGACCTGGCACTCGCCCGGTTGATGACGTAAAGCCAGATGTAGGCCATGCGCAGCGCCACGAACAACAGCGCCAGGCCATCCACCCAAGCCTGGCTGGCCTGAAGCTGATGGGCAATGATGACGGCCGCAAAAAAGAAAGGCAGGGCCTCGAACGTGTTGGCCTGCGCAGCGTTGGCGCGGGCACGCCAGTCGGTCTGCCGCGCAAGCCATTCGCGGGGATTGTTGTTGTCATACCCCCCTTTTTTGGGCGAGATTCGAAATGTGCCGTATTTGGCAATGCCCGCGCAAACCACCGGCAGCAAGGCGGCCACCAGAACGCACCAGTAGGCAACGGAGAATTGCGCAAGCACCATGAATATCCTTCTTTACTGTCGTACAACCCGCCCGGGCATCAGGTGCTCATCTTCGGTCGGTCAATGCATGGGCTATCGTGCCCAAATCCACATATTCCAGTTCGCTGCCAACAGGCACGCCACGCGCCAGGCGGGTGACCTGCATGCCGCGGCTTTTCAGCGCCTGGCCGATGACATGCGCGGTGGCCTCGCCTTCCGCCGTGAAGTTGGTCGCCAGGATGACTTCCTGCACTTCACGGCTTGCGGCAGGCACCAGATCACCGAGTTCGTCGCGAGGCGCCACCCGGTCGAACAGCTTTTGCAGGCCGATGTCGTTGGGGCCCACGCCGTCGAGCGGGCTGAGCTTGCCCATGAGCACAAAGTACAGGCCCCGGTAGGCCAGCGTTCGCTCCAGCGCGGCCTGGTCGGCCGGGGTTTCCACCACGCAGAGCTTGCTGCTGTCGCGCTGCGGATTGGCGCATGTCACGCAAACCGGCTGCTCGGTCAGGGTGTTGCACAGCGCGCAATGCCCGACGTTCTGGACCGCATGGTCCAGCGCGCGCGCAATCTGCAATGCACCCGGCCTGTCGTGCTGCAGCAGGTGAAAGGCCATGCGGGCCGCCGACTTGGCGCCGACGCCCGGAAGCTTGCGAAACGCCTGGGTCAGGCCTTCAAGAGCATTGGAAGGGGTCATTTGATGGCAGTTCAGAACAAAAAATCAACCTGGGCCCCAGGCGCTCCAGGGGCGGCAGGCCGTGGGCGAATTTTTGCCCGGCCTGGCCAAGCATCAGAACGGAAACTTCATGCCGCCGGGTAGCGCCGGCATGCCGGCAGTCAGCTTGCCCATTTTTTCCTGGCTCACTTCCTCGGCCTTGCGCACTGCCGCGTTGAAG
This sequence comes from Polaromonas sp., assembly GCA_028292045.1. GTDB lineage: Bacteria > Pseudomonadota > Gammaproteobacteria > Burkholderiales > Burkholderiaceae_C > Polaromonas. The sequence goes on along the minus strand of JAQGMZ010000269.1, from coordinate 10,761 downwards.
GCGGCGGCCACCAGGTCTTCAAGCATGTCCTTGTCCTCGGTCAGCAGGCTGGGGTCGATTTCGATGCGCTTGACGTCATGCTTGCAGGTCATCGTGACCTTGACCAGGCCGGCGCCGGCATCGGCCGTCACCTCGACAAAAGCCAGGTCGTCCTGGGCTTTTTTCAGGTTGTCCTGCATGGCCTGCGCCTGCTTCATGAGGCCGGCGAGTTGTCCTTTGTTGAACATGGTTTTCCTTTAGGTAGTTGGGAAGTAAGTATGGTTTATCTTATCGGCCGGCCAGGTGGTCAGGCAGCCAGGCTCAGGACGAAACGCTCTTGATGCTGCCCGGAACGATGCGGGCGCCCCAGTCGCGAATCATGTCCTGCACAAAGGGGTCGTTCTGGATCAACTGCTCGGCAGCGCGCTGGCGTTCGACCAGGGCAGCCCCGTTGCGGCGCGCCGGCGTGTCGCTGACGGCACCGAGTTCTACGGCAATGGCAATGGTGCTGTCCGCCAGTGCGGTCTGCAGCGCAAGCACCAGTTTTTCCCGAGCGGCCGGCTGGCTCAGGGACTCGCGCTCGACGCGCAGGGTCCAAACACCTTCGTCACGGCTGCACAACTGCGATTGCAGGGCCAGTTCGCGTGTCAGCGCAGCGATGGATTCTGCAGCCACCAGCTGATTGACAATTTTTTCCCAGGCGTCGCCCAGGGAGGGTTCGCCTTCCGAAAGGCTGGTTGCAGGCTGAACAGTCAGATCGATCGGGCCACTGGCGGCTGCATTCTGAACAGCCATTGCCGCTTCTGCAGCTTGTGCAGAAGCCGGATTTGGTGCGTGCGCCGCCCGTGCGGGCAGTTCCGGCGGGCTTGGGGCGGGCGCTGCCTGCGCAGGCGCGCGCACCGGATTTTTTGCGCCAGTCTGGGCCACGGCAACTGCTGGCGCAGCAGCCGCCTTGTCATGCAGCGGCTTTTTTGTGAGCTCGGCGGCACTCCCGTGCGCAGGCTTTGCGCCAGGCACAAGCTCCGGCGCAGTGGCGGGCAGGACGGCTGTAGAAGGTTTGAAAGCCAGCAGCCGCAGCAGCACCATGGTCAGCGCGGCGTATTCGTCAGGCGCCAGGCCCAGTTCACCACGGCCATGCAGGCACAGGCTGTAGAGCAGCTGGGTCTCATCGGCCGGCATGGCCTGCGCGAGCCGGGCGGTTTCCACCACTTCGGGGTCGGTGTCGTCGTCGCCGGAACTTATGCCGGGCACCGCCTGCAAGACCGCCATGCGCTGCAGAATCGTGGCCATTTCTTCAAGCGTCGAGGCAGCGCTCAAGCCGTTGAGGCGCAGCACTTCCGACGTTTCCACCACGGTGCGGCCGTCGCCCCGGGCCAGCGCGTCGAGCAGGCGAAACACATAGCTGCGGTCCACGCTGCCCAGCATGACGCGCACGCTGGCTTCGTCGAGCTGGCCCGAGCCAAAAGCAATGGCCTGGTCGGCCAGCGACAGCGCATCGCGCATCGAGCCCCGGGCCGCGCGCGACAGCAGGCGCAAGGCCTGCGGCTCGGCGGGCACGTTTTCAGCGGCCAGCACCTGTACCAGGTGCTCCAGCACGGTTTCGGGCGCCATCGGGCGCAGGTTGAACTGCAGGCAGCGCGACAGCACCGTGGCCGGCACCTTTTGCGGATCGGTCGTGGCCAGCACGAACTTGAGGTAGTCGGGCGGCTCCTCCAGCGTCTTGAGCATGGCGTTGAAGGCCGTGTTCGTCAGCATGTGCACTTCATCGATCATGAAGACCTTGAAGCGGCCCACGACCGGCTTGTACACCGCCTGCTCCAGCAGCTGGGCAATTTCATCGACGCCCCGGTTGGAGGCGGCATCGAGTTCGGTGTAGTCGACAAAACGTCCGCTGTCGATGTCTTTGCAAGCGTCGCACACGCCGCAGGGTTCGGCCGTGATGCCGCCCTGCCCGTCCACGCCGGTGCAGTTGAGTGATTTGGCCAGGATGCGCGACACCGTGGTCTTGCCCACGCCGCGGGTGCCGGTGAACAAATAAGCATGGTGCAGCCGACCGGTGCCCAGCGCATTGCCCAAGGCCTGCACCACATGCGACTGGCCCACCATTTCCGAAAAATTTCTGGGACGGTATTTGCGGGCGAGCACTAGGTAGGACATGGGATCATTCTAAATTGGCGGGCCGCTCAGGCTTCGAGCGCGGCATGCAATTCCACCAGCGCCAGTGTCAGCTTGTGGCCCGGGTCCAGGTAGATCATCGGCAGCGACAGCTCGTGGGATTCGCGAATCCGGATCGAAGCCGGCAGGTAAGGCTGAAGAACAGGGAGGCCTTCTTCAATCAGCTCATCGACGATGCGCCGGGGCAAATTGGCGCGCGGCTGGAACTGGTTGACCACAATGCCCTCCACCACCAGCTTGGGGTTGTGGTCCGCCTGGATTTCCTGCACATTTTCAAGCAAGGTATACAAAGCCTTGCGCGAAAAATCGTCGCAATCGAACGGAATCAGGCACGAGCGCGCGGCTATCAATGCGGAACGGGTGTAAAAATTGAGCGCAGGTGGCGTGTCGATGTAAATGCGGTCGTAATTGCCGGCCAGTTGCTGCAGCGCCTCGCGCAGCTTGAAGATCTTGTGGCGGGACTCCAGCTTGGCCTGAAGCTCATCGAGCAGCGGGCTGGAAGGCATCAGGTGCAGGCCTTCATGGGGCGTGGCCACAATGAATTCTGCGGGGGAAACCGTTCGCAAACTGAAGCTCAGGGTGTTTTCAAAAAATCCGCCCACGTCGGGTTGTTCATCGGTGGCCGTGCTGCCCATCAGGTAAGCGCTGGAGTTGCCCTGTGGGTCCAGGTCGACAACGAGTGTGCGCAGGCCCTGGCTGGCGCTGATGGCGGCCAGGTTGCAGGTGATGGTGGACTTGCCGACACCACCCTTCTGGTTGAAAACGACGCGTGGCATGGAGGCATCCTTGTGCGGCAAAAATTGAATGGTCGATTGTGCCTGCGATACCAGCCACCCCGGCACAACCAGGCAGGTGTTCAAGGCGCGGGTCGCATCGAATTGATGAAATTAGCCTGCAGGCCCAAAGTGCTGAAACAACCCCCTTATAATCCGGGATGACGGGCCTTCCCGCATGGTAAAGCGGCCAACCGGGTCAGATGGGGAACCAAGCAGCCCTAACTGCGGAGCCAGTGCCGGGGTCAAGGCTCGTCACCTTATTTTTTCAGCTGCATTCGTCAAGACTGCAGGCCTGGCGCACCACACTGCCTTTTGCGCAGAGTCGAAAGCCGCCTTATTCACTGACTTCTTCAATCGCCAGCGTGGTTTGCAGCGCGTGGTCGGCAATCTGTGCTGCCATCAGCGCCAGCGATGCCAGCGCATAGGTGCCGCTGATGATGCCCTTGTAGGCTATTTCGGCGGCCACGGCATCCTGGTCGAGCCCTTCCGTGGCGGCGACGATGCAGTCCTCGATCGAGCCCAGGCCGACATCGGCGTACAGGGGTTCTCCCTCGTAGCTGACGCTGTACTCAAACAGGTCCTGCTCCATCGGGTCTATGTGAAAGCGAACAATCATGCAATTCCCTGGTCGGTTATTTGTATCAAAAATACTGGCTGAAGCTGCCCGTGGCCAATGCGCCACGATGGGCCATGGCCGCTACCCCGGCCGGCCTGCGTCAAGCCGGTGAACCTGCAGTTCCCCTGCGCCCACGGCGCCGGACGCCAGCGCCAGCAGGTGGTGGTGGTGGGTAAACACCAGCACCTGCGAGGCTGCAGCGAATTTTGCCAGTGCGCGGAACATCCGGGTTGCCCGCTCGTCATCGGCGGTCATGAAAACATCGTCCAGCACCAGCGGCATCATCTGGTCGGGTTTGCGCTGGAGTTGCAGTGCCGCCAGCCGCAGCGCCAGGTACAACTGGTCGGCCGTGCCTTCGCTCAAGGCTGAAATCTCCAGCGCCCTGCCGCGCTCTGGCTGGGCCCGCAGCAGCGGCGTGTCGCTGTCGGCGTCCACCAGCAGCCGCACAAACCGTCCCGCGGTCATGAGTTGGAAGTATTCGCCGGCCAGGGCCAGCACCGGGCCTTGGGCCTTTTCGCGGTGGCGGCGCAAGGCTTCGCCCAGCAGCGCTTCCGCGAGCTTGAGCTGCGCCCACGGCCGCACCCCGGCGCGGTAGCGGGCAATGGCGGATTCCATTTCTTCCTTGGCCCGGGCGGCTTCGTCCGACGTGTCTATCTGCGCCAGCGCCCGCCGGGCGGCCTGCTCAGCCTCAATGACCGTTTTCTCGCCAGACTCCAGCCGTTCTATTTCTGCCGCGCAAGCCTGTTTTTCCAGGTCGATGGCCATGCTGTCGAGGCTGGCCAGTTCGTGGCGCAGCAGGTCAATGCCCTTGGCGGAGGTTCTGGCCAGCCGGCCATGGAGCCCCTCGAGCTGAACCTGCAGCTTGTGCCGATGCTCCGATTGAAGCTCTACAGCCGGCAGCGCATCGGCATGGCTCACGCCGGCCTGGCGTACCAGCTTTTCCATAAGCTGCCCGGCCACTTCAAGGTCGGCCTGCGCACGCTGCCGGCGTTTGCTTTCTTCTTGTTCCCGCCTTTGCAGCGCTGCTTTGGCCACCGCCGCTTCGCGGGACTGCAAAAGCCGCCGGGACAGCTCATCGACCCAGGCGTCAAGGTGGTCGCCGGCCGTCTCGTTCAACAGCCGGGCCAGCGCACCGGCCGAACCGGTGGCGGCCTGCTCGCTGATCTGCATTTGCTGGAGTTGCTGCAACTGGCCGGTATGCGCCTGGTAGGCCTGGGCCCACTGCTGAAGCTCGGCCAGGCGCGCCTTGATGGCGGGTGGCTGTGCGCCCGGGTCCAGGCATAGGCGGCCGCAGCTCTGGTCCAACTGCGTCCGGCATACCCGCATCTCCCGTGCCAGCTCGGCATGCCGCGCCTGGGCAAGCTGAATCGACTGCGCCAGGCTGTCCAGGTCGCGGTGCCACCGCTGCAGGGCGGCCTGCGCCGTCAGCAGTTCACGCGCTGCAGCGGTTCCCAGGGCAATCAGCGTTTCAAGGGGCACGGGAACGCCGGGCAGCGCCTGCCCCAATGCGCGCAGGGCCGCCGCCAGCCCATGGCAAGCGGCCTCGGTTTGCTGCGCCAGCAGGGCCTGGTCCAGCCGGGCCTGCTGAAGGCGCTCATGGCGGTCCAGGGCGCTTTGCCTGACCACCAGCCATTCGCGCACGCCGGCAGCGGTGGCGCATGGAATGTCAAGCTGCAACAGGGTTTGCTGCCAGCGGGCATCGAGCAGGCTGAGCGTATCCGCATCTTCAGCCTGTCGCGCCTGCACGGCCTCCAGCGTCTGGGCCATTTCGGCAATCCGCTGCCGGCATTCGGCCACTTCGGCCGCGCGCTGCGCACCCTCTCGGAGCAGGTCTGCCTGCCGGTCGGCCTGGGCCTGGGCCTGCTCGAAATGGCCGGGCAATCCGCCCGTGGCCCTGCCGCCCGGCAACGGGTTTTGCGCGCAGGCGCCGGGGTCGATGAAGGCGGCCCGAATGGCCTGCCAGCCGGCTTCGCGCTGTAACCGTGCGTGGTGCAAGGTGTCTGCGGTCACCACTTCGCCGGTGGCGGCCAGGCGCATTCCGCGGCGCTGCTGCAGCGCCAGATCGGTTTGCAGCTGCTCCATGGCGACCTGGCTCAGCACGACGCGCTGGGCCAGGTCGCCGCGTTCGCGTTCCCAGGCATCAATATCGGCGGCGGCCAGCCAGCGCGACTGCGCCAGCTGCAGGGCCGATTGCAGCCCCAGGCTGCTCAACATGCCGTCCAGCTTGCGCTGCTCCGAGCCGATGCCGGCCTGCAAACCCAGCAGCCGCTGCTGCGCGTCGCCCAGGGCTTGCGCCTGTTCCAGCGCCTGGGTCAGGGCCTGGCGCAAATGGGGGGCGGTAATGGCGGCCTGCTCGCGCTGCAGTTGCGCCAGCCTGTCGTTGTCGGTCGCCAGGCGCGCCTGGACATGCTGCAGTTCAATGCCAAGCGCCTGAAACGCTTCCAGGTTGCGCTGCACCCCGGCCTGGTCCGCGGACGATGGCGCCTGGCTGAAAAACTCTTCCAGGCTCGGGGCATGGCTGCTTGACGGCTGCATCTGCTGCGCCTGCAGCATCAGCTGCCGGGCCTGGTCATCGGTGGCGACCTGCAGCTTGAGCCTGGCTTCGCGATCGCGCCTGACCAGGGACACATCGGTCTCCAGGCGGTCGATGGCCTTGGCATGGGTGAGCAGCAGGGGCTCGATGGCCAGCGCCTGCAGGGCGCGCCGGCAGTCGTCCAGGGCTTCGTCCGCCTCGGCACGGGCCGTTCGCGCGCTGGCCTGGCCGCGGCAGGCTGCCAGCCGGATTTCGCGGGCATCCAGCGGCAGGGCCGTGTGGCCTTGCGCTGCGGTCCACTGGCGCTCGGTGATGTCCAGCTCGCTCAGCAATGGCTCGACCGCGCGCAATTCGGTCAGCTCTTCAAGCCGCCGGCGCCGGGCGGCCAGCAGTTTTCTGGTTTGCGCCAGCTGGGCCTGCGCCTCGTCATGGCTGCGCTTGAGCGACTTCCACTGGTCCGGCTTGGTCACGGCCAGCCGGTAGCGCTGCCTGGCCTCTTCGATCTGCCGCGCCGCTTCATTGAGCAGGGGCAGCTGGCCTTTGGGAATGAAAAACTTTTTTGCATCGGCCTGCAGGGCCTGGAGCATCTGCTTGATGCCGGCGGAGCCGGTGCTGGCCTCGAACAGTGCCGCGCCCAGTTCGCCTTCCCCCTGGATCAGCATCTGCCCGCCCTTGCGCAAATGCTCGGAATTCAGGCCGTACATGGTGTCGAACTGTTCGCGCGCCACGCCGCCGGTCAGGGCCAGCAGCACATCGGAGCCCACCGGCGCATTCGCCCCCGGCAGGCCGGTGGACGGGTCGGCGTTCATCAGCGTGTCGCGGTTCCCCTTGCGGCGCGCCAGCCCCACGGCGCGCCCGGCTGCGTCTTCGAAACAGCCCGCCAGCAGCATGTCCTTGAAACCGTGGACAAAATCGTCCTTGCTGCGCGGCGGTATGCCATAGCGCAAATCGGTCATCGCGCGCAGCGCCGAGGATTTGCCGGCCTCGTTGGCGCCATACACCAGGTGAAGATTGGCGGGCCCGCTGAAATCGAGCGCGGCGTCGGTGAAAGGGCCGAAAGCCTTGAGGAATAGCCGGCGGATTTTCATGCGGGAACTCCAGGGGCCGTCAGGCGCGCCAGCAGCGTGGATTCAGCATCCTGCAGCAAGGCCAGCAGGGCCGCCTCATCTTCCAGGCGGGGCATGTCGGTGAGCGCGTCAGCCGTTTCGTGGGTCATGTCCGCCAGCACCTCGGCAGGCAGTTTGCCCAGGACATCGGCCAGCGCAGCACGGCAAAATTCTTCAAGCGCCGGCCGGTCCTGCGCCAACAGGTCGACCCAGCGCACCAGTTCGCCCAGGGCATCGGCCCCCTGCCCCAGATGGGTGCGCTCAAGCGGCGAACGCAGGCCGAGCCTGACCTGCTCGATCCAGACTTCAACGCCCGACACATCCTGGGAAGCGGCCTGCACGGCTGCGGCCAGGGTTCCGGGCTGGCGCGCCTCCAGGGAGTGCAGCGGGGTTTCCCCGGACAAGACCACCCGCACGGCGTGCAGCACATCGCCTGCCTCCGCAGCCGCCACCTGCAGGGTTTGCGTGACCAGGGCTGCCAGCGCATCCAGCGTCTGCACGGCCCGCAGGTCAATGCCGATCTGGTGCCAGCGAACCACGGCCAGGGGCACGAACCGGGCGCTCATCTGGCCGCCCTCGACCGTGACCAGCTCACAACCCTTGCTTCCGGTTTCGCGTGCATGGCGCCCCTGCAGGTTGCCGGGAAACACCACCCGGGGCTGCTCGCACACCACCTGCCGGGCATGAACATGCCCCAGCGCCCAGTAGTCGTAGCCTTTCGACCTCAAGGCCTGCAGGGTGGTGGGCGCGTAGGTATCGTGCCCGCCGATGCCGGTCAGGCTGGTGTGCAGCAGGCCAATATTGAAGCAGCCCGGCACGGCCTGGGGATAGCCCGGCACCAGGTCTTCGGGCACCTCGCGGTCGGGAAAACTGTGCCCGTGTATCGCCACGCCCAGGTCTTCAAGCCGGTGCGTTTCAGCGGCGCGGCTGGAAAACACCTTGACGTTGTCGGGCCACGGAATCTGCCGCGTGATCACGCCGCGGGCGTCGTGGTTGCCCTGCACGATGAACACGCGGATGCCCTGGCGGCCCAGGCGCACCATTTGCTCGCGCACGAACAGGCCGGTATGAAAATCCTGCCAGTCGCGGTCGTACAGGTCGCCTGCGATCACCACAAAATCGACCTGCTCGTCCAGCGCCAGGTCCACCAACCGCTCGAGGGCGCGGCGCGTGGCGGAACGAAGCCGCTCCAGCGGCGCCCCGTCGTAGCGGCTCAGCCCGCGCAACGGGCTGTCGATGTGCAGGTCGGCTGTGTGGATGAAACGCATGAAACATTCTTTCCGGTCGGATGGGTTGCAAAGCGGCTGACCAGGCGCGGCACAGTTTAGCAATGTGCAGATCGTTACCAAAAATCCTAATGCTATTTATTTTATAGCTATAAAGTCAATACAGGTAATAGCAAAATACCTTTTAATCCATGAAAAATACAAGCCACATATTAGTGGCCACAGCCCTTGGCACTCGATCTTCCGACAAAGGCCGGTTTGTTTTTTCCGCTTCAATCCTGGTTGCCTGTTTTTTAGGCACACCCCGGAAAACCAGCAGGGGCGCCAGTTTTGGCACTTGTCCCTGTGCTTATCCACAAGCTAGGCCACAGTGCGCGGGGACAAGTGGCTGGCCGGTTGGCTGCCTGCGAACTGGGGCGCAGCCCATTACCATTGCCCGATGTGCAGCCACTATGAATCGGTCCAGGACCGGACGCGTTACCAACGCCATTTTGCAGCCGAGCCGCCCGCCAGCCTGGGCCGTGCCGACGTCTGGCCCTTGTACGGGGCCAGCCTGGTGCGCCGCCCGCCAGAGGCGGATGCCGGCGATGAGGCCGTACCCGAACGTGAAGCCCTGCCCGGCCAGTTCGGCCTGGTTCCGCATTGGGCAAAAGACGCCTCTGTCGGCAAGAGAACCTACAACGCGCGCAGCGAGACGGCGGCGGCCAAGCCAAGTTTTCGCGATGCCTGGCGCCAGGGGCAGCGCTGCATCATTCCGGTGGAAGCCTTTTATGAGCCGGACTGGCGCAGCAGCAAGGCCGTGCCGACCCGTATCAGCCGCGCCGACGGCAAGCCCATCGGCCTGGCCGGTTTGTGGTCCCGCTGGAAATCGCCCACGGGGGACGTGCTGTACAGCTATGCCATGCTGACGATCAATGCCGAACATCATTTGCTGATGAAGAATTTTCACCGGCCGGACGATGAAAAAAGAATGGTCGTGGTGCTGCCCGAGGGGGCTTACGACGACTGGCTGAGTGCCCGCGTGGAGCAGACCATGGACTTCTTGCTCCCTTACCCGGCCGACCAGCTAAGCGCGGCGCCGCTGCAGAAAAAAGGCAAGAAAGACCTGTTCGGCGAGCAAGACTGAAGCTGCCGGCTCAATGGGCATGCGATCCGGCTTGCGCAGGGCCGGCCTGGGGCACGAGCCTGGAAGTTTTTGCGCCGCCCAACAACCGCAAGCCATTGGCCACCACCAGCAAACTCGCGCCCATGTCCGCAAACACCGCCATCCACATCGTGGCGCCGCCAAACACCGCCAGCAGCAAGAACACGCTCTTGATGCCCAGCGCCAGGGTGATGTTCTGCCACAAGACGGCGTGGGTTCGCCTGGACAGCCGCACGGTTTCGGCCACCCGCTGCAGGTCGTCGTTCATGATGACCACATCGGCGGCCTCCATCGCCGTGTCGGTGCCCGCACCGCCCATGGCAAAGCCGATGTCGGCCTGCGCCAACGCCGGCGCGTCGTTGATGCCGTCGCCGGTCATGCCGGTGGCGCCATAGCGCTGCTGCAATTCCTTGATGGCTTCGAGCTTGGCCACGGGCAGCATGTCGCCCCGGGCGTCGGCAATGCCGGCAATCGCTGCAATGGCTTGGGCGGTGGCAGCGTTGTCGCCGGTCAGCAGCACCGGCACCACGCCCAGCGCCTTGAGGTCGGCAATGGCTTGTTTGGAGGCTTCCTTGATGGTGTCTGCCACCGCGAACAGAGCCAGCACGCCTGCTTCCCCCGCCAGCAGCGTCACGGTGCGACCTTGCCGCTCGTGCTTGAGCATTGCTGATTTCAGCGCTGCGTCGCTGCGTCCGGTCTCCAGCATCAGGCGGTGGTTGCCCAGCACGTATTCCTGCCCGTCGATGCGGCCCGAGGTGCCGCGCCCGGCCAGCGCGGTGAAGTTTTGCACTTCAAGCGCTGGCGAGCTCAAGCCCGCCAAGATGGATTTGGACACCGGATGGTCGCTTCTAGACGCCAGGCTGGCGGCTGCCTGCGAGGCCAGCGCATGGTCGGCATTGCCCCAGGTTTGCCACTCCACCAGCCGGGGCTTGCCTTCGGTGAGCGTGCCGGTCTTGTCCAGTGCAATCGCCTTGAGCAGCCGCGCTTTTTCCAGGTAGGTGCCGCCCTTGATCAGGATACCGCGGCGCGCCGCCGCTGACAGGCCGCTGACCACGGTGACCGGCGTGGAGATGACCAGCGCGCACGGGCAGGCGATCACCAGCAGCACCAGCGCCTTGTCCAGCGCCTCGCCCCAGGTCCAGTCCAGCAGCAGCGGCGCCAGCAGCGCCCCCGCCAGCGCCAGCAGGAACACCGCCGGCGTGTAGC
>JAQGMZ010000267.1 GCA_028292045.1 Polaromonas sp. | reverse complement strand
ACGGCGCGGAAATCCTGGAACTTGGCGCGCACGCCGCCGACCCAGCGCATGATGGGCGCGACCGATTTTTGCGTCACCGTGCGGGTGCGGGTGACGGTTTCGGACGTCCATTCGACCTCGACCACGTCGGACTCGGAAATGCCGTCGCCAATGGTGTTGGCGTGCAGGAAGTCGGCGTGCGTCAGGTCGATCAGGTTTTCGACCGACAGCGCCGAGGTGGTATCGAAACGCACCGTGCGCTGGGTGTAGCCCGGCAGGCTGCCATCCAGCGGCAAGAAAGGAATGTGCGGAATCATCCGCGCATCAGCATGCTCCGGATTGCCGTACCAGGCCCAGAGGTAGCCATAGCGCTCGACCACCGGATAGAAACCGGACCCGCCGGTGAAGGCGCTGGCCTGGGGCCGCAGACGCTCCGGCTGGTCGGGCGGGAACTCCGCCGCCATCGGCCGGCCGTGCTGGCGCCACAAAAAGTAAAGCTGTGCGTGGATGATGCGGCGAATCGGCCGCTCGCCCACATCGCGGCTGTGCGACACCGGGAACCAGGTGTCGCGCAGGTCGTAGTTGATGGGCGTCCAGTCGCGGCGCGGCGCTTTGCGGGACGCTTCGACGGGCGGGGCTTCGGCAAGGGTGGCGGTGGTCATGAAAACTCCCTGTTTCTGGCTTCAAGCGGCAGCGCTGGCGCGAAAGGGAACGGCGAGGCCGGCGCGAGCGGCGTCCAGGTCGCGCGACGGCGCGACGAGCAGCGCGGCTATGGCCGCACCCTTGATGTCGTGGAACACCTCGAACGGCGGTTTTCCCAGAGCGCGGGCGCTGCGCCAGCGCAGGGGCGCGCCCGGCAGGCGGGCCGCATGCCAGAAGCCGCGCCAGCACAGGCTGGTGGTGCCGCGCCGGTTCGGGCTGGCGCCCATCAGCACCGTGACGACCGGCGACTCATCGGCATCGAGCAGGTCCACCTGGACCGCGCCGCCCGCCAGCGCCAGCGTGGTGCGAACGATCAGCGGGTAATCGACCACGAAATTAGACGGCAGCATTTGGTTTTTCCAGACCGCGCCCCGGTCGAGCACCAGGGCTCCGCCTTCGCGGCGCGCATCCCCCAGGAAAAAATCAGTCATGCGAACGCCATCGAAAGCCAGCAGGCAGTCCGGGCCGTCGAGCATCGCGGCCAGGTATTCGCCATGCGCCATGTTGACCGTCGCAGCGCCCGTGAACTCCCTGCCCTGCGGCTGGTAGCCGGCGCTGGACAAGCCCTGGGTCGGGCGGCTGCGTTCAAGCCCACCCAGGCCGACATGGACGAAACCATTTGCTTCGGCCACCGGATAGGCGCGCGCGCCATAGCGCGGCGGCACGCGCTCGGTGTCCCGCAGGTTGGGAATGGCGGTGCAGGCCCCCGTCCTGCCGTCAAAGGTCCAGCCGTGGTAGCCGCATTGCAGGCCGCCGGGCTTGACCGTGCCCAGCGACAGCGGCACGCGCCGGTGCGGGCAGCGGTCTTCCAGCGCAAAAGCTTCGCCGCTTGCATTGCGGAACAGCGCCAGCGCTTCGCCGTTGCAGACCACCGCCAGCGGTTGTTTGTCGTTCACCGACTCGGACAGCGCGCAAGCCCACCAGACCGGTGGCAAATCCGGCGTGGTCACAGCTTGAGCAGCTTGATGGCGTTGCCACTGCGCACTTTGGCGCGGTCGATGTCTGACAGGCCGATGCCGGCGGTCAGGTCGCCGTGGTCATAGGCGCCGCCGAAGTTGGTGCCGTACAGCAGGTTGTCCACCCCGACCACCTCGGCCACGGCGCGCCGCAGGGCGGGGTGGTGCACATCCAGGTCGAAGTAGAAATTGGGCATGTAGTCCATCAGCGGGCGCTGGTTGCACGAATCGGGGCCCATCACCCGATTCAGGTCGTGCAGGCGGCCGAGCTGGAACACCGCCATGCCGCCCGCGTGCGTGATGTAGGTCTTGAGGTGCGGAAAGGTATCCAGCACGCCGCCGTTGATCAGGTACCAGAAAAACAGCGTTTCATCGACACAGTCGCCGACGATGGAACTGGTCTCGAACTTGTCGGTGTGGTGGTTTTCGCCCAGCCAGATCGACTGGTTGTAGCCATGCACCATCACCGGCACCTCCAGGCGCTGCAGCACTTCCCAGACCGGAAACAGTTCCTCGCTGTGCGCTTCCAGGCCGTTGAAGTTGGCACCGCCGACGCACACGCCCTTGGCGCCGAGCTGGGTCACGGCGCGTTCGATCTCGCGCGCGGCGCCCGCCGGATTGGCCAGGTTGGCATGCGCCCAGAAATCGAAATGCGCGCGGTCCTCGGCACAGAAAGCGGACATCTCGTCATTGCAGATGTGCGCGTATTCATCACCGAACTCGCCGGCCCAGTACATGAACGCATGCGACGGCGCGGACACCACCAGCTTGTCCACGCCGCGCTCGGCCATCAGCTTGCGCCGGGCCGCGTGCGTCATGCGCGCCAGCAAATTAGCCTCGGCCTCTTCATCGTTCTTGGCCTTGGACGGTTGCTTGGTTCCGAGTGAAAAATGGCCCACGGTCAGGCCCTGTGTCTTCATGAACGGCCCCCAGAATTCGTGGCGCCTGAACATGCCGGGGGTCAACAGGTGGGCGTGAACGTCGATCAGCATGAAGGTCTCCTCAATGGGTGTTGTTTGAATTACGCCCGGCCGTACCGGCACACGGGGAATGGAACGAGATTTCGCCTGGATTCTGCAACACGATTCTATTTACTGAACATATTTTGTCAATCTGTATAACTTTTGTTTTTCTCAGGGAATCATCAGCCCGCCATCGACCGCCAGCGTCTGGCCGGTGATGAAGTGCGCGCCGTCGCTGACCAGGAACAGGAGCACCGGCGCCATGTCGTGGTCCGGGTCGCCCAGCCGGCCGCCCAGCGGAATCAGGCCGGCCATCATGTCGTCATGCGCCTTGAGCTGCGCCTCATCGAGGCGCTCGCGGAACTTCTCGTACATCGGTGTCCACATGGCCGGCGCCACGGCATTGACCGTGATGCCGTACTTGCCCCATTCCTTGGCCGCCGTTCGCGTCCAGCCGAGCACCGCCGCCTTGGAAGCCGAGTAATGGGCGAGGCCGGGAACGCCCATCACGCCGGCGGCCGAGGCAAAGTTGATGATTCGCCCGCCACGCTCACGCAGGTGGGTGAAAGCCGCCTGGTTGGTGTTGAGCGTGCCCCGGGCGTTGACGTCGAACATCAGGTCCCAGTCTTCCTGCGAGATCGATTCGGCGGGCGACTTGCGCTCGACGCCGGCAACGTTGACCAGCGCGTCCAGCCCGCCAAGCAGGCGAACGGCGACGCCAAACGCCTCCTCGACCTCCTGGCGCTGGCTGACGTCGCAGCGCAGATAGTGCGCCTGGCCGGGGCCGGCCGCCGAAGACGCGGCGGCTAGGTGGCGTCCGGCCTCGTCCGCCAGGTCCATGCCGACCACGTGGGCGCCGGCAGCGGTCAGCGCCTTCAGCGCACTGGCGCCGATGCCGCTGGCGGAGCCCGTGACGATCACGCGTTTGTTCTGGACATTCATGGTTGTTTCCTTGAAAAATTAATGGAATAAGGTCGTGCCCGCAGTCAGGCAAGTCAGGCAAGCCGGGCCATCAGGTCTTGCGCCTGGCCAAGCAGCCGCAGCGCCGACGCATGGTGCCGGCGGCCCAGCGCTTCGGGCGATGTGCCGGCGCAGGACCGCGCATGGCTGCCTTCCAGCAGGATGCCCAGCTTGAAGCGCGCCAGCACCACGTACCAGTCGATGGACGACAGGTCGCGCGGGCTGCGTTCGCGGTAGTGCGCCACCAGCTCGGCGGCGGTGGCAAAACCCCGCCAGGGCGTGACCTGGATGGTGCCGGCGCCCTGCCCGCTGGCGTCCGGCCAGGTGGCCACCAGCCAGCCCAGGTCCAGCAGGGGGTCGCCCACTGTGGCCAGTTCCCAGTCGATCACGGCGGCCACTTCGCCGGAATCCGGGCGGAACATCACGTTGGCCAGGTGAAAGTCGCCGTGCAAAATGCCGGTGCGGGAGGGTTCCGGGCGATGGGCCTGCAGCCACCGCGCCACCTGCGCCACACCGGGCAGCGCATCGGGTCCCGGCCAGCCGGCATGCACCCGGTAGCCGTCAAGCTGGCCGGACCAGCGCGCCACCTGGCGCGCCAGAAATCCTTGCGGCTTGCCGAAGTCGCCCAGGCCGACGGCCTGCGGATCGACCTCGCCCAGGCGCAGCAGCGCATCGACCATCGAAAAACCCATGCGTCGCTGGACTTCAAGGCTGCCCGCATGCAAGGCCGGCAGTGCGTTGGCCGACGCGTTGAAGCCCTCGACCGGCCCCATGAGGTAGAACGGCGCGCCCAGGACCGTCTCGTCCAGGCAGGCGGCGATCAGCCTGGGGTGCGGCACCGCCGTGCCTGCCAGCGCGGCCAGCACCCGCGCCTCTCGGGCAATGGTGGCGCGGACTTCCGGCCCGGCGAGCAAGGGCGGGCGGCGCAGCACGAATTCTTGTGCGCCGCGCCTGAAACGCAGCAGGATGTTCTGCGTGCCGCCGGTGAGCTGCACGGCGCCGGTGACCGGGCCGCTTTCGAGTTGCTGCGCATCCATCCACTGGGCAAGCCGCGCCACATCGATCGCGGCCTGCCAGGCAGGCCGCGTCATGGAGCGATTTCGTCGAGCGCGGCTTGATACTTTTGCCGCGCAGCCGCCGCCGCCGTGGGGCGGTGGTAGGCCGGGAACAAGGCCTCGCAGGGCTGGTAGCCGCGCAGCACTTGCTTGGCCACGGTGATCTTGTGCACTTCGGTGGGGCCGTCGGCCAGCCCCATCTGGAAGGCGCGCGAGATCATGCCGGCAAAAGGCATTTCCGACGACACGCCGATGGAGCCGTGCAGGTGCAGGGCGCGGGCGGCAATGTCGTGCAGCACCCTGGGCATGGCGGCCTTGACCGCCGCGATGTCCTTGCGCACCTTCTGGTAGTCCTGGTACTGGTCGATGCGCCAGGCGGTGCGCATCACCAGCAGGCGAAACTGCTCCAGCTCCAGCCAGGAGTCGGCAATTTTTTCCTGCACCATCTGCTTGTCGGCCAGCCGGCTGCCTTGCGTGTGGCGCGACAGCGCGCGCTCGCAGAGAGCGTCGAAGGCTTTCTGGGCCAGCCCGATGGTGCGCATGGCGTGGTGCACCCTGCCCCCGCCGAGGCGCACCTGCGCCACGGCAAAGGCCTCGCCGGGCGCGCCGAGCATGTGATCGGCCGGCACCCGCACCTGGTCGAATTCCAGGTAGGCATGGGTGGCTGTTTCGTCGGCCATGCCGACATTGCGCAAAATGCCCAGGCCCGGCGTGCCGGCCGGCACGATGAACATCGACATGCCCTTGTAGACCGACACCGCCGGATCGGTCACGGCCATGACGATGAAAAAGTTCGCATAGCGCGCATTCGAGGCGAACCATTTCTGGCCGCTGATGACCCAGTCATTGCCCTCGGGCACGGCGCGGGTGGTCAGCACCTGGGGGTCGGCGCCGCCCTGCGGTTCAGTCATGGCAAAGCACGAGACGATGTCGCCCGACAGTAGCGGAAGCAGGAAACGCTCTTTTTGCGCCGGCGTGCCGTAATGCGCCAGGATTTCGGCATTGCCGGAATCGGGCGCCTGGCAGCCGAACACGATGGGCGCAAACAGCGCACGGCCCAAAATCTCGTTCATCAGCGCCAGCTTGACCTGGCCATAACCCGGTCCGCCCAGCTCCGGCCCCAGGTGGCAGGCCCACAGCTTGCGCGTCTTGACCTGCTGCTGCAAGGGCCGCACCAGGGTTTTGAACAGGGGCGCATGGATGTCCCAGGGGCTGCCCAGCACATGCTCCAGGGGCTCGACCTCTTCGCGGACGAACTGGTCAATCCAGTCGAGTTCTAGCTGAAAGGCGGGATCGGTTTCAAAATTCCAGGACATGGTTGTTTTTCCTTGGTCGCGGGTCAAGCCAGCAGCATGCCGCCATCCACCAGCAGGGTCTGGCCCAGCATGTAGGACGACAGCGGCGAGGCCAGGAACAGCGCTGCGCCGGCCATGTCCTCGGGCGTGCCCAGGCGGCCGAGCGGAATGTTGCGCAAAGCGCCTTCGAGCCGCTTCGGGTTGGCGGTGGTGATGCGGGTGAGCTTGGTATCGACCAGCCCCGGCGCGATGCCGTTGACGCGGATGCCGTCCCGCGCCCAGGCCTCGCCCAATGTGCGCGTCAGGCCGAAGGCGCCGGTCTTGGAGGCGTTGTAGGCCGGGTTGCCGCGTGTCGAATGAAAAGCAGCCGCCGAGCTGACGATGACCATGCTGCCCCGGGCCGCCTTCAGGGCTTCATAACACCTGCCGGCGCAGGTCATCAGGCTGGTCAGGTTGACATCGACCACCTGCTTGAAGCCGGCGGTCTTGAATTCCTGGAGGTCGTACAGCACCGTGCCCTGCGCCTGCACCAGCACGTCGAGGCGTTCAAACGGCAGCGCGCAGTGCTCGATGCTGGCCGCATCCGACACATCCCTTTGCGCGTAGTGCAGCCCTTCCAGGTGCGAGTCGGGCGAGTCGGCATAGTCGGCGGCGCTGGCGCGCGTGCCCCAGACATGCACGGTGGCGCCGCGCACCTTGAATGCCCGTGCGATGCCGTTGCCAATGCCGCTGGAGCCGCCCACCACCAGCACCGTTTTTCCTGAAAAATCCAGTTCGTTCATCGCTTGTTTTCCCGTCCGGTCAATTGTTTTAAAAACGCGTCAGGCCCTGGGCCTGCAGCGCCTCGATGTCCTGCGTGCCAAAACCCAGCATTTCCAGCACCTCGCGGCTGTGCTCGCCGAGCACGGGCGGCGGCCGGTGGATGGCCAATGGCAAATCGCTGAAATCCCACAGCGCCCCGACCTGCTGCAGCGCGCCGTACTGGGCATGCGGGTAATGCGCATGCAGGCCACCGGCGGCATGGTCGGCGCTGGCCAGAAAGGACTCGGCCTGCGCCTGAAGGACAAGCTCGCAGGGTACGGCTGCTGCCTGCAAACCGGCCAGCGCGGCTGCACTGTCCATGGCGGCTAAAAAAGCAACCGGGTCGGCGCCCGTCACCCGGCAGAAAGACGCCGCCTCGGGCGCCGTCAAGGCGGCCACGGCAATCCAGTTATCACGGCATCGATAGAGGCGGTGCGTGGGCGACACGCCGGTCTGCGCGGCGTCGAGGTGCGCCATCGGCGTGAGGCTTCCGTCGGCCAGCACGATGGCTTCGCTGGCCGTCACCAGCATGGCGCCGAGCAGGGACGACGACACGGCCTGGCCCTGACCGGTGCGCGCGCGCTGGTACAGCGCCAGCAGCAAGGCAAACACCGATGCCAGCCCCGCCAGGTAATCCCCCACGCCGAAGCGCAGCCACACGGGCGGGTTGCCTGCGCCGCCGCACTCGACTTCCCAGCCGCAGGAGGCCTGCATCAGCTGGTCGAATCCTGGCCAGTTGGCGCGCGGGCCCGTGGGGCCGTAGGAGCTGACATGGGCGCAGACCAGCTCGGGCTTGAGGGCGCGCAGCTGCTCGGGCGCAATGCCCAGCTTGCGGGCGGCCGGCAGGCGCACGTTGTGGTGCACCACATCGGCCCAGCCCACCAGCGCCTCCAGCACCGGCTGGCTGCCGGGCACGCCGAGCTTGAGCGCCAGGCCGCGCTTGCCGCGCTGCGTTCCGGCAAAAATCTTTTCCAGTCGCCGCATTGCGTCGCCCGCAGGCGGCTCGACCTTGATGACCTCGGCGCCCAGGTCGGCCAGCACCATGCAGGCGAACGGGCCGGCCAGGTAGGCGCCCAGGTCAAGCACCTTCAGGCCATGCAGCGGGGGCAGAGAAAGGGCCGCTTCATCATCCCGGCCAGCGGCAAGCGGCGCTGCGCGGGCAGGCGCGCTTGTCCACGCGGGGGCCTTGTCAGGCGCATCTGTTGGCAAGGGCTGGCGCACACGCGCTGGAGGATCGATGCTGTAAGCCGGGCCAGGCTGCCAGGTGCGCCCCAGCACCGGGTCGTCCACCTCGACCGCATAGCCGTTGAGCCGCGCCTGCGCGTCGCCGTAGATGTCGCCAAAGGGCGCGGCGATCTGCGCCGACACGTCGTGGGCCCAAAAATGCGCCACCCACTCCTGGGCCGATCGGGTGGCCATGATCTGTTTGTTGGCGCCGAAGTTGGGCGCCACATGGCTGGGCGGCCACAGGGCATTGGCCTGCGCCACCGCCTCCCCGCCCATTTCCGCCAGCGCCTGCGCCATCCACGGCGCGGCGTCGGGCGAGTAATGGACATGAATCCAGCGCCCGTCCGCGCACTGGTGCAGGGGAATGGGCGTGTTCTTGTCCAGCCCTTTGGCAAAGGCCGGGCTGGGGCGCTCGGCGCGTGACCAGTGCATCGTCATCGTCACCAAGGCCGCCTGCGCCAGGCTGGTGTTGGCCACGCCGCCGCGCCCGTCCCGGTCGCGGGCCAGCAGGCGCGCCATCACGCCAATCGCGCTGAGCCAGCCGGCAATCCAGCTGGCAAACGGCATGCGGATGAAAATCGGCCCCGGCCGGTGGCCCGGCTGCTCGTCGAGCAGGCCCAGCCGCGCCAGCACCAGGGTTTCGCGCAGCGGCGAATCCGCCCAGGCATGGCCGCGCGGCCAGGCGCTGATCGAGGCCACCACCAGCTGCGGGTATTGCCTGGCCAGGGTGGATTCGCCCAGCGACCAGGCTTTGGCCTCTGCCGGCGTCAGGTCGTGCACCAGCACGTCGGCCGTTGTCAGCAGCGACTGGAGCGCGGCGGATGCCTGGTTTTCCCCCAGCCCGGCATCGACGCGGCGCTTGCCCCGGTCAAGTACCCGGAACAGCACGGCATCGTCTGTAGCGTCCAGCGGTGGACGCGCAATTTTCAGCACGTCCGCACCGGCTTCGGAAAGGTACAAAGCCGCCGCGCTGCCCGCAAGCCCGCAGCACAGGTCAATGACCCGCAGGCCGCTGAGAATGCCCCGGGGCTGATCTTCAGAAGGGGCTTGCGTGGACATCGTGGTTCAGCCCGGCGTCAGAAATTGTGCTGGATGCCTACGTCGAAGCCGCCCTTGCTGCTGAGCGCCCGCTGGTCGCGCGCCAGGTTCAGGTAGGCGAAGGTGCGTTTGGACAGGTTGTGGTTGTAGCCAATGGCGAACTTGTCCATGAGCTTTGCATCGGTGCTGGTGTTCTTCAGGCTGCCATAGGCGATCTTGACGCGCCCGACGCCGACCGGCAGAAAGGCGCCGACGATCAGGCTGCGCCGCCGGGAGTTGTCGTTGGCGTGGCCGCTGCCATAGCCAGCCGACAGCGTGACCGGGCCGACAGGCGCCTGCAAGGCGGCAAATTGCCACCTGTCGTTGAGACCGCCGGGATTGTCGTAGCTGTAGGCGGCGTAGAGCGACCCCAGGCGGTAGGAGGCGCCCAGGCTCACCGGGTGTTCACGGGTTGGCGCCGCCGGAAGCGCTGCGCTGTTCGGCTCGACGGCGTTGGCGCGCTGCGCGGAAACGCTGAAAACCGGATTTTTATACTGGTAGGTGATGGCGCCGTCGTTGCGCACCGTGCCGATGCCGCCCGTGCCGGTCAGCACCATGGACGAGACACCGGTGTGGATGAACGGATCGGGAACGATCTGCGCCTCGATGTAGCCGGCCACGTAATCCCGGCCCACCGTGACGCTGCCCCAGTCGCCCTTGAGGCCCAGGATCGACTGGCCCTGGAAAAACCGCGCGCCGTTTTGCTGGCCCGTGTCGGATTTGAACCGGTTTTCAAGCCAGAAAAATGCGCTCAGGCCACCGCCCAGGTCTTCGGTCCCGCGAATCCCGAAGCGGCTTTGCGCCCCCTCATCCAGAATCTTGTTGGGCGAACCGATCTTTTTGACGTAGGCGGAATCGATTTTTCCGAACAGGGTGACCGAGGACTGTGCGGCGGCCAGGCCGGCAAAGCCGACCATCCATGCGGCAGCCGCGAGTTGCTTGCGATTCAGCATGATCTTTTTCTTTCTTTGATTGGGGAGGTGCGGCAAGCGGCCAGGGGCCGCCCGCGTTCAGGTCGGGGCAACGGCTTATTCGGGCTGGATGCCGGCAGCGCGGATGATCCGGCCCCAGGCAGCACCTTCCTTCGCCTGAAACTTGGCCAGTTCTCCCACCGGCATCAGGAATTCAAAGGTCCCGGAGGCCAGGTAGGAAGGTTTCAGTTCCTGTGCCTTGGTGGCCGTAGAGAGCAACTGGTGCAGCTGGGCGACCACGGGCGCTGGCGCATTGGCAGGCAGATAGGCCGCCAGCCAGAAACCGATGTCCATGCCCTTGACGCCTGCTTCTTCAAAAGTGGGCAACTCTGGCGCAAAGGGGCTGCGCTTGAGGTCGGTCACCCCGATGGCGCGCAGTTTGCCCGAGTTCACGAACGTCCATGGCGAAAAGTCGGTGAACAGCATGTCGATCTGGCCGCTGAGCAGGTCCGGCGTCGCAGAAGACCCGCTTTTGTACGGAACGCCCAGAATCTTCACGCCGGTGGACTGCTGCAGCACTTCGGCCGGCAGGCGCGTGGTGATGCTGGTGTAGCCGTACGAATACTTGTCCGGGTCCTTGCGGATCAGCTGCAGCAGCTCGGCGACATTGGTGGCGGGCACCTTTTGCGGATTTACGTAGAGGTACATCGGCCCCTTCGACAGCGTCGTGACGGGCGTGAAATCCTTTACCGGGTCGTAGCCCAGCTTTTTGAACACATGGGGGTTGCCGGTGAAGGCCACATTGCCGGTGACCAGCACGGTGTAGCCATCGGGCGCGGCCCGGGCCACGGTCTGAACCGCCAGAATCGAGCCTGCGCCGGGCCGGTTCTCCACGATGGTCGGCACACCCGTCTGGCGGGAAATATCGCGGGCAATGGTCCGCACAAACACATCGGGCGCGGCCCCGGCGGCAAAGGGAACGACAAAAGTGATCAGCTTCGCGGGATAGGCTTCGGCTGAGGCGGCCAGTGCTGCGGCAATGCCAAGGGTTGCCGTGACAGCACGGAGAGCGGAACGAAACGAAGACATGTTTTTCTTTCTTATGGAATGATTGTTCAAAGGTCGGCGCCGAGGATGTTGCGCGCCGTGCCGTTGCGCCGGTCGGACTCGCCCCAGCCGAACCAGCGGTCGGGCTCGCGGGTGTCGCCAACCCGGCGCCAGCGCCCTTCCTGCTGGGCGGTGACTGGGAAACCTCCGGCGAAGTCGGCCATCTCGCCATACGGGTCGGGCAAAAATTCCCACCGCTCATCGCCTTCCACGGTGATCACGATGGATTCGGCAAACCAGCTGCCGGGCTTGTGCCTGACCGTGGCTTCAACATCGGTGGTGGTGCGCAACTCGCCCTTGTCGTTCTGGAAAATCGCGTAGCCGAGGTTGTCGTGGCCGACCATGAATGATCCGGTGTCCCAGCTGCCGTCCTTGTAGATGGTGACGAATGACCACCAGGCCACATGCTTCTTGTTGTGGACGATCGGGTCTTTTTGAAAGTGGATCGCGCCGCCTTCCACCATGTAGGGTTGGTCCAGTGCCATCGCGCCCTTGACCTTTCGCCCTTCGCAAGTGCCCTGCAGCTCATAGAGCTGCGAAACGTAGAACATGCCCCATTCCGGCCCGGGCAGGTACCACTGGAATCCCTCGCCCATCAAGGCGCCGGACAGCTCGTAAAGTCCCTCTTCCTTCCAGCTCAGCCGCTCGCCCGAGGCGGCCACCGACCAGGCGTTGCCGGGCTCGCCGGGCACGCTGGACCAGTGCATGGTGTCGCCTTCCAGCGCGCGCCCGGGCATGGCGGTCATGGCCTGCGCTGCCGTGCGCGCCTTGTCGATGCGCAGCGTCTTGCCATCGACCCGGCTGGACTGGTAGACGAACTTCATCGGGTTGGCCGTGCCGGTGGGCGAATTGAGCGAGCGCACGAATGAATACAAATGGCCTTCCTCGTCGCGGGCGCAGCCGAATGCCGAATGCTTGGTCATGCGCAGGCCGAAGTAGCCGCGCGGGTCGGCCAGGGTTTTGCCGCTGACCTGGTAAGGCGCAACCAGCATCTGAAAGGCAAAGTCGCCGCGTTCAGGAATGGTGGAATAGGTCTTCATCGATGACTTCCATGGTAGAAAAGGAACGAGCCGCCAGGCGGCGCTGCCCCATCGATGATCGCTCCTTTGCCGGGCCGAATTCCCCTGGTCACTCTCGACGAAATGAGCAAAGGTGTCGATGAGCTGCGGACGGCCTTCGCCCGGCGCAGGCGCCCGGCCGCTGCGCCGGCGTTAAACCGGGGCGGGCGCGGCTGGACGGACAATGCGGCTGCGCAAGATGCCGATGCCCTCGACTTCCAGCTCCACCACGTCATTCGCCTTCAGGTAGCGCATTTGCTCCAGCCCGCAGCCGTTGCCGACGGTTCCCGAGCCGAGGAATTCGCCGGCATGCAGCGTCTCGGATCGGGAAATATGGGCGATCAGGTCTTCGAACTGCCAGCGCATGTCGCTGGTGTTGCCCCGGCCCCATTCCTCGCCATTGACCCGGGCGATCATGGTCAGGTTGTAAGGGTCGGGCAGCTCGTCTGCGGTGACCAGGCACGGGCCCATCACGTTGGCGGTGTCGAAGTCCTTGCCCTTGGCCGGGCCGAGCATGCCGCCCATCTCGCTCGACTGCGCGTCGCGGGCGCTGATGTCGTTGAAGATGGTGTAGCCGACGATGTAGTTGCGCGCTTTCTCGCGCGGCACGTCCTTTGCGAGTTTGCCGATGTAGCAGCCGAATTCCAGTTCGAAATCGAGCGCCTTGGAAAAGCTCGGCCAGATCACGTCGTCGTCGGCGCCGATGACGGCAAAGCGGTTGCCCTTGTAATAGAGCGGCTGCTTGTTGAAGGTGGCGAGGACACGGTCGTCGGCACGCGTGTTCATGGCTTTCAGTGCCGCTTCCGGATCCGCTTCGCGCAGGGCGCGGGTGCGGCGGGCAGCGGCAAAACTCTGCTTCAGATGCAGCTCGAAACAGAGGCAGTCACGGATCTGCGGCGGCGGCTGTATCGGTGCGCGCAACCTGACTTCGGCACGCGCCTGCACCGCGCCGGCGGGCGCGCGCCTGACCAGCGCGCGCGCCAGTTCGAGTGCCTGGTCGCCGCCGTCGACCAGCGCCTGTACGCTGTCGAACACGCTGCTGGCGGCGCCCTGCACTGCCAGGCATGCCGCCTGCAGGTCGAGCACTTCCTGATCCTTGTTCAGGAAAGCGCCGGCACGGGCCTGGCCGTGGGAATTGATGAAGGTAATGAGTCGCATGCGAGGTCTCTTTGTTTTTATGGTTGGGTGGCCCGGCGGCACCGCGGTGCGCCTGGCATTCGGTGTAGTGGCCGGTTCAAACCCGCCCGGACACTGGCAGGCAGGCGCCGGTAATCGGCGCGGCATCGGCCGACAGCAGGAAGGCAATCACGGCGGCCAGCGCCTCCGGTGTGACCCAACGGCTGGCGTCGGCATCCGGCATGTCGGCGCGATTTGCCGGCGTGTCGATGATGCTGGGCAGTACGG
>JAQGMZ010000250.1 GCA_028292045.1 Polaromonas sp. | reverse complement strand
GGTTCGGCGGGCCTTGCTGCATTGGTGCTGTTCGCCACCTACACCGCTGATTTGCGCGAGTACTTCTCCGATGTGACGGTCGATTTCAGCCTCGAAAACCCCTATGTGATCGTCGGATTGCTGCTCGGCGCATTGCTCCCCTACCTGTTCGGGGCGATGGGCATGACGGCGGTGGGCCGTGCCGCAGGCGAAGTGGTGAAGGACGTGCGCGACCAGTTCGCGAAAAACCCCGGCATCATGACCTACGAGACCAAGCCAGACTATGCCCGCACGGTCGATCTCGTCACCAAGGCGGCGATCCGGGAGATGATCCTGCCCTCACTATTGCCGGTGCTCGATCCGGTGGTGGTGTATTACGTGATCACCACCGTCGCAGGTCAGGCCAACGGCTTCGCCGCGCTCGGCGCGTTGCTGCTGGGTGTGATCGTGGGCGGTTTGTTCGTCGCCATCTCGATGACCTCGGGCGGCGGCGCATGGGACAATGCCAAGAAATACATTGAAGACGGCCACCACGGCGGCAAGGGCTCGGACGCGCACAAGGCGGCCGTGACCGGCGACACCGTGGGCGACCCGTACAAGGACACGGCAGGCCCGGCCATCAACCCGCTGATCAAGATCATCAACATCGTGGCCCTGCTCATCGTGCCGCTGATGATGAAGTTCCACGGCGGCACGGTGCAGGCCGCACCGAACGTGCCGGTGCAAGCCCCCACCGCCTTCAGCGCTCCCGCCGCGCCTGTGCTTACGCCGGTAGCCCCCGCCATGCCAGCGCCGGTGCCGGCCCAGGCGTCAGATGCCGCAGGGCTTGCAACGCCATCGGCCAGCGCCCCTGCGGCGGCCGCTTCCCGGTAAGCGAAAATCGCGGGCCCATTGCCGTTGATTGTCGTATTAGCAGCAATTGCGATTTTTACGACAATCGACGACAATACCGCATGAAGACCTTCGACGACGTTGAAGTCCGGCGTCCCGGCCTGGCCCAGGCCTACCTGGCGCTGCTGGCCGCCCAGCCGGGACGGCCGCTGGCCCTGTTTGCCCCACGACGGGTGGGCAAGACTTTTTTTCTGGACCACGACCTGGCCCCCGAGGCCCGGGCGGCAGGCCTGTTGCCGGTCTATGCCGACCTGTGGCTGCATAAATCAGCGCCGCTGGCCGCAGTCAACCATGCGCTGGAAGAGGCGCTGGATGACCTGGCAGTTCCGGATAGCCGCCTGGGAAAGCTGGCCAAGACGCCGGTCAGGCGCGTTGGCCTGCTGGGCGCCAGCATTGACCTGGGCGAAGCACCGCAGCGCCGCGCCTTGCCTGAGGCATCAGCCCTGCGCCTGGACACGCTGGTCACCCGGCTGGCGGCACGGCACAAAGGCCGCGTCCTGCTGATGCTGGACGAAGTGCAAACCCTGGGCGAGGCCCCCGACGGGGTGTCCCTGGTTGCATCACTGCGCGCGGTGCTGCACAAGCAACGTGGCCAGGTGTGCGCCGTGTTTACCGGTTCATCGCAGGAAGGGCTGGCCCGGCTCATGAACACCGCAGGCGCGCCGATGTACCAGTTTGCCCAGGTGATTGACTTTCCGTTCCTGGGCGATGAATTTCTGCAACGTCTCGCAACACATTTCAGCACGGTGCACCCGGAAAAAACGCTGGCGCTGGAAGGGCTTCAGGCAGTTTTTGAAAGAATCGGCTGCAAGCCGGCACTGATGCGCGACATGGTCAAGGCCATGTCGGCAGAAGGCATGACCGATGCGCGCCAGGGTCTGCAGAAATACATGGCAAGCGACCACCAGGTGGCCATCTGGCAAGCGCTGCTCAATTCGGTCGATGCGTTCGACCAGGCCGTGCTGCTGGTGCTGGCCAGGGGACAGGCTCCGCTGAGCCAGGCCACGCTAAAAGCACTGGCGTCCATTCCCGGCGCGAAGCCGACAGTCTCCAAGGTGCGCTCGTCGATTGAAAAGCTGAAACGCGGCGGTTTTTTGTCCAGAGGCTCGGCCGGCGTCCAGCTGGACGACCCACTGCTGGCCGAATTCCTGATGCAGCGCGACAGCGGCAGGTTAACTTGACGCGCACAGCGGTTTGGGCAGATTTCCCAGGCGCTCAACGCCCCGACGCGACAATCCATTGCGGGTAACGCTGCCGGATGTCGTCGACAAAGGAAAGCGTTCCGGCCAGATGCAGTCGCAGTGCTTGCGCGGCAGCGGGTGCGTCCCGGGCGGCAACGGCGCTGACAATGGCCCGATGGTCGCGCACGATGGCCTGGGGCTTGCCCGCAACCGGCAGGTTCAGCCGGCGCAACCGGTCGACATGGCCGCTTTGCCTGCGCACCAGTGCCCACAGCGGCCCCACCTGGGCGGTCTCGTACAGCGCCTGGTGAAAAGCCTGGTCAGCCACCGCCAGCTTTGAGACGTCCAGCGGCTCAAGCGCGGACTGCTGCACCGCCAAGCTTGCGTTCAGGCGTTCAACCAGCGCGCCGTGCTCTGCCTCTGGCAGCGCGCACAGCATGGTCAGTATTTCCAGTTCAATCGCCCTGCGCAGGAAATGCGCCTGCAGGGCCGCGGACAAATCAATCCGGCTGACCACCGTGGCGTGCTGCGGAAAAATATCCACCAGCTGCTCTTCGCCCAGCCGCAGCAAGGCATCCCGGATCGGCGTCTGGCTGATGCCGAAATGCTCGGCCAGTTCGGCACGCTGCAGCAGCGTGCCGGGTTCGAGCTGAAACGAAACGATCAGTTCGCGCAGGGCTTCGAACACCTGGGGCGCAGACTGGCGGGTGCGGTCCAGCTTGGGCGGCGCAAGTTTTTCCAGGGCATTCATTCAAATTTTTCAGTGTTGAGCTGCAGCAGGCAAGGGTAAATCATAGCATTGACACACTAATATATTAGTGCTTTAATTTCTGTTCCACCTGATTTCACACACAACTCCATGACCCTGAAAACCCCTGCAGAGCTGCGCAGCGCCCGCTGGTTCGCCCCCGACGACGTCCGCTCCTTCGGCCACCGCTCACGCGTCATGCAGCTGGGCTACGGACCCGAGGACTGGGAAGGCAAGCCGGTCATCGCGATCCTGAACACCTGGAGCGACATCGGCACCTGCCACGGCCACTTCAAGCAGCGGGTCGAAGATGTGAAACGCGGCGTGCTGCATGCCGGCGGCTTTCCGCTCGAATTACCCGCCCTGTCGCTGTCCGAATCGCTGGTCAAGCCGACCACCATGCTCTACCGCAACATGCTCGCCATGGACGTGGAAGAACTGCTGCGCAGCCACCCGATCGACGGCGCGGTGCTGATGGGCGGCTGCGACAAGACCACGCCCGGCCTGGTGCTGGGCGCACTCAGCGCCGGCGTGCCCTTCATCTACATGCCCGCCGGCCCGATGCTGCGCGGCAACGTCAAGGGCAAGATACTCGGTTCCGGCTCGGACACCTGGAAATACTGGGACGAGCGCCGCGCCGGCAAGATCGACAAAACCCAGTGGCTGGAAGTCGAAGGCGGCATTGCGCGCAGCCACGGCCACTGCATGACCATGGGCACGGCCAGCACCATGACCGGCATTGCCGAAGCCATCGGCTTGACGCTGCCGGGCGCCTCGTCGATTCCGGCGGTCGATTCCAACCACATCCGCATGGCGACCGAATGCGGCCGCCGCGCCGTCGGCATGGTCTGGGAAGACCTGACTCCGGCAAAAATGCTGACGCGCGCCTCGTTTGAAAACGCCATCACCGTCGCCATGGCCATGGGCTGCTCGACCAACGCCATCATCCATCTGGTGGCGATGTCGCGCCGGGCTGGCAATCACTGCGCCGTTGACCTGGACGACTTCGACGCCGCCAGCCGCACCGTGCCGGTGATCGCCAACATCCGGCCGAGCGGCGATACCTACCTGATGGAAGACTTCTATTACGCCGGGGGCATGCTGGGCATGATGAGCGTGCTGAAAGGCCATCTCCAGCTCGATGCGCTGACCGTGACCGGCAAGCCGCTGGGCGACAGCCTGGTCGGCGCCGAGGTCTACAACCATGACGTGATCCGCCCGCTGAGCAACCCGATCTATGCCGAAGGCGCGCTGGCCGTGCTGCGCGGCAACCTCGCGCCCGACGGCTGCGTGATCAAGCCCAGCGCCTGCGCGCCGCGCTACTTCCAGCACACCGGACCGGCGCTGGTGTTCGACGACTACCCGTCGATGAAGACGGCGGTGGACGACGAAAACCTCGACGTCACCGCCGGCCACATCCTGATTTTGCGCAACGCCGGCCCGCAGGGCGGCCCC
>JAQGMZ010000215.1 GCA_028292045.1 Polaromonas sp. | reverse complement strand
TGCAGCGACATGTCGCGGGTGGTAACGCCGTCAAGTTCGATTCGGCCCGACTGGGGGTCGTAAAAGCGCAGCAGCAGCTGGAACACCGTGCTCTTGCCCGCGCCGCTGGGGCCGACGATGGCCACGGTTTCACCCGCCGCCACATCCAGACTGAAATTGCGCAAGGCGGGCTGCGCGGGGCGGGAGGGGTAATGAAATTCAATGGCTTCGAATTTGATGGCACTGCCGGCCCGCACCACTTTGGCAGGAACAGGATCAGCAGGTGAACTGACCGGGGAGGTGCTTTCCAGCAGTTCCATCAGCCGTTCGGTAGCGCCCGCCGCCCGCAGCAGGTCGCCATAGACCTCGCCCAGCACCGCCGCCGCACTGGCCAGGATGATCACATAGACCACCGTCTGGCCCAGGTGGCCGGCAGAAATGTCGCCGCGCACCACTGCCTGCGTGCCCTGGTACAGGCCAAACAGCAGGGCCGCCGAGGTGGCAATGATGATGAAGGCCACCAGCACCGCCCGGGCTTTGGTGCGCCGGATGGCAACGTGGAACGCCTCGGCGGTGGAACGGTCGAAACGCGCAGATTCCCGGTCTTCGGCGGTATAGCTTTGCACCACCGGAACGGCATTGAGCACTTCGGCCGCGATGGCGCTCGAATCAGCCACCCGGTCCTGGCTGGCGCGCGACAGCCTGCGCACCCGGCGTCCAAACCACACCGAGGGCGCCACGATCAGCAGCAGCCCGCCCAGCACCTGCACCATCAGGTAGGGGTTGGTGACCACCAGCATGCCCAAAGCGCCCATGCCCATGACCGCATTGCGCAGGCCCATGCTCAGTGAAGATCCGACCACCGTCTGCACCAGCGTGGTGTCGCCGGTCAGGCGCGAGAGCACTTCGCCGGTTTGCGTGGTTTCAAAAAACTCGGGGCTTTGCCGCACCACATGGGAATACACCGCATTGCGGATGTCGGCCGTGACCCGCTCGCCCAGCCAGCTGACGGCGTAGAACCTGCCGGCCGAGAAAAGCCCCAGGGCCGCCGCCACGCCGAACAGCTCGAAAAAGTGAGTGCGCAGCGCCATCAACTGCTCGCCCTTGCCGGCAGCGCCCAGGCCGCCGTCAATCAAGCTGCGCAGCGCCAGCGGGAACACCAGCGTCGCCACTGCCGCCATCACCAGAAACAGCACCGCCAGACCGATCCGGAATGAATACGGACGCAAAAAGGGCAGCAGCCCCGACAGCGAGCGAGGCGATCCCTTGGCGGTGGGTAAGCCGGGTGCGCCAGCCACGTTGGAGGAGCGGGAAGATAAGGTTGAAGTGGCCATGGAGGGATTTTAACTTTAAAGCTTGGCAATGCAAAGACAGGCTTGACAATGATTGCTTAAACAAGTAATATTGAGGCATGGATTCAACACCACATTCAGAAGGCTGCAGCGACGCATCGACCCCATTGCCTGGCGACTTTTACCGGACCGAGGGTTATACGCCCAATGAGAGCGTCGGCTACATGATGCGCCGCATTATTTCTCTGCTGGCGCTGGGCGTCGAGCGTGAACTGGAGCCCACCGGCCTGACCAATGCGCAATGGGTGCCCATGCTCAAGCTCTACACCGGCTGTGCTTCGACGGCGGCTGAACTCGCACGCCAGTGCGACCTGGACGCCGGCTCCATGACGCGACTGCTGGACCGGCTTGAAGCCAAAGAATTGTGCCGGCGCACTCGTTCCTCAGAAGACCGCCGCGTCGTCAATTTGGAGCTGACCGAAGCCGGCCTTGCCGCCGCCCGGGAAATTCCTGCCATTCTTTGCGGTGTGCAAAACGCGCTGCTGGCAGGTTTCTCGGCCGAAGAGTGGACCACCCTTAAAAGTTATTTGCGCCGCATGCTGGACACGGCGCAAACCCTGAACGCCTCGATCGAAAAAAATGACAAACAAAATTAAGCACCCGTCCCCTTCGTCCCAGGACAGGGCGCCGACAGAAGTCATGGGCGCGCAGAAGCCGACCGAACTGCCGGTGTGGTGCGCCTCGGTTCGCATGCTGCTGGTTTCGGTGGCCGGTGTGGTGGCCGCCGGCTTGATCGCCAGCGGCATCACCGGCTGTGCCGACATGTCCGGCATTGCGCCGCAGTCCAGCCTGCGCGCTGCTGCGCTGCCCGTCGCCAATGCTTCTGCTGCGTCCGGCACGGTGGCCGCCGAGTGGTGGCGCGATTTTGGCGACGAGACGCTCAACGGTTTGGTGGCCAAGTCGTTGCAGACCAGCCCGAACCTGAAGCTGGCGCAGGCCCGGCTGGCGCGGGCGCAGGCCGTGGGTGATGCCGCCGCTGCGGCCACGCTGCCGCAGATCAACGGCCAGCTGGACCTGACGCGCCAGCGCTACACCGGCAACGGCGCCGTGCCGCCGCCATTGGCCGGCGCGGTCCGCTCCAGCGGAACGGCCCAGCTTGCCGCCAGCTGGGAGCTGGACTTTTTCGGCAGGAACCGCGCAGCGCTCGATGCCACGCTGGGCAACGCGCGCGCCGCCCAGGCCGATGCCCAAGCCGCGCGGGTGCTGCTGGCCAGCCAGGTGGCCCGGACGTATTTCCAGCTGGTCCGCCTGAACGAGCAGGCGGCTGTGGCCGAGCGCACCCTGGCTCAGCGCCAGGAAACCCTCAAGCTGGTGCGTGACCGGGTCAATGCCGGGCTGGACACCCGGCTGGAACTGCAGCAGAGCGAAGGCGGCCTGCCCGAGGCGCGGCTGCAGATCGAAATGCTGCAGGAGCAGATGGCGTTGACGCGCAATGCGCTCCTTGCCCTGACCGGCGAACAAAACAGCACTTCCGCACTCGTCCCGTCTGCGCAGGCAGCCATCAAGGCAGCCGCGCCAGCGCCTGTCATTCCGGCGGACCTGCTGGGCCGGCGTGCGGACATTGCAGCGGCGCGCTGGCGCGTCGAGGCTTCGTCCCAGGATGTGGCGAATGCCAAAACCCAGTTCTATCCCAACATCAACCTCGCGGCCTTTGCCGGCTTTTCCAGCATCGGGCTGGGCCGCCTGCTCGATGCCGGCAGCCAGCAGTGGGGCGTGGCGCCGGCCCTGCGCCTGCCGGTGTTCGAGGCGGGACGCCTGCGGGCCAACCTGCGCGGCCGCACGGCTGACCTGGATGCGGCGGTTGAGAGTTACAACGCGGCCGTGGTCGACGCCGTGCGCGAGGTGGCCGATCAGGTGGCTTCGTCGCGAGCCATTGTCCGCCAGCAAGCCCATCAGCTGGCGGCGCAGGGTGCGGCCGAAAGCGCATACGACATCGCCCTGCAGCGCTACCGGGCCGGCCTGGGCAACTACCTGAACGTGCTGACGGCCGAAACCAGCGTGCTGGCCCAGCGCCGTCTGGCGGTCGACCTGACCGCGCGCACGCTTGAAACCCAGGTGGCGCTGATACGCGCGCTGGGCGGTGGATATGCACCCGAGCCGCTGCCAGTGGCCACGCCCTCAGCCGCGCTTTAAGTACGGCAAAAAACCTAGCTGCCAACGTTCCTGCAGCAAGCATGAAAGCCTTTCCAGTCAATAAAAAATCGTTGGCAGCCGCAAGAAATCATTGCACCGCCACAGACGCGGCGCCCGCGCCAGCCCAAGCCTCTTACCTGAAAAACACCATGAACACATCTGCATCGACCGGCGCTCCCCTTGCCGCCCCCGCTTCTCCCCGCAAGAAAGCGCTGACCGCGCTGGCCGCCGTCGTGGTGCTGGGCGGGCTGGGCTGGGCGGCCTACGACTACCTGGTGGCCGGCCATTACGAATCCACCGACAACGCCTATGTGCAAGGCAATGTCATCCAGATCACGCCGCAAATCGGCGGCACGGTGGTGGGCCTGATGGCCGACGATACCGATTTTGTGAAGGCCGGCCAGACGCTGGTCCAGCTAGACCCGGCCGATGCCCGGGTTGCGTTGGACCAGGCTGAGGCGGCGCTGGCCCAGGCAGTGCGCCAGACGCGAACGCTGTATGCCAACAATGCATCGTTGAGCGCGCAGGTCGCGCTGCACAATGCCGAAGTGGGCAAAGCCAGCAGCGACATTGCCCGCGCTGCCGATGATCTGGGCCGCCGGCAATCGCTCACCGGCAACGGCGCGGTGTCGAAAGAAGAACTGAGCCATGCGCAGACGCAGCTGGCCAATGCCAAAAGCGCCCTGGCCGCCGCGCAGGCCGGTGTCGTTGCCGCGCGCGAGCAGCTCGGCAGCAACCAGGCGCTGACCGAAGGCACCCCCATCGAGCGGCATCCCAGCGTGCAGGTCGCGGCAGCCAAGGTGCGCGAAGCCTTCCTGGCCACCCAGCGCACCGCCTTGATGGCGCCAGTGGACGGCTACGTGGCCAAGCGCACGGTGCAGCTGGGCCAGCGCGTGGCCGCCGGCATGCCGCTGATGTCGGTGATTCCCCTGAACCAGGTCTGGGTCGACGCCAACTTCAAGGAAGTGCAGCTGCGCAGCATCCGCATCGGCCAGCCGGTGACGCTGGTGGCCGACCTGTATGGCAAGCAAGTTGATTTCCGGGGCACCGTTTCCGGCCTGGGCGTGGGCACCGGCGCGGCGTTTTCTTTGCTGCCGGCGCAAAACGCGACCGGTAACTGGATCAAGGTGGTCCAGCGGGTGCCGGTGCGCATTGCGCTTGACCCGAAACAGCTCAGCGAACATCCGCTGCGGGTGGGCCTGTCGATGGATGCCCGGATTGACGTGAGCCAGCAGGGCGGCAAGACCCTGGCCGATGTGCCGCGCGATGCCGCAGCGGCCCACACCCAGGCGTTTGCCGCGCAAAACGATGCAGCCAATGAAGAGGTCCGGCGTGTGATTGCGGCAAATATTGGACATGCGGCAAGTGCCGCCAGCGGTGCCAAGGCGGTGAAAAACAGCGCGGTAGCCAGCCAGGATGCCGCTTCCGTTTCCGTTTCCAGGTCCGAGCCCCTGGCCCAGCAGTTCGCCGGCCACGGCGCTGCACCGCTGGCGCGCTGATCAGGCGATTCACCACCGCCGTCACCACCGCGATTCCCGCAACGCCCAGGCAAGGTTTTCATGGCTACTGCACCCTCCGTTCCAGCATCCGACTACCAGGCGCCGCAGCCGCTCAGCGGCGCGGCCCGCCTGTGGGGCACGCTTGCGCTGTCGGCCGCCACGTTCATGAACGTGCTGGACACGTCAATCGCCAACGTGTCCTTGCCGGCCATTGCCGGTGACCTGGGCGTCAGCCCGAACCAGGGAACCTGGGTCATCACCAGCTTTGGCGTGGCCAATGCGATCGCCCTGCCGCTGACGGGCTGGCTGTCGCAGCGCTTCGGACAGGTCCGCCTGCTAATGGCCAGCATCATCCTGTTCGTGCTGACCTCCTGGCTGTGCGGCCTGGCGCCCAACATGGGCATGCTCATATTTTTCCGGGTGCTGCAGGGGCTGGTGGCGGGCCCGATGATTCCGTTGTCGCAGACGCTGCTGCTGTCGAGCTATCCGAAAGCGCTGGCCGGACTGGCCATGGCGCTGTGGTCCATGACCACGCTGGTGGCGCCGGTCGTCGGGCCGCTGCTGGGCGGCTGGATCACCGACAACATCTCGTGGCCGTGGATTTTCTACATCAACATTCCGGTGGGGTTTGGCGCGGCCTTCATTACCTGGCAAATTTTCAAGACCCGTGAAAGCCAGACCCGCAAGCTGCCGATCGACTCGATTGGCCTGGCGCTGCTGGTCATCTGGGTTGGTGCCTTGCAGATCATGCTCGACAAGGGCAAGGAGCTGGACTGGTTCCACTCCGGCGAAGTGATCGCGCTGGGCATCGTGGCCGCCGTCGGCCTGATCGCCTTTGTCATCTGGGAGCTGACC
Source organism: Polaromonas sp. (assembly GCA_028292045.1). GTDB lineage: Bacteria > Pseudomonadota > Gammaproteobacteria > Burkholderiales > Burkholderiaceae_C > Polaromonas. The sequence goes on along the minus strand of JAQGMZ010000215.1, from coordinate 6,019 downwards.
GAAGAGCATCCGGTGGTTGACCTGACGCTGTTCAAGCGGCGTAATTTCTGGGCGGGCGTGGTGGCGCTGTCGGTGGGCTACGGTTTGTTTTTCGGCAACCTGGTGCTGTTGCCGCTGTGGCTGCAGCAGTACATGGGCTACACCGCGACCCAGGCCGGCATGGTGCTGGCGCCGGTGGGGATCATGGCCATGCTGTTGTCCCCGGCGGTGGGCAAAAACATCGGCAAGACCGACCCTCGCCGGTTTGCGGTGCTGGCGTTTGCCGTGTTCGCCCTGGTGCTATGGATGCGCTCCAGGTTCAACACCCAGGCCGACCTGGTCACCATTTTGATACCCACTTTGATCCAGGGTGTGGCCATGGCCTGCTTTTTCATACCGCTGATCACGATCTCGCTGTCAGGCCTGCCTTATGACAAGATGCCTGCCGCATCCGGGCTGTCCAACTTTGTGCGCATCGTGGCGGGTTCGTTTGGCACCTCGATTGCCACCACCCTCTGGCAAGACCGCGCCGCCATGCACCATGCGCAACTCAGCGAATTCGTCAGTCCGGGCAGCCCGGCGACCCAAAGCGCCCTGGCCGGCCTGGCCAGCGCCGGTTTGAGCCCCGAACAGGCGCTGGGCACCATCAACCGGCTGGTGGACCAGCAGGCTTACATGCTGGCGGCCAACGATGTGTTCTACGCATCAGCGCTTATTTTTCTGCTCTTGATTCCGCTGGTCTACCTGACGCGGCCTCAGCCTAGCGGGCCGGGCAGTTCGGACGCAGCGGCTGGCGCGCACTAAGCTTTTACAGGCTGGCGGCTCAAGCCGCCACGGGCTCCACTGCAGCGGCTGCAATGTCCAGCGAGCGCAGCCGCAAGGCCGAGTCGTAAACGTCGCACACCAGCATGAATTCATCGGCCTGGGTAGCATCTGCCAGCGCTTGCAAACCCTGCCGGACCGTTTCCGGTCCACCAATCACGGCGGCCGCCAGGAAGTCGCCGATGGCGGCCCGCTCCTGCGGATGCCGCTGGGCCAGGAAATTTTCCGTCGGCGGCTGCAGGCCGATTCGGCTCCCGGTCAAGATGCCCAGTACCCGCTGGTAGGTGCTGCTGGCCAGGTAGTCTGCTTCTGCGTCGGTCGGCGCGGCAATCAGCGGCACGCCGATTACCACGTACGGCTTGCTCAGTGTGGCCGACGGCTTGAAATGCTGCCGGTACAGCGCAAGCGCCTGCAGCACCAGACGCGGCGCGAAATGCGAGGCGAATGCATAAGGCAAGCCCCGCTCAGCCGCCAGCTGCGCTGAAAACAGGCTCGATCCCAGCAGCCAGATCGGCACGTTGGTGCCGGCGCCCGGCATGGCAATCAACCGCTGCCCGGGCTGGGCCGGCGCCAAAAGGCGCTGCAGCTCGGCCACGTCCTGCGGAAAATCGTCAGCCGTCTCGGCGCGCTCGCGCCGCAGCGCCCGCATGGTGGCCTGGTCGGTGCCGGGCGCGCGGCCCAGGCCCAGGTCGATCCGGTCCGGATACAGCTCGGCCAGTGTGCCGAAGGCCTCGGCCACCACCAGCGGCGCATGATTGGGCAGCATCACGCCTCCCGAGCCCACGCGGATCGTGCGGGTCCCGCCGGCGATATAGCCGACCAGCACGGCCGTGGCCGAACTGGCGATGCCGGCCATGTTGTGGTGTTCGGCCAGCCAGTAGCGCGCAAAGCCCAGGCGTTCAGCATGCTGGGCGGTGCGCAGCGCAATGGCCAGCGCCTCGGCGACCGAGCCGCCTTCGCGGACCGACACCAGGTCGAGCATGGACAGGGCAATGTTTTCAAGTGCTTTCATGTTGCCGATTGTCGTGGCTTGTCCTTGTCCGTGCAGGCCGCAGGCTACTGGCGCGATGCCCATCTGCGCCGCAGGCCGGTCAGAGCCGCAAGGGTTTTTCGTAGCCCGTCATTTCCAGGTAGCCCATGCCAATGCGGCGGCCCTGGCTGTCCAGCAGTTCGCTCAGGCCTTCCCAGTACACGGAGCCGGTCGAGTTGCGGCTGTCCAGTTCCTGCGGGTCGATGACCGCCCTGACCGTGTAGCTGGCGCCGGGTGTGCCGATCCGCCATTCGACCGGATAGGCCGTTCCGGTCAAGGGGCTGGTCCAGCTGCGCACCGCTTGAAAGCCCGCCTCATCGGGTCCGAAAATACGCAGCCCGCCCGCGGCTGAGCGCAGCGAGCCGCCCGCCCACACCTTATTGCCGTCCTTGTCGCGCAGCCGGAAGGCGGTGAGCGCGCTGCCATCGTCCAGATTCATGCCCACCCAGTCCCAGCCCACGGCGCTGGAATGCAGCAGTTCCTGGCTCCATTCATGGTCCAGCCAGGCCTTGCCGGCGACTTGGAAGTTTTGCCCCTTGAGCTGCAGGCTGCCGCTGGCGGCCAGCTGCGGCTGGCTGTAGTAGTAGCTGGCCTGCTTGTCGTCAGGCCCCTTGCGCGACATGCCCTGGCTGCCCTGCAGCAGCACGGCCTGGGTTTCCTGGAATTGCAGGCTGATCGAAAAGTCGGTGGCTGGCAGTTCCGCGCGGTAGCTTCCACCGGCGGCGCTCAGGGTCCAGTCGCGCAGCTTGAGCGCCATGTCCGACTCGCTGGCCGATGCCACGCCAAAACCGGCGCGCGCAATGCGCTGGTCGTGCCAAAGTTGCCTGCCCTGCACGTCGGTGATGGCGGCATGCGCAAAAATCAGTTGCCGGGCTGCGAAGTTCGAGGCCATGGACTGGGTGCTGTCGACCCGCGAACGAAAAAAAGTGAGCTGGAAGCCGAAGCGCCGCGCCTCTGCCCCCTGGGATAAGGCATGGCCGGTGATGTACCACCATTCGGTGCGAAAGTCCGGGTGCGACCCTCGGTCGCGCGGAAAGGCAAGGGTCTTGCGCGGCAGGCAGTGCGCCGCTTTTGTCCAACCCAGCAAGCCGGTCAGGCCGCCCAGGAGCAGTTGCCGCCGGTCAAAAGGGTTTGGCGCATGCATGTGGGCGGTCCATCACTGGCTTATCTTCCGGCCTTCCTCGACCTGGTACTCAAAATAACGCTGAAAGCTGAACACGATGCTCGACATCAGCGCAATGGTGCCAAACAGCAAGGCAAACACGATGGCACCCATGGTCAGCCAGTTGGTGCTGCCGCCCGGCGCATCAAGCGATGCGGGGTTGTGCCGGGCGTTCCATTTGTCGGGCGCCATCAGGCCGTAATAAATTGCCGTCACGGCTGTCGCCGCCAGGGTGAAGCCCAGCAAGGGAATCAACACCCAGGCAAGCTGGTCGTCCTGTCCGTAGGCGCGCACCCGTTCCACCCCCCACCAGCCGAGCGCCGCGAACGCCGGATGCGCCCAGGCCCAGGCGTCGCGCCAGCCGTACAGGTAGATGCGGTGCAGCCCCAGCTGGCCGCCGATGAAAGCCAGCCATGCAGCGGATGTCTTGTTCTTGGGGGGGGCGTGCGGCATGCGCTGACTCATGGTGCGGGCGGCTCCAGGGGATCGGCCGGCGGCGACAGGCTGCCAGCGCCCAGGGTCTTTTGCATGATCACGATGTCGCGCCAGGCGCCGAATTTCCAGCCGCAGGCCTCGATCGTGCCGACATGCGTGAAGCCCACCGCCCGGTGCACGCCCACCGAACCGGCATTGGCCGAATCGCCAATGATGGCCATGACCTTGCGTATGCCAGCCGCTTCGCAGCGCGCCAGCAGCTCGGCCAGCAAGGCACGCCCCAGGCCCCGGCGGTCCCGGCCGGGGGCCAGGTAAACCGAGTCTTCCACCGAATACCGGTAGGCCGGGCGCGGCTTGAACCAGTTGCCGTAGGCAAAGCCCAGAATCTGCCCATCCTGCTCCGCCACCAGGTAAGGCAGCCCCTTGGACAGCACGTCGGCCCGCCGCGCCGCCATGTCGGCAGCGCTGGGCGGTTCTGTCTCAAAGGTGCCGGTCCCGTGCAGGACATGGTGGGCATAGATGGCGGTGATGGCCGGAACGTCTTCGTCGCGGCTGGAACGTATGAGGGGCATGGATGGACGGGTCTGAAAGTTTGGTTTTTGCGGCCGGCGGCGTCGGCAGCAGGCATGATTTTGCTCTGAAAACGAAGCAGCCGGAAGCCGCAAGCTATAATCGCAGGCTTTGCAGCATTTCGCTGGCCGGGTGGCCATGTCGTGTGTCTCAAGCGCTGCAGGAATATTGGGGTAATTTTTACCCCGCCACCCAAGGATAAATCATGGTCGTCATCCGGCTTTCACGCGGCGGTTCAAAGCACCGTCCCTTTTTCAATATTGTTGTTGCTGACAAGCGCGTTCGCCGCGACGGTCGCTTCATCGAGCGTATTGGTTTTTACAACCCGATTGCCAAGGGCGGCGAAGAAGGCCTGCGCATCGTGCAAGACCGTTTGACGCATTGGGTCAGCGTTGGCGCCCAGCCATCGCCTACCGTTTTGCGCCTGATCAAGCAGGGCGGCGCTTCGGTGGCCGTTTCTGCCGCCGAACTGCCTGCTGACGTCGCAGCCGCCTGATTCGGACTGTCCCCATGCTGCCCGGCCTTCAACCGTCTTTTACCCTGGCGCCCTCAAAGCTGCCTGAGGATGCGATTGAAGTCGGGCGCATTCTGGACGCGTGGGGTGTCAAGGGCTGGCTCAAGGTCCTTCCGCACAGCACCGATCCCGAAGCATTGCTCTCGGCCGGAACCTGGTATTTGCAGGCGCCTGACGTCAAGTTCCGTCCGGGGTTCAGCCTTTTTTCAGGCACCGTCGCCCTCCAGATTGAAGAATCCAAAATTCACTCCGGCTCGGTGGTGGTCAAATTCGCCGGCATGGACGACCGCACTGCGGCCGAGTCCTTGCGCGGCACCCGGATTTTTCTGTCCCGCAGCAGTTTTCCCGCAGCATCAGCCGACGAGTACTACTGGGTCGACCTGATTGGCCTGAATGTGGTCAATCGCGAAGGTGTGGCTCTGGGCTGCGTGCGCGATTTGATGACCACCGGCCCGCAGTCGGTGCTGTGCCTTGAATACACCGCCACGCTTGAAGACGGCAGCAGCCTGGCCGCCGAACGCCTGATTCCTTTTGTAGCTGCTTATGTTGACAAAGTCGACCTGGGCGGCAGATGCATCACCGTTGACTGGCAACCCGATTACTGAGGCTTGAGCGTGCCTTCCAGGTTTTCAGACCCGGTGGCCTCCAAGCTTTCGTTTTGCATTCAAAGTAGTTTTTCATGCGCTTTGATGTCATTTCCCTTTTTCCCGAAATTTTCGCGCCCTTCTTGACCAGCGGCGTGACGCGCCGTGCCTACGAATCCGGCCTGGTCGAGGTCAAGCTGTGGAATCCCCGTGATTTTGCCGATGGCACCTACCGGCGCGTCGATGACCGGCCTTTTGGCGGGGGACCGGGCATGGTCATGCTGGCCGAACCCTTGACGCTTTGCCTGGAAAAATTGCGCGCCGACCGGCAAGCCTGTGGTGCGCCGGACGCGCCTACCGTTCTTTTTTCGCCGGTAGGCCAAGTCCTTGACCATGCGGGGGTCGAGCGCTGGTCGGCCGGCCCCGTCGGCGCCGTGCTGATTTGCGGCCGGTATGAAGGCCTGGACCAGCGATTCATCGACCGCCAGGTCGACTGCCAGATCAGCCTGGGCGATTTTGTCCTCTCGGGCGGTGAACTGGCCGCCATGGCATTGCTCGATGCCGTGGCCAGGCTGCAGCCGGGGGTGCTGAACGACCAGGGCAGCCACCAGATGGACAGTTTCAATCCGGCCCTCGACGGCTTGCTCGATTGCCCGCACTACACCCGTCCCGAACACTGGCGCGGCCAGCCGGTTCCGGCCGTCCTGATGTCCGGAAACCATGCGCAGATTGAGCGCTGGCGACGGGACCAGCGGCTTTTGCTGACCCGACAAAATCGCCCGGAACTGCTCAGCGCCGCGCGAGTGGCAGGGCGCCTGAGCAAGAGTGACGAGGCTTTTCTGGCCGCCCAGGCTTCAAAATCGGTGCCCGTCCGTTGAATTGCTATAATCATGGGCTTTTCGATCCTCTGGCGGCCACTGCAA
>JAQGMZ010000241.1 GCA_028292045.1 Polaromonas sp. | reverse complement strand
GGCGAAGAATGGAAATATCAAATGTTCCGCCGCCCAGGTCGTACACCGCATACACCCCGGTGCTGGCGTTGTCCAGCCCGTAGGCAATGGCGGCCGCTGTGGGTTCATTGATCAGGCGCAGCACATTGAGGCGGGCAAGCTGGGCGGCATCCTTGGTGGCCTGGCGCTGTGCATCGTCGAAATACGCAGGAACCGTGATGACGACGCCGTAGATGTCGTCGTCAAAAGTGTCTTCTGCGCGCTGCCGAAGGGTCGCCAGGATTTCAGCGCTGACTTCAACCGGACTCTTTTCGCCGGCAACGGTCTGCAGCGCCACCATGCCCGGCTTGCCGACAAATTGGTACGGCATGTGGTCGCGATTGCCAATGTCGTCAATGCCCCGGCCCATGAGCCGCTTGACCGACGATATCGTGTTGCGCGGGTCTTCGACCTGGGCGTTGAGGGCGTCAAAACCTATGTTTGTTTGTCCACCGTCAAGGTAGCGCACCACACTGGGCAACAGCACGCGCCCCTGGTCGTCAGGCAGGCATTCGGAAACGCCGTTGCGCACGCTGGCCACCAGGGAATGGGTGGTTCCCAGGTCAATGCCTACGGCGATTCGTCGCTGGTGCGGGTCTGGCGTCTGGCCAGGTTCGGATAGTTGCAGGAGGGCCATGGCGCTGTTCTTTACGGTGTTTCTTGAATTTTTCAGGGTTGCATCTGCTCAATGCGGTCACCGACCTCACTGGCAAAGCGTTCGATGAACATCAGGCTTCTCACCTGCTGCGCGGCTTTTGCAAAGTTCTTTTCCTCGTCCAGCAGCTGCGCTACTTTCAATAGCAACCCATCTTGGCTGAGCTTGCTCTCCAATGCGATCTTATTCAAATCGTCAATCCCTTTGGCGTCACCCAGGGCTTCACGCCACTCCATTTGCTGCATCAGGAAGTCGGACGGCATGGCAGTGTTGTTTTCAGCGTTGATCCGGGCGCCATGAAGCTCGCACAAGTAGCTGGCTCGCTTCAAGGGATGTTTTAGCCGCTGGTAAGCCTCGTTGATGCGAACAGACCATTGCATGGCCAAGCGCTGCGCCGCCGGTCCCTGGGCTGCAAATTTGTCGGGGTGCGCCTCGCGCTGGAGTTCTTTCCAGCGCCTATCGAGTTGCGCCCGGTCCTGCACAAACTGCATCGGAATGCCAAAAAGCTCAAAATCGTTGGATTGAAGATTCATGAAATAAAAAAACCGCCGGCACGGTCAGTGAAGGCGGCATTGATAAAAATATACGGCTTCAAGCGCCATGGAACAGATGCCGGTTCTTTTGGCTAGACGCGAAAGCTCTCTCCGCACCCGCAGCGGTCGCGCTCGTTGGGATTGATGAACTTGAAGCCTTCGTTCAGGCCCTCGCGCACAAAGTCCAGCTGGGTTCCATCAATATAGGCCATGCTTTTCGGATCGACCAGCACCTTGACGCCGTTGTCCTCGAACACGACATCTTCAGGCGCGATTTCATCGGCATATTCCAGCTTGTAGGCCAGGCCCGAGCAACCGGTGGTCTTGACGCCCAGGCGCACGCCGACGCCTTTGCCGCGTTTGCTGATGTAGCGGGTCACATGGCGGGCAGCGGCGTCGGTAAGGGTAACGGACATGGAATTCGCTTGAGAGTGAACAGGTAGATTGAATGGGTCGATTGAGCGGGCGGATCAGCCGAGGGCAGGCACAAGCTGATGCTTTTGCTTGTAGTCGTTCACTGCCGCCTTGATGGCGTCTTCCGCCAGGATGGAGCAATGGATCTTGACAGGCGGCAAGGCCAGTTCTTCGGCGATGGCGCTGTTCTTGATGCCCGCCGCCTGGTCCAGAGTCTTGCCCTTGACCCATTCGGTCACCAAGGAACTCGAAGCAATGGCCGAGCCGCAGCCATAGGTCTTGAAACGCGCGTCTTCGATGACGCCGGTCAAGGGATTGACCTTGATCTGCAGCTTCATCACGTCACCGCAAGCAGGCGCGCCCACCATGCCGGTGCCTACCGTTTCGTCGCCTTTTTCGAAGGAGCCGACATTGCGGGGGTTTTCATAGTGGTCCACCACTTTTTCGCTGTAAGCCATTGAATTTTCTCCTGGGTTCTGGTGAATTCTGAAGCGGGGCAAAAGGCTGGCGCACCAAGCCTTGCACTCGCCTGTGGGTTAATCCTGATTAATCTTGGCTAGTGCGCAGCCCACTGGATGGTCGACAGGTCAACGCCATCCTTGAACATTTCCCATAGCGGCGACAAATCGCGCAGCTTGGCCACGTTTTCCTTGATGGTTGCCACGGCGTAGTCGATTTCAGCCTCGGTGGTCCAGCGGCCAATCGTCATGCGCAGGCTGCTGTGCGCCAATTCGTCGCTGCGGCCCAGGGCGCGCAGCACATAGCTGGGCTCCAGGCTCGCCGATGTGCACGCAGAACCGCTCGACACCGCCAGGCCCTTGATGCCCATGATCAGCGACTCGCCCTCTACATAATTGAAGCTCATGTTCAGGTTGTGCGGCACGCGCTTTTCGGCATGCCCATTGAGGAACACTTCCTCGACATCCTTCAGTCCATCGAGCATGCGCTGGTGCAAGGCGCGGATGCGTGAGTTTTCTTCATGCATTTCGGCCTTCGCAATGCGGTAGGCCTCGCCCATGCCGGCAATCTGGTGCGTCGGCAGCGTGCCCGAGCGCATGCCGCGCTCATGGCCGCCGCCATGCATCTGCGCTTCAAGCCGCACGCGTGGTTTGCGGCGAACGTACAACGCGCCAATGCCCTTGGGACCATAGGTCTTGTGCGAGGTCAGGCTCATCAAGTCCACGGGCAAGGTCGCCAGGTCGATATCGACACGGCCCGTGGCCTGCGCCGCATCGGAATGGAAAATAATGCCTTTTTCGCGGCACAGGCTGCCAATCGCGGACAAGTCCTGGATCACGCCGATTTCATTGTTCACGAACATGACGCTGACGACGATGGTGTCGGGGCGAATGGCCGCCTTGAGCACTTCCAGGTCAAGCAGGCCATCGGACTGCACATCAAGGTAGCTGACCTCGAAGCCTTGCCGCTCGAGTTCCCGGCAGGTATCCAGCACCGCCTTGTGCTCGGTCTTGACGGTGATCAGGTGCTTGCCCTTGGACTTGTAGAAGTGGGCCGCGCCCTTGAGCGCCAGGTTGTTCGATTCGGTAGCGCCGCTGGTCCAGACGATTTCGCGGGGATCGGCACCAATCAGCGCAGCCACTTGCTCGCGGGATTTTTCAACCACGGCCTCGGCCTCCCAGCCCCAGGCATGGC
>JAQGMZ010000119.1 GCA_028292045.1 Polaromonas sp. | reverse complement strand
CTGCCTGGCGCAGATCGACCATGAAGATCGACATGCCTTCGGACTTTTTCTTCACCTCGGCCAGCGGCGTGGTGCGCGCCAGCAAGATCATCCAGTCGGAATGCTGCACCCGCGAGATCCAGACCTTTTGGCCGTTGATGACGTAGCGGCCGTCCTTTTTCACGGCGGTGGTCTTGATCTTGGTGGTGTCGGTGCCGGTGCTGGGCTCGGTCACGCCCATCGACTGCAGGCGCCATTCGCCGCTGGCTATCTTTGGCAGGTACAACTCCTTTTGCGCCTCGGAGCCGTGGCGCAGCAGCGTGCCCATGTTGTACATCTGGCCGTGGCAGGCGCCCGAGTTGCCGCCACTGCGGTTGATCTCCTCCATCACCACCGACGCCTCGGTCAGGCCCAGGCCCGAGCCGCCGTAGTCGTGCGGGATCATCGCGGCCAGCCAGCCGGCTTTTGTCAGCGCATCGACAAAAGCCTCCGGGTAGCCCCTGGCCTCGTCGATCCTGCGGTGGTATTCGTCGGGAAACTCGGCGCACAGGGCGCGCACCGCGTCGCGGATGTCCTGGTAGGGGTCGGTCTTGGTCTTGATCATGAACGGCTTTTGTTGGTTGCAATTTGGAGTCAGGCCAGCTCGGCCGTGGCCTGCATCGTGAGCCAGCCTTCGTGGTCCTCGGCCCAGAGCTGCACGGTTTTGCCGTCCGCCGAGGGCTGGCCGTTCAGCCGGAACGGGTGCGGGTCAAACGTCGGCCGCACCGCCTTGAAATCGAAGCTTTTGATGAAGGCGCCAGGGGCCTCGCGGCGCACCAGATCGACCAGCAGCGTGGCAATCAAGGGGCCGTGAACGACCAGGCCGGGGTAGCCTTCCACCCCGGTCACGTACTGGCGGTCGTAATGGATGCGGTGGCCGTTGAAGGTCAGCGCGGAGTAGCGGAACAGCAGCACGTCGTCGGGCGTGATGCTGCGCTGCCAGGCCGCGCCCTGTTCCGCAGCCACGGGTGGCGGCACCGGGTCGTCGGGTTGGGCGGCGGCGCGGTACACGATGTCGTGCTCCTCGGTCAGCGCCAGGCCGCCGGCATTGTGGACTTCGTGCGCTACCAGCACGAACAGCAGGTCGCCGGTGCGGCCGGCCTTGTGCGTGACCGACCCGATGCGCGAAATGCGCTGCACGGCATCGCCTACGGCCAGCGGGTTGTCCTGCCGCCACCGCAGCCGCCCGCCGGCCCACATCCGGCGCGGCAGCGGCACGGGCGGCAGGAAACCGCCCCGCTTTGCATGGCCGTCGGGTCCGATCTCGCTCTGGCGGTGCTGGGGCAGAAAATACAGCCAGTGCCACAGCGGCGGCAGCGCCGCGCCCGGCGCAGGGGCCGGGTCGCCGCGGTCCAGCGTGGCCGACAGGCCGCGCACCGGGGCAGCGGTGATGTCGTCCAGGATGGTTTCTGTCCGGCCGGACCAGCTTTGCAGGTGCGCCAGCGCGGCGGCGTCGAGCATGCGTTTTGGGTTGCCAATGGTCATTGATCGGCTTTCAATCCACCGCCGCGCCAGAGGACTTGACGATGCGCGCCCATTTGCCGATGTCTTCGTCCAGCAGCGCGGCAAATTGCGCCGCGCCCACGGGTTGCCCGGGTGTGCCGGCGAGCTCCACGCCCTGCTTTTCCAGCGTGGCGCGCAGGTCTTTCGCGGCCAGCGCCTGGTTCATGCCGTCCTGCAGGCGGCTGAGCACTTCGGGCGGGACGCCGGCCGGCGCGAACAGGCCGATCCACAGCGTGCCGTTGTAGCCGGGGACGGTTTCAGCCAGCGCCGGCACATCGGGCAGTACCGGCGAGCGGGCCGGTCCGCTGACGGCCAGCGCGCGCAGTTTGCCGGCCTGGATATGCGACAGGGCCGACGGCAGGCTGGCGAACAGCATCGGCAGCTGGCCGCCCAGCACGTCGTTGATGGCCGGGGCCACGCCCTTGTAGGGCACATGCTGCAGCGTCACGCCACCCATGCTGTTGAGCATTTCGCCCAGCAGGTGGTTCAGCGTGCCGTTGCCGGCGGAAGCGTATTGGTAGAAGCCCGGCCTGGCCTTGGCCATCGCCAGCAGCTCGGCCACGCTTTTTGCCGGAAACGCAGGGTTGACCAGCAGCACATTGGGGACCGCGCCGATCAGGCTGACGGGCTTGAAGTCCTTCACCGGGTCGAACCCCGGATTTTTGTAGAGCGCCGGGTTGATGGCCTGGCTGCTGCTGATGGTCATCAGGAGCGTGTAGCCGTCCTTGGGCGCCTTGGCCACGGCCTGGGTGCCAATGTTGCCGCCGGCACCGGGCCGGTTCTCGACCACCACCGGGCGGCCCAGCATTTCGCCAAGCTTCTGGCCCACCACGCGGCCCACGATGTCGTTGGTGCCTCCCGCTGCCTGAGGAACGATCATCACGATGGGGCGAACGGGGTAGGCCGGCTGTGCCTGCACCGGGAACGCGCCCGTGCAGGCCAGCCAGGCCAGCGAACCGGCGACCAGGACGCGGCGCGACAGACGCGGCTGGAGCCGTGAAAAGGAATTGACCATGTGCTTGTCTCCTGCGTTTTACAAGCGAATGATCCCGCTTTCCAAGGCTGAAAACAATCACTCATTTCGAGACCGAGGCTTCTGAATTTCCGAAGGCTGGCGCAAGCGCGCTACCATCGTTCCATGCATTTCGACCTGACCGACCTGCGCCTTTTCGTTGTCACCGCCGAAGAAGGCAACCTGACCCGGGCCAGCGCCCGGCAGCATCTGTCGCTGGCGGCGGCCAGCGCCCGCATCAAGGCACTCGAAGCGCAGGCCGGGCTGCCCCTGCTCTACCGCGAAGCGCGCGGCATGCGCTTGAGCCCGCCGGGCGAAGCCTTTTTGCACCATGCGCGCGGTGTGTTGCGGCAGACCGAGCAGTTGCGCATCGACCTGCAGGAGTACGGCGGCGGCCTGCGCGGCCATGTCCGGGTGTTTGCCAACACCACGGCCGTGACGGATTTCCTGCCCGAAATCCTGCCCGGATTTTTGCTGGACAACCCGCGCGTGAACATCGACCTTCAGGAAAAACCCAATCCCGAGATTGCAACCGGCGTGCTCGACGGGCGCGCGGACATCGGTATCGTGTCCGCCCAGGTGGACACGCTGGGCTTGCGGGCGATGCATTTCAGCACCGACCGGCTGGTGCTGGTCACCTCACGCCAGCACCGGTTTGCCGTCCGCCAGCGCATCGCCTTTGCGGAAACGCTGGACGAGGACGCCGTCGCCATGCAGCAGGGCAGCACTTTGCAGACATTTCTGATGCAGGTCACGCAAAAGCTGGGCAAGCCGCTCAAGCTGCGCATCCAGCTCAGCAGCTTTGACGCCATGTGCCGCATGATTGGCGCCGGCGTGGGCGTCGGCATCGTTCCAGAGAGCGCGGCGCGGCGCAACCAGGACAGCATGAACCTGGCGCTGGTCGAACTGCTGGAGCCCTGGAGCGTGCGCGAACGCTACATCCTGGTCCGGGAGCATGAAGTGTTGCCTGCCTACGCACAGTCGCTGATCGATGCGATCTTCAAGCATTACAAAAACCAGGCGGGCACGTCCTTGAGGGCCTGAAAGCCTTGGTTGCGGTGCGTGCCGCACCCATCAAGGCGCCAGGATGGGAATCGTCTCACCGGCCCTTCTTGAAGACCTGACGGAAAACCCCGGCCATGTTGAACACTGGTTTGCGTTCCCTCTCTACGGGACGGTGCAGCCGATCAGGCAGCCATGAATGAAACAGCAAATTTTCAAAGCGCCGATTCGACGTAGGTGTAAAGGTAGTTGGAGCCGCCGCTCACATTGCCCAGCAAGCGCGATGCGCCAAAAATACCGGAGCGGTGCGACACGCCGATTCCGATGAACGTGTCTTTCAGCGCGCGCGAACCCACCAGATCGCCCAGGCTCATGTCCAGCGTCGGGTCCAGGTAGTTGAGCAGGCGCGAGGCTGGTTTTCCGGCAAGCGCCTGGCTGCTGGCCTCGATGTAGGGCACGCGCTGGGCCAGCGAAACCCCCACGCCCATGCCCAGGCGCGTCTTGACCCGGTCGCTCCAGGGAAAGCCGGAATAAAAAGCCTTCATGAACAGGTCAAGCTGCAGGCCGTTGGCCTGCAGGCCCCGGTCGTTGTGGTGAGTCAAGCCGGCATAACCGACAAAATCCAGCGGCCAGCCGTTCACATTCTGCAAAAAGGGCTTGCCGACCTGGATGGCGGAAATGCTGGTGGAATTGACTTTGGCGGTCGACAGGCACTGCGCGGTGACGATCTTGAGCAGGTGGCAGCCGTCGTCGGTCGCCTTGCCGTAGAGCAGCTTGAACCAGGTGGGCGAATTGTCCTGCGCCCATTCGCGCTGGTGCCCGCCAAAGTCGTAGGCCGCGCCGAGATACGCGCCGGGCAGCACGCGTTTTTGCACGATGGGGCTGTCCTTGACCTTGCGGTCGAGCAGCGTGGCCGACACGCCGGCCAGCAGGCGCCAGCGCTGGGAGAGGTCATAGGCGCCGAACAGGCCGAGCGTCGTGTTCAGGCCGGCCCCGGGCGCGTAGGCGGGCCGGCCGGGCGCGGCTTCACCGGTGCGCACACCGAAGTAATAGTTGTTCAGCCGGGCGTCGCGCAGCGCCAGGCTCAGGCTGGGGCGCAGGCTCCAGGGGCCGGAACGCCAGTCGTAGGTGTAGCCCAGGCGAAATTCGCTGCCCTTGGAAAAGCCGCCGGCATCGTGCAGCAGTTCGGCCTGCACCGTGCCCCAGGGCTGGCGCAAGCGCCACGACAGGCCCAGGTCAATGCCCGAATCGCGGGTTGCCATGCCGTTCAGGCTGGCAGGCAGGCGGTCGGCTGGAAACCCTTCCAGCCGCTGTTCCACGAACAGGTCCACCCGCTGGGCATCGTCCTGCGTCAATTTGACACCGCCCCGGTTCGCATGCAGAAAAAACCGTTCGCCCTCGTACAGGTACAGCGGCAGCACGTCATAGCGGTTGCTGGCATCCCGGTAGGGCGAGCGCTCAAAATGCGTGATCACGCCCAACCCGGCGCTGCCCGGCACCGGCAAAATGTTGGTCAGCGGCTCCAGGCTGGGATCGGCGTGGGCCGGTGACATGGCGCCCAAAGCGGCCGCCATGAGGGCCATGCCCCCCAGCCAGCGAACGAAATGAAGACGGGCCGGTAAAAAAGTGTTCTGCATGGGAAGTCGGGGCGGATGATCCGCTATTTTTTTTCTTGAGAGAGCATGTGCGTTGCCAGGCCGGAATTTCTGGAGATCCGGCTTTTTCGCATGGCGCCCATGCAGTGCCGGCTATTCAACCGATGGCAGGCAGGATGGAAAAAACCCGCGCAAAACGGGTTGTTGGCAGCGCTGATGCAGGTCTTCGGCGGTGCTTTAGAACGGAATGTCGTCGTCCATGTCGTCAAAGCCGCTGCTGGACGCCTTGGGCGGCGCCGGAGCTGGCGCTTGCCGGGGGGCCGGGGGCCGGCTGGCGGGCGCGGCGGACTGGCGCGGCGCTTCATACCCGCCGCCATCGTCCTGGCCGGCGCCGGGGCCGCCCATGCCCTGGCGGCTGCCGAGCATCTGCATCTGGTCGGCGCGGATTTCGGTGGTGTACTTTTCCACGCCGCTCTGGTCGGTCCATTTGCGGGTGCGCAAGGAACCCTCGACATACACCTGCGAGCCCTTGCGCAGGTACTGGCCGACGATTTCGGCCAGCCGGCCGTTGAACACCACGCGGTGCCATTCGGTGGC
>JAQGMZ010000118.1 GCA_028292045.1 Polaromonas sp. | reverse complement strand
CTGAACGATCCCGGCCAATTATTAATACGGAGACATCAATGACAAGTCAGATCACAGCTTTTAAAAATGTGGGCCGCCGCCAGACCCTGCGTCGCATGGGAATGCTGCTGCTGGGCAGCAGCCTCATGGGTTCCCCACTGGCGCTGCGAGCCCAGGCCAATGACAAGGTGATTCGCTTCATTTTGCCGGTGGGCGCCGGCTCCGGCGTAGACACCATTGTTCGAGCGGCCGGTGTGGCGCTGGGAAAGGCGCTGGGCCATCCGGTGGTAATTGAGAACCAGGCTGGCGCCGGCGGTATTGTCGGTACGGCAGCTCTGGTGAAGTCAGCGCCCGACGGCATGACGCTGAGCGTGGTGTCAAACAACCATGTCATTTTCCCTAGTGTTTACAAGTCCCTGCCTTTCGACCCAATCGCAGACATCACGCCCATCACCATCATGGGCACCACACCCTTGGTGCTGGTGGTCAACCCCGCCAAGGTGAACGCGACCAATGTTCGGGAACTGGTGGCGTTGCTCAAGGCCAAACCGGATGGCTATAACTTTGGCTCGTCAGGCAACGGCACCATCTTGCACCTGGCGGCCGAAATGTTCCTGGACGAGGCCCAGGTCAAGGCCAAGCACATTCCCTACAAAGGCGGCGGGCCGATGATGGCCGACCTCATCGGAGGCCAGGTGGAATTCGGTGTGCTGGCGCTTCCTTCCATTCAAGCCCATCTCAAGAGCGGCGCCCTGCGGGCCATTGGCGTGGGCGGCAGCACCCGCTCAAGTGCGGCGCCGGACATTCCTACCCTGGCCGAGCAGGGTCTTCCCAATTACAACGTGGAGGGCTGGTTCGGGGTGATTGGGCCGGCAAAAATGCCGGCGGCTGAGGTCAGGCGCATCCAGGCGGCCGTTGTCGCGGCGTATTCGTCGCCCGAGGTCAAAGAAGCCATGGCCAAACAGGGAAACACCATCAACCCCAGCAGCCCGGAAGTGGCTGCCCAGTTTTTCCGCAGCGAAATGGAGAAGTACGCGCGGCTGGTGAAAAAAGCGGGCGTGGAAGTCCAGTGAGGAACCGGGATTTGAGACTGTTCGATTCGATTTTTTATCTCAACAGGGCCAACAAGGAAGGGCGACTCGCGTTATCGCAACTCACTCTTACTTTGACCGGAAATATTTCATCCACGACCGGTGGGCGGCTGCAATGACCATTTACAGCATTGGCGAGCAAGCGCCTGAAATACATGAATCAGTTTTTGTCGCTGCCAGCGCGACCCTTATGGGTCAGGTCTGTCTTGAAGCAGGCTGTAGCGTATGGCCTCAGGCCGTAGTGCGCGCCGACAATGAGCCCATCCACATTGGTGCCGGCAGCAGTATTCAGGATGTCGCAGTGCTCACAACGATCCAGGCTTTCTGCTTTTGGTGGGAAGGAGCGTCACCATCGGCCACCAGGCCACCATAGGCATGCCTAAAATCTGAGCCGCAACAATATCACGCCATCCAGCGGGCTGCAAAAACATGCTGCACTTTCCTTGCGTGCCAGGCTCCGGCCGGCTGTGGAAAATTGTGTCTTCGAACGGTTTCACTCTAACGATGACATCACCGTGTGTCAGGTGCAGGAAGCGAGGAAACTCCCTGCGCATTCGCCGCGGCTTCTTGCGCCGCCATGGCGCGCTGGTAACCCTCGCGAGCCTGCAGCCGCTGCCAGTAGGCTTGCACTGAGGGTGTGAAACGCTGATGCAGCCCCAAATGCTGGGCCAGCAGCAGCGCGTAACCCACTGAGATGTCGGCTGCCGTAAAGCGTTGCGCACACAAAAATTCTTGCTCAGCTAGCAGTGGCTCGAGCGTGCGCAGCCGGGCCAGGAACCATTTGCTGTAGTCCTCTGCCACTTGGGGCTGGCGGCGCTCGGGCGCTTCGAAGTGGGCATAGCGCAGCACCAGCGTCTGCGGAAACGTCAAGGTCGCTTCGCCAAAATGCAGGTAGTTGAGGTAGGAACCAAAGTCGGGCTCGTCCGGGGCAACATCCAGCCGGCCAGCAGAAAAGCGTGCAGCCAGGTATTGGCAAATGGCGGCCGACTCGGTCATGCGCATCGGCCCGTCGAACAAGGCCGGCACCGTGCCAAGCGGATTGATGTCGAGGAACGGCCGTGCCAGCGCGCGGGGAGGGAAGGGCAGCATTTTCAGCTCGTACGGGATGCCGATCTCCTCGAGCATCCATAGCGGGCGAAAAGAACGGGCACTGACGCAGTGGTGCAAAGTAATCACAGGTCAAGTCTCCAAGAAGTCGGCCTTTTGGCCAGCATTAAGCGTATCGTGTAGGCAGCAGGTAAGCACGGATCGATGCCCGTCTAGGCCTTGATCGTCCGCAGGGAAATTTTGCTGCTATTCAAGTGGGACATGCCGGCGACTCATTAAGATGATGCCGTCCTCGTCGGCATAGACCCAGTCACCGGTATAGATGGCAACCCCGTTCCATTCGAAAGATTCATTCACTTGGCAGGGGGCCATGTCGGGGGCGCGGTTCGGCCGAGTACCCAGCGCATGCACACCGAGTGGCAAGCGATGCAATGCCACCGAGTCGCGCACGAAGCCGTTAAGAATGATCCCAGCCCATCCGTTTTGAACGGCCAGGCCTGCCATCCGGTCACCCATCACGGCATGGCTGTCGTTGGCACTGCCTTGCACCAGCAAGACCCGACCCTGGCCAGGCTGCTGAAGTATGTCTGCCAGTGATAAAGACTTGGCATGTTGCGACGTTGCAGTGAGTACGGGACCGAAGTACCAGGCGCGACCGCCAAAACGGCGCAAGGGTGCGTTCAATATCCGCACACCCCATACAGGATCGTCCAGGTGCGCATCACACAAGTCGCTGGTGGACCACTGGGTATCGGGCATGGCCAGGTAGCTGGGCGCTTGAAACATGACTGGCTTTCTTGGCGAGAATTGGCGGCGACGTGGCTCGTTAAAAAAGCTTATTCAGCAACTGCGCCCGAG
>JAQGMZ010000099.1 GCA_028292045.1 Polaromonas sp. | reverse complement strand
CTTGTCGTTCAGGTAGGCAACCTTGACCTTCTTGTTCTCACCTTGAGCCGTGTTGATGGCAGCTAGCGTGCACAGGGGGGACGAATAGGAGGCAATAGCGCCACCCTCCAGCCACACCTCCCCGGCTTCCTTGGGGCGGGTGATCGCGGTTTTGCACAGTGTGTCGGTGCCGGTGATGTCGTAGTTGGAAAGCGTCTGCTTGTTAGCTTCGTAGTCGAGCTTAAGTTCCTTGTAGGCTTGACGCAAATAGCTTTCATTGACCCAGGCATTGATGTCCAGCGGCTTGACGCGGTTCAGGCGAGTCAAGACTTCATGGCCGGTCTTGATGGTGTCGAGCCAGCGTGGCTTGATGGTCGGGTCCAGCGTATGAATACCGCCGGGGCCGAGGTAGAGGTAAGCTACTTCTTTTTCTATTTTGGTCCATTCTTCAATTTTTGCGGCAGCTGCCGCCGGGTTGGCGCGAACCCAGGCGTTGGCTTCGATCAGGGCCTTGATGTAGGCGACCACGACCTCCGGGTATTGGGTTGCAAACTCCTTGCGAACGACCACTCCGTGGAAGGTCGGAACCTTGGTCTCAGCGCCATCGAAGATCTTGCGGGCAAAGCCTCGGTAGGGTAGCAAATCGGCAAACGGTACGAAGTCGGCATGGGCCTCGATCTTTTTTTCCTGCAAGTTGGTAGTGCCGACCTCTGGACTCTGGCTGACCAGGCTCCAAAAGTCATCCTTCCAGCCCCGGGCCTGCATCGACTGCAGCACCATACCGTGCGCGGCCGAGCCAAAGGGAACCGAGATCAGCTTGCCCTTGAGGTCGGCCAGTTCGTAATAAGGCGAATCCTTGTGAACCACCACCCCGTTGCCCGAACCCATGGCGTTGTAGGCAATGATGGCCACCAGTTGCGTCTCATTGCCTGGCTGCGTCTGGCCAGTAGCGCCGTTGACCAGCAGTGGGTAGTCGCCCATCATGCCAATCTGTATCTTCTTGGCCATCATGCCGTTGGTGATAGGTGGACCCGAGGTGGCGTTCTGCCAGTCGAGCTTGAAGTCGATGTCCTTGTACTTTCCGGTCTTGGGCAAGTACTTTTCAATGAGTTTCATCTCCTTCAGGACAATCCCGCCGGTCACCGTGTTCGTAGTCGTGTTCTGCGTGCCGATGCCGATCACCACTTCCTCCCGGGCCAGGGCCGGAAAAGCAAGCACCAGCCCGAGCGTGAGCGCGGCGCAGTTTTGCAGGCTGAGGTGTTTCATGGATGGGTTCTCCTTAAGGTGAGTTTGAGGAATAGACTTGACGCCGATGTTTGCAAAACATGTGCCACGGCATCGTTTCTCGGTGCAGTCATGGCCTGTGTACATACAAAAAAACGATT
Organism: Polaromonas sp.; assembly: GCA_028292045.1. Lineage (GTDB taxonomy): Bacteria > Pseudomonadota > Gammaproteobacteria > Burkholderiales > Burkholderiaceae_C > Polaromonas. The sequence goes on along the minus strand of JAQGMZ010000099.1, from coordinate 4,525 downwards.
TATGGTGGTGCTGCTTGGCCGGCTCAGGCAGCCTCAACGAAATGCTCGCGCTTGTGAGTTACCGAGGCCCATTGCTCGGCGTCCGGCAAAGGGTCCTGGGCCTGTGAGATGACGGGCCAGCGCGCCGCGTAAAGCGCGTTCATCGCCGCAAAGCCTTCTTGACCCGGCGGTAGATCGGTATCGGCTACGATGGCGCCCACCGGGCACTCGGGCACGCAAACGGCACAGTCAATGCACACGTCCGGGTCAATCACGAGGAAGTTCGGTCCTTCGTGAAAGCAGTCCACAGGGCACACCGAGACGCAATCGGTGTATTTGCAGCGGATGCAGGCTTCGGTGACGATGAAGGTCATGATGTGCAGCCTCTTAAATTTATGCCTTGAGCGCCTGGCTGATGGCTATCAGCGCGAGGCGGGAGAGCTTGCGCACGTCCGGGTCTGGATCGTTCATGGCGTTTTCCAGCGGAATGATGGCTCGGCTGTCGCCAATTTCGCCCAGCGCAATCACCGCTTCTTTGCGCAGGTTGCTAATGGTGTGGCTGAGCGATGCCACCAGCGCGGGCAAGCCGGCCTCAGCCTTTAGCAGGCCCAGGCTGCGCGCCGCCTTAACACGCACCTGCCAGTAGTCGTCCTGCATCGCATGCACCAGGTTGGGAATGGCCAGCGACAGGCGTAGCTTGCCGATGGTCTGGGCAGCTTCCTCCCGTACCAGCCAGCCGCGGTCGGCCAGCGCCCGCGTCAAGGCGGGCAGCACGCTGATGGTGCTGGCGTAGCCGAGTGCACCGATGGCAATGCGCCGCACTTCCACCTCCGGGTCATTGGCGGCCACTTCGGCCAGCTCGCCAATAGCAGCCGGGTCTTTAAGATAGCCGAGCACGCCCACAGCCTCGCGGCGTACCGATGCTTCCGGGTCGCGCAGTGACTGCATGGCCGGCGCAAAGGCCAGCGGCGAGCGCAAAGCCCGAATCGCATGAAAAGCCAACGCGCGCACTTCAAACGGACCGTTCAGCAGTAGTGGCAACAGGGGCCCGGCCGACTCGGGCTCCTTCAACTCGGCCAGCACTTCACCTGCGGCCTTGCGCACATCGACGTCACCGTCCAGCAGCATGGGCGCTAGCGCTTGAACCACATCGGGCTGCTCGAAGCCTTCAAGGGCGCGCACGGCCTCAATGCGCACTAGCGCGTCGCTGTCAGCCAGGCGCGGCAGCAGCAATTGAACAATGTCTTCCTCGTCGCTGTATGGAAGGTCAATCACGGCCAGACGACGCACGGTGGCATCGTCATCGATCAGCCGACCGGCAAGGGTGTTCAGTGTGTTGGTCATGTTGTGCCTCAACGCAGCAGGTATGGAATATCGACCGTCACGGCGCCGGTCGGACAGTCCTGCTCGCAAGGCAAGCAGTACCAGCATTCGTCGAACTTCATGAAGGCCTTCTTCGTGACCATGTCGATGGCCAGCACGTCAAGCGGGCAGACATCGACACAAACAGTGCAGCCTTTTTCGGCGATGCATTTGGATTCGTCCACGCGAACGGGGACCTGGGTGATAGTGGCAGCGAAGGTCATAACAATAGCTCCTTGTTTAATCAAGCGGCTTCGGCCGTACGGGCAACGCGCATGCGCTGGTAAGCAGTTCGTTCTTCGTTATCCACCGGGACGATGTAAGGCTCGATGGCTTTCTTGCGCATTGCCATCTGGCCATCGGGACCCCGGCTGAGCAGCGAATGGCAGAACCAGTTCTCGTCGTCGCGCTGCGGATAATCCACATAGTTGTGGTACAGGCCCCAGCGGCTTTCGGTGCGAAACATCGAGGCATGAGCGGCCATTTCGGCGCAGTCGAGGATGGAGTGCGCCTCCATCGCCCGCATTAGCTCGTGAGCATTGCCGGCCGACATCGATTCCATGTCCTCACGGATCTCGGCGAAGCGGCGCAGACCGATCTCGTACTTGCTGGTGATCTTGGGCGGCTGCAGGTAGTCGTTGACCAAGCGGCGAGTCTTGTATTCGATCTGGTAAGGCGTCAGGCCACCACTGCGTTGCAGGGGCGCCAGGATGCGGGCACTTTCGGCAGCCTGCGCAGCAGCATCGGGCGTGGTGTGACCAACTTGTGCACAGTACGCAGCAGCGTTTTCGCCGCATAGCTTGCCATACACAAAAGCGCCCAGCATGTAATTGTGCGGCACGCTGGCGCAGTCGCCGGCGGCGTACAGGCCCTTGACCGAAGTCTCGCCCCTGGCGTTGATGTGAATGCCCGAGGCGCTGTGGCCACTGCAAAAGCCGATTTCCGAGATATGCATCTCGACCATCTGCTTGCGGTAGTCGTTGCCGCGCTTTTCATGAAACCGGCCCCGGCTCGGCCGCTCGTTGCTGTGCAGGATGGTCTCGATTTCCTGAATGGTTTCCTCGGCCAGGTGGTCAAGTTTAAGGAACACCGGGCCGTTGCCGCTCATCAGCTCGTTGTGGAACTCCTGCATCATCGCGCCACTCCAGTAGTCGCATTCGATGAAACGCTCGCCTTTGGAATTAGCGGTATAGCCGCCCAGCGGGCCGGTCACGTAGGCGCAGGCCGGGCCGTTATAGTCCTTGATCAGGGGGTTGATCTGGAAGCACTCCAGGTTGGCCAGGTCGGCGCCGGCATGGTAGGCCATAGCATGGCCGTCGCCGCAGTTGGTCGGGTTCTCGTAAGTGCCCATCAGGTAGCCTGATGCCGGCAGCCCCAGCCGGCCGGCCGCGCCTGTGGAGATCACCGCTGCCTTGGTCTTGATGACATACAGCTCGGCAGTGCGACAGTCAAAACCCATCACGGCGGCCACCGCGCCGTCCGGGCCGGTCAGCACGCGGGTGACAACGACGCGGTTGGTGATCTCGACCCGCGCCCGCTTGAGCTGGCGGTACAAAATCCGCTTCATGTGGTGGCCTTCGGGCATGGGCAGCACATAGGCGCCCAGGTGGTGTACCTTGCGCACTGAGTAGTCGCCGGTCTCGTCTTTTTCAAACTTCACGCCCCAGCGGTCCAGCTCCTGGATCATGTCGAAGCTGCCAGCGGCGTAAGCCATTACCGCTTCCTGGTCCACGATGCCGTCGTTGGCTACAGTGATCTCCTTGACATATTGCTCGGGCGTGGCATGGCCGGGAATGACCGCGTTATTCAGCCCATCCATGCCCATTGAGATTGCGCCGCTGCGCTTGACGTTGGCCTTGTCGATCAACAGCACTCGCAGCTTGGGGTTGCGCTCCTTGGCTTTCACGGCTGCCATCGGGCCGCCCGTGCCGCCGCCGATTACTACCAGGTCAAATTCCATTTCTATCGTTTTCATGCTTCAAGCTCCTAGGTACGGTCAATGCGAAGGCGATACTGGAAGGCATCACCGCGGTAGTAAAGGAACTCGAAATCAATCGGCTCCTCGTCGGCATAGGTCAGCCGCTCGATGCGCAGCAGCGGCAGCCCTTCTGCAATGCGAAGCTGGCGCGCCAGGAATTCATCGGCCGAGATGGCTTCGATTTGCACGTCCGCATGGGTCAGGTGCAGGCCAAAGTCGTTTTCAAGGATGACGAAGACATCGCGCGTAGCCAGGTCCTCGCGGATGAGCCGCTCGCCCAGCGCCACGGGAAAATAGCTTTGGTCCACGGAAATCGGTTCGCGGTTCAGGTAGCGCAGCCGCTGAATTTCGTACACCGGCCCACCAGCGGGCAGTTTCAGCCGCCGGGCGACGGTGTCGCTGGCGGCGACTTGCCGCGTGCTCAGCACCTGCGAGAACGTCTCGTAGCCCGAAGGCCCCATCGCCTCGCCGAAGCCCTGCAGCCGCGACAGGTTCTGGAACGCCTTGGGTTTGGCGACAAAGCTTCCTTTGCCCGGAACCTTAAAAATTAAGCCCTCTTTCTGGAGGTCACCCATGGCCTGCCGGATCGTGATGCGGCTGACTGAAAACGCCTCGATCATCTGGGACTCGGAAGGCATTTGTGAATGGGGCTGGTAGGTGCCATCGAGCACACGCCGACGAATGATTTCGCGGATTTGCGTGTGCATTGGCACTGACGGCATCAGCACAACCCGATCTTCGGCATCGGCTGGCTGGCGGGGGTCTCGGGCTGTGTTCACGATAGTGGGCTAACTAGTTATGACGAGTCATGTTTAGCAAAACATGTGCCATATTTTCAAAGGCCATCAATCGGCAGCACTTTGAGAGGAGAAACCCTGTCTTCGGTTTGCGGAGCAGGCGCGGAGCCTTGCACCTTTGCAGGGATTGCGCACTTGTTCATGGCAAAGTTTCACCACGCTGGTGCTGAATTACTTGTCTAAAAAGAAAAGTTTTTCAGTCTATTTCCAGTCATGCCAATGCCTTGCCCGGCAGTAAGCGGCTTCTTACCTGCTGTCCATGCATGCGGATAAATTTAGGCGCTCTACTGAGGATCATCTGCAGTCCGTCTGCTTTGATTGGAGAATTCAGGTTGAACCATGGGTCTCATCAGAGCATTTGCGCCTGGCATCAGCCCGTCAGTTTTATCGATTACCCCTGCATTGCAGA
>JAQGMZ010000083.1 GCA_028292045.1 Polaromonas sp. | reverse complement strand
CGACCTGCGCGACAGCAATCAGGCGCTCGACCACCGCACGACCGAGCTGCTGCATGCCGAGGACGCGCTGCGGCAGTCGCAAAAGCTCGAGGCATTGGGCCAGCTCACCGGCGGGGTGGCCCATGATTTCAACAACCTGCTCGCTGTGATCAGCGCCTCGGCCGAGCTGCTGCGCAGCCCGCGACTTGCCCGGGACCAGCGCGGCCCGTACCTCGACCGGATCATCGAGACGGTCGCGCGCGGGGCCAGGCTCACCGGGCAGCTGCTCGCTTTTGCCCGGCAGCAGCCGCTGAGCCCCAAAGTGTTCGACGTGGACCTGCAGGTGAAGAACGTGATCGATCTGATTCGTCCGCTGATGGGCGGCAAGGTCGAGATTTTTCACCAGCCCTGCGGGGCGAACGCCTGCCTTGCCATGGCCGACATCAACCAGTTTGAAACCGCGCTGGTCAACCTGGCCATCAATGCACGCGACGCCATGGACGCAAATGGCCGGCTCATTGTCAAAGTGCAGGCGGTCAATAGCATGCCAGCGGGCTTGACCCGAGCCATGCGGTCCGAGGAGTTCATCACCATCTCGGTCAGTGACACGGGCTGCGGCATTGCGCCTGATCAACTCCAGGCGATTTTCGAGCCTTTTTACACCACCAAAGAAGTCGGCAAGGGCACAGGCCTGGGCCTGAGCCAGGTGTTCGGCTTTGCCCGGCAGTCGGGCGGTGCGATTGATGTCGTCAGCGAGCTGGGCGCTGGCTCGGTTTTTACGCTCTACCTGGCGCGCGCCCACCACCGGCCCTTTCCCTTAGCCACGCCAGCAGCACTGGATGCGCGCGCGCAGGGCGCGGTGTTGGAGCGCGGCGTGCTGGTCGTGGAAGACAACGAAATTCTGGGTGAGATGGCCTGCGAAATCCTCAATGCATTGGGTTACCGCGCCGTCTGGGCCGCCAGTGCAGCTGCCGCGCTGAACCTGCTGGCTGCGCACGGCAGCGGCTTTGATGTGGTTTTTTCCGACGTGGTCATGCCGGGCATGAACGGGATTGAATTGGGCAACGAGGTGCGCCTGCGCTACCCCGGCCTGCCTGTCGTGCTCACCAGTGGCTCCAGTGCGCTCAAGGCCCATGAAGGGCAGTGCGGGTTCGAGATGGTCTTGAAACCCTACACGTCCGAGACACTGGTGCGTGCCTTTCGCAAAGCCATGGCGGAGCCGGTGTGACAGGGCCATGCATGAGCGTTCATGACCCATGCCCGGCATGGAATGGAATGGAATGGCCGAAGCACATGGCGTGCAAAGCGTGGGGTGCGCACGGCAGCGCGCATCGGATAGTGGAATTGCGCGCTTTGCCATTGCCACTCAAGGGCGTTTGGCCACTGGTTGAGCTTGCCAATAACGTTTGCTGATGTCAGATTCAATGCGACTGATGCGCCCGCCAATAATCAAGGGCAAGGCACCATGGTGCCTTGCCGGAGCATGATGATCGGGTCGCCAAAGCCATGCCGCCGTTGCGGGCCCATCAACCGGCGACGGCAGTCGTTTGACGACAAACAGCCATCCAGGAGACAAAGCCATGCACGAGCCAATAACCGCCCCGACGGATCCCGCGCTGGGAGCGCGCTTTAATTTCGCCCAGCACCTGATCGACGCCAACGCCTTGCGCCCGGCCAAGCCCGCTTACATCGACGATGCGCAAAGCCTCAGCTACGGTGAGCTGGCCGAACGCATCCGCCGGCTGGCGGCCGGTCTGCTGGCCATCGGTGTGCGCCGCGAAGAACGGGTGCTCCTCCTGATGCACGACTGCAACGACTGGCCGGTGAGCTTTCTGGGGGCGATGTATGCCGGCATCGTGCCGGTGGCGGTCAATACCCTGCTGACTGCAGACGACTTTTCCTTCATGCTGGCGAACAGCCGCGCCCAGGCGGTGCTGGTGTCCAGCGCGCTGCTGCCCGTGCTGCAGGAAGCTTTGAACAAAGCGGCGCATGAGGTCAAGGCCGTCATTGTTTCTCGTCCCGATGGATCGCTGCCACAAGGCCGCATGGCCTTCGATGCACTGATTAATCAGCACGAGCCGCTAGCCCAGGCGGCAGCAACCGGTCCGGACGATCCGGGTTTCTGGCTCTATTCCTCGGGCTCTACCGGCCAGCCTAAAGGCGCGCTGCACACACACGCCAACCCGTACTGGACCGCCGAGCTGTACGGCAAGGCGATCCTGGGCTTGACCGAACGGGACATTTGCTTTTCCGCCGCCAAGCTGTTTTTTGCCTACGGCCTGGGCAACGCCTTGACCTTTCCGCTCAGCGTGGGGGCCACCGTGGTGCTGATGGCCGAACGCCCCACGCCGGCCGCTGCCTTCAAGCGGTGGGTCGAGCAGCGGCCGACGGTATTTTTCGGTGCGCCCACCGGATTTGCCGGCATGCTGGCCGCGCCCGGACTGCCGGCCAAGGACCAGGTGGCGCTGCGGCTGGCGTCTTCGGCCGGCGAAGCCCTGCCGGCCGACCTGGGCGAGCGCTTCACCGCCCACTACGGCGTGGAGATTATCGACGGCATCGGCTCGACCGAGATGCTGCACATCTTTCTGTCCAACGTGCCGGGCAAGGTGCGCTACGGCACCACCGGCTGGCCGGTGCCGGGGTATGAGCTGGAGCTGCGCGGAGACGATGGCCGGCTCGTGGCCGATGGCGAGACCGGCGACCTCTACATCAAGGGGCCGACGGCAGCGCTGATGTACTGGGGCCGCCGCGACAAGTCACGCGATACCTTCCAGGGTGCCTGGACCAAAAGCGGCGACAAATACGTTCGCAACCTAGATGGCACCTACACCTACTCGGGACGCAGCGACGACATGCTCAAGGTCAGCGGCATCTATGTCTCGCCGTTCGAGGTCGAGGCGACCTTGTCGCTGCATCCGGCCATCCTGGAGGCGGCTGTCATCGGCGTCCCCGATGCCGAGGGGCTCACCAAGACCAAAGCTTATGTCGTGCTCCGGCCAGGCGGC
>JAQGMZ010000048.1 GCA_028292045.1 Polaromonas sp. | reverse complement strand
GCAGAAAACCCTGCACCCGTTCAATGAAGGCCACGATGTCTTCCCAGCGTCCGCCCAGGTAGCGCACGCCGTAAACCAGCAAGGGCAGTTCCACCAAGGCGGCCGCGCCGTCGTAGATGAACAGTTGCCGGTATGGCGTTTTCAGTGACCCGGCGGCAAAAAACACAGGCGTTCGCAGGCCTGGCATGAAACGCACGGCAAACAGGCAGACCGGGCCATGGCGCACCATGGCCTTCTGCATCGCAGCAAGCCGTGCTTCAGGCACAAGCCGCGACAGATACCGGTGGCGCAGCAGTTGTCCGCCAAAACGGTGGCCCCAATGGAACACCAGGGTATCGGCCGTCAGCAACCCGATCCATGCCACCCCGATCAAGGGCAAGGGTTCCATGACGCCCTTCAACGTGAGCGCCGCCGCGCCCAGCAGCAAGATATCTTCATTGACCGGCAGCCCAAAACCGCTGCCCACCAGCAAGCCCAGCAGCAGCGCGTAGGCTTGCATGCCCTGCAGCGACTGCAAAAAGGCCATCAGGGAATCCATCATGCGCAGGGTTCCTTGCCGGTGCTTTCAATGGCGTTCCGCCGAAAACCTACAGGGCCCGCCCCAGCCGCGCCATGCCTTCGTCGATCTTGCCCACATCGGCCGTGGCAAAGCTCAGCCTGAAAGTCGCCTTGTCCGGCTCTGCCGCGTAAAACGGCGCGCCCGGGACAAAGGCCACCAGTTGCTTGATCGCTTCCCTGGCGAATTGGCCGGCGTCCGTCAGCTTGCCGTTTTCGCCGGTCAGCCTGGCCCAAAAAAACAGGCCTCCCTGCGGCTGGTCGAAGGTCACAGACGCGCCAAGCTCGCGCTTCAGGGCCCGGCCCATCGCGGCAGCCCGTTCGCCATACACCTGGCGCACATGGGCCAGCGTGGCCGGCATGCGCCCGGACTTCAGGTAGTGCGCGGCGGTGGCCTGGGCAAAGGTGCTGGTGTGGGCGTCGCTGAACTGCTTGCACATCACCGCATTGGCCAGCAGCTCGGGCGGGGCAATCATCCAGCCGATGCGCAGGCCGGGCGAAAGCACCTTGCTGAGCGAGCCGCAATAGGCCAGCAGTTCCCGGCTGCCCGGCACGCTGTCGCTGAGCGCCAGCAACGACGGCGGCGGCGCCTCGCCAAAATACAGGTCGCCGTAGGGGTCGTCCTCGACGATCAGCGTCTGGTGCTTCACGGCCATGGCCAGCACCTGCCTGCGCCGTTCCAGGCTGAGCAGCGCGCCGCTCGGGTTGCCGAAGGTCGGAATCAGGTAGACGAACTTGGGCCGGTGCTCGGCCATCAGCTGGTCGAGCTCGTCGGTCTTCACGCCATGCGCGTCGACCGGCGCGCTGATGAGTTCCGCGCCGTACAGCCGGAAACACTGGATGGTGGCCAGGAAGGTCGGTCCTTCGACAATCACCTTGTCGCCCGGATTGATCAGCGTCTTGCCCAGCAGGTCCAGCGCCTGCTGGCTGCCGGTGGTGACGATCAGGCCTTCGGGCGCCACGGCCACACCCTTGCTCGCCATGAAGGCGCCGAGCTGCTCGCGCAGCGGGCCATAGCCTTCGGTGGCGCCGTACTGCAGGGCCGCGCCGGGCTCTTCGATCAGCGCCTGGCTGCTGGCCTGCCTGATGCCTTCAATGTCGAACATCGCCGGGTCGGGAAAACCGCCGGCAAAGCTGATGATGCCGGGCTTGCCCAGCAGCTTGAACAGTTCGCGAATGGCGGAGGTTTCGACATGGTTGAGGCGGTCGGCAAATGGCAGGGGCATGGCGGGGTCTCTGGTTGTGGATTGAGGTGAGCGCTTGTGCGGGTACGCTCCGGCATGAATGGTAGCGCCGTCGTGCCGATTTGCCGGTGCGCGGCTTGCCAGGGCTGGCCATGCAGGGATTTGATGCCCTTTCGGGCATCGGCAGCTTGATTAACATGGCCGCGCCCGAGCCGGTTTTTTCCGCCCAAGCTTCGCGCGGTATTCGCCTGAACCCTGCGCATCCTACACTTCAGCCCATGAAATCCAGAGACATCGAACCGTTTTTCGCAACCCTGAAAGCCGCCAACCCGATGCCGGTGACCGAACTGGAATACACCAGCGTGTTCGAGCTGCTGACCGCCGTGCTGTTGTCGGCGCAGGCGACCGACGTGAGCGTCAACAAGGCCACGCGCCGGTTGTTTCCGGTGGCCGACACGCCGCAAAAAATGCTCGGCCTGGGGCTTGACCGGCTGGAGGGCTTCATCAGGACCATCGGCCTGTACCACAGCAAGGCCAAAAACCTGCTGGCGACCTGCGAAATGCTGATCGAGCAGCATGGCGGCCAGGTGCCGCGCAGCCGCGAAGCCCTGGAAGCCCTGCCCGGCGTGGGGCGCAAGACGGCCAACGTGGTGCTGAACTCGGCCTTTGGCGAGGCCGTGATGGCGGTGGACACGCACATCTTTCGGGTCGGCAACCGCACCGGCCTGGCGCCGGGCAAGAATCCGCTGGAAGTCGAGCTGAAGCTGCTCAAGCGCATACCGCCCGCCTACCTGGTCGATGCGCACCACTGGCTGATCCTGCATGGCCGGTATGTGTGCATCGCCCGCAAGCCGCTGTGCTGGCAGTGCGGGGTGGCGGCGTATTGCGACTACCGGCCCAAGACCACCGCGCCGGATTCCGGAAGGCCGGGTGCGGGTGCGGGTGCGGGTGGACAGGTTCAGAGTGATGGCGCGCCATGAGGCGTTGCCATGCGTGATCGGGTTGGCTGACTGTTGGATGGTGGGCGGGTGTGAGGGTTTGTTTGGTGTTTTCTGTTTTCTGCCTTCGGCTGTGGGCGTTCTGTTGTTGGTTTGAGTCCGCGCGCCTGCCCGGACTCACAACAAAGACAGAACGCCCCAAGCCGAAGGCAGCAAACAATCCCCTGCAACCAGGAACAAGCAAACAACCCATCCCAAACACGAACACGAATAGTCAGTCACCACACCAAACCGGCTTGCGCTTGCCGACAAAAGCGGCCACGCCTTCACGAAAATCAGCGCTGCCGTAACAACGGCGAATCAGGTCTTCATCGGCAGGCAAATCATGACTTGCCAGACGGCGCAGGCCCTCCTTGGTCACGCTTTGGGTCACAGGCGCCAACCCGCCCAGCCGCCCGCAAAGCCCAGCCACGTCGGCATCCAGATCGCCAGGTTCGCTGACCTGCAACAAAAATCCGCAATTCAGCGCTTCGTCGGCGGCCAGGGTTTCCGCCAGCATCAGCATGCGCCTGACGCGCGGCATGCCGAAAACCGCGCACAGGCGCGCCAGGTTTGCCACCGACAGGCAGTTGCCCAGGGTGCGGGCAATCGGCACGCCGAAGCGCGAAGCCGGCGTGCCGATGCGAAAGTCGCAGGCGGTAGCAATCGCCAGGCCGCCGCCAATCGCCCAGCCCTCGACCACGGCCACGGTCGGCATGGGCAGGGATTCGAGTTTGCCGATGCACTGGTCGATCTGCTGCTCGTAGGCCACGCCGTCCTCGCCAGTGCCGAACGCCGCGAACTGCCCGATGTCGGTGCCGGCCACAAAGGCCTCGCCGCCCGCGCCGCGAAACGTGACCACGCGCGCCGAGCCGTCTGCCTGCAATTGGTCGCACACCCGGCTCAGCTGCTGGTACATGGCCCAGCTCATGGCGTTGCGGGCTTGCGGACGGTTGAACACCACCGAGGCCACGCCGTCCCGAGCCGTCAGTTCCACCGCACCGTCGCTCATGCCGCAAAAGCGCCTTGCGCCTCCAGATCAGCCTGCTCGCTGGCGTCAAGCCCCAACTCGGCCAGCACCTCGGCGTTGTGCTCGCCCAGCAGCGGCGGGTCGCGGCGCACCAGCTGCGGCGTGCCCGACAGCTTGACCGCAAAGCCGATGTTCGGCACCGTGCCCTCGATGGGATGGTCGATCTCCATGCGCATCTGGCGTACCTTGGCATGCTCGCTGTCAAAGGCCTCCGGGTAGGTCAGGATGGGGCCCGCTGGAATGCCGGCCGCCAGTAGCGTCTCTACCCAGTAGTCCTTCGGCTGCTGGCGAAACGTGCGCTCCAGTTCTTCCTCCAGCGCGGCGCGATTGCCCAAGCGCAGTGAAATCGTGGCAAAGCGCGCATCTTCGGCCAGGTCGGGCCGGTGGATCAGCGCGCAGAGCTTGAGCCAGAGCTTCTGGTTGTTCGCGCCCATGACGAAATAGCCGTCGGCGCTGGCCATCGCCTGGTAGGGCGCGGTCATCTTGTTCGACGTGCCCAGCGGCTCGGGCGGCTTGCCGGTGCCCCAGTAGTCGCACACGTCCCAGACTGAAAACGCCAGCGCCGAGTCGAACAGCGAAGCGTCGATGTACTGCCCCTGCCCGCTGGCCTTGGCGCCGATGTAGGCCGACAGCGTGCCGTAGATGGCAAACAGGGCGCAGCCGATGTCGGCCACCGGCACGCCGGCCTTGACCGGCGGGCCGCCCGGGTAGCCGGTCACGCTCATCACGCCCGACATGGCCTGCGCCATCAAATCGAACCCGGGCCGGTCGGCCCACGGCCCGGTCTGGCCGAAGCCGGAAATGCTGGTGTAGACCAGGCGCGGGTTGATGGCTTTCAGCACGTCGTAGCCGAGGCCCAGCCGCGTCATCGCGCCGGGCCGGTAGTTTTCAATCAGGATGTCGGCGTCTTTTGCCATGCGCAGCAGGAGTTTTCGGCCAGCATCCGTCTTGAGGTTCAGCGCCACGCTGCGCTTGTTGCGGTTCATGTTCAGGAAACCCATCGAATCCGGGCCCTTCATCTTGAAACCCATCGAGCCGCGCGTCTGGTCGCCGCCGCCGGGCGGCTCGATCTTGATGACGTCGGCGCCCAGGTCGGCCAGCAGCATGCAGGCGTACGGACCCGCCATGACCTGGCTGATGTCGAGCACCCGGACGCCATCCAGCGGCAAGGGCCTTCTTTCGCTCTGTTCGGGCGGTGTCATGACTCGGCCTTCACGCCGGCGTCTTTCACCACCTTCGCCCATTTCCTCGATTCGACCTTCATGAAGTCGGCAAACTTCTCGGTCGAGCCGCCGCCGTCCTCGGCGCCGTACTGCTCGAACTTCTCGGCCACGTCGGGCATCTGCAGGACCTTGTTGATGTCCTCGTTCATGCGCTTGGCCAGCACCGAAGGCAGCTTGCCGGGGCCGACCAGGCCGTACCAGGTGGTGGCCTCGAAGCCCGGGAAACCCGACTCGGCCATCGTCGGCACGTTCGGATGGCCCTTGGCGCGCTTCTGGCGCGTCTGGGCAATGGCGATGGCCTTGCCGCTTTTCACATGCGGCGTGGCGGCGGTCATGGTGTCGAAGCTGTAATTGATCTGCCCGCCGATCAGGTCGGTCAGCATCGGGCCCGAGCCTTTGTAGGGCACATGGATGGCGTCGATCTTGGCGGCCAGCTTTAACATTTCCAGCGCCAGGTGCTGCGCCGAAGCGTTGCCGGCCGAGCCGAAGCTGATTTTGCCGGGGTTCTTGCGGCACAGCTCGACCACGTCCTTGACGGTGCGCGCCGTCTGCTGCTCGTTGCAGATCAGCAGGTTCGGCGTCACGCCCACCAGCACCACCGGCGTGAAATCGTTCTCGACGCTGTAGGTCATCTTGGGCGTCAGCGCCGGCGCAATGGCGTGGCTGTTGATGTGCGCCATCAGCAGCGTGGTGCCGTCGCTGGGCTGGCGGGCCACGTATTCGGCGGCGATCATGCCGGCGGCGCCGGCCTTGTTTTCGACGAGCACGGTGGTGTTCCACATGGTCGACAGCTTTTGCGCAATGACGCGCGACAGGATGTCGGTGCCGCCGCCCGGCGCAAAGCCGACGATGATGCGGACTGGCTGCGTCGGCAGGGCCTGCGCCCACAGTGCGGGGGCGGCGAGCGAGGCGCCGGTGGCGCTGATGAAAGTTCTGCGTTGCATGGTGGGTCTCCGGTTGATTGATGAAACTAGCAGGCCGCTGGCCAACGGGGCACAGGCACAGCCAGCCGCTCGAGTGACGGCAAGCAGGCTCAGGTCAGGCGGCCTTGCGCTCGGGCACGGCGGCGGCATGGCTTGAAAAGTAGTCCATCGCCGCCTGCACGCCGGAGCCGGCCAGCTTCACGCTGGCGAGCTTCAGGCCCATTTCGCAGCCGCCCAGCGCGGCAATCAGCGTCAGGTCGTTGCAGTCGCCCAGGTGGCCGATGCGGAACATCTTTCCCCTGACCTTGCCCAGCCCGGTGCCCAGCGAGCAGTCGAAGCGCTCATAGATGATCTTGCGCACCGCGTCGGCGTCGATGCCCTCGGGCATCATCACGCCGGTCAGCACCGGCGAGTACAGCGCCGCATCGGCGCACTGGATCTGCAGGCCCCAGGCCCTGACGGCGGCGCGAACGCCCTCGCCCCAGCGCCGGTGGCGGGCAAACACGGCCTCCAGCCCGTGCGCCAGCAGCATGTCGCAGGCTTCGCTGAGCGCATACAGCAGGTTGGTGTTGGGTGTGGACGGCCAGTAGCCGCTCTTGTTCATCTCGATGATCTCGTCCCAGGCCCAGAAGGCCTTGGGCAGCGTTGCTTTCCTGCTGGCTTCCAGCGCCTTGGCTGACACCGCATTGAAGCTGATGCCGGGCGGCAGCATCAGCCCTTTTTGCGAGCCGCTGATGGTCACGTCCACGCCCCAGTCGTCATGCCGGTAATCGGCCGAGGCCAGGCCGGAGATGGTGTCCACCAGCAGCAGCGCCGGGTGTTTGGCCGCATCGATGGCCTTGCGGACCGCCGCGATGTTGCTGGTCACGCCGGTCGAGGTTTCGTTGTGCACCACGCAGACCGCCTTGATGGCATGCCCGGTGTCGGCCTTCAGCCGCGCCTCGATCTGCGCGGCATCCACGCCGTGGCGCCAGATCTCGTTTCCGGGGTGGCGCATGACCTCGGTCTTCAGCCCCAGCCGGTCGGCCAGCTTTTGCCACAGCGCGGCAAAGTGGCCGGTCTCGTACATCAGTACCTGGTCGCCGGGACTCAGGGTGTTGACCAGCGCGGCTTCCCAGGCGCCCGTGCCCGAGGCCGGGTAGATGATGACCGGCTGGCGCGTCCGGAAAATTTGCTGCACATCGGCCAGCACCTTCAGGCCCAGCGCCGCAAACTCCGGCCCACGGTGGTCAATGGTCGGCAGGCTCATGGCCCGCAGAATGCGGTCCGGCACAGGCGACGGTCCCGGGATTTGCAGAAAATGCCGTCCGGTCGGGTGAAAGTCAAGTGTCAACATTGCGCATTCGCTCCTGAAGTAATTCGCCATTTTTTGCATACAAAATTTGTTTGTCAATCAAAAACTGTGTAAATTAGGGTTAATAATGGGTTTGACAGCTTCATCTTTTGCATACAAAATTTAAACCATGACAGCAGAAATCATTTCCATCCCGCCCGCGGCCCTGCATGAGCAGGTGGCGCACCGCCTGCGCCAGATGCTGGTTGAAAACCGCATCGCGCCCGGCGCCAAGCTCAATGAACGCGCGCTGAGCGAAGCGCTCAACGTGTCGCGCACGCCGCTGCGCGAGGCCATCAGAATGCTGGCTGCGGAAGGCTTGGTCGAACTGCTTCCCAACCGGGGCGCGATCGCGGTGGAGCTGAGCGAAGCCGATGTGCTGAACACTTTCGAGGTCATGGCCGGGCTGGAAGCCCAGTCGGGCGAACTGGCCGCGCAGCGCATCACCGCGCCCGAGCTGAACGAGATCAAGGCCATGCACTTTGAAATGCTGGCCGCCTACACCCGGCGCGACCTGCCAGGCTATTACCGGCTGAATTCGTCAATTCACCGCGCCATCAACGCCGCCGCCAAAAATCCGGTGCTGGCGGCGACCTACAGCCAGGTCAACGCGCGCCTGCAGGCGCTGCGCTTTCGCTCCAACCAGAACGAGGAAAAGTGGCGCGAGGCCGTGCACGAACATGAAAAAATGGTGGCCGCGCTCAGCGCGCGCGACCCGGCCGCCATGCGCGCGGTCATGTCCGAACACCTGGCGCACAAGATGGAAACCGTCATCCAGCAGTTGCGTGATGCCAGTCCCGCCAGCCGCCCACCTTCAAAAGCCTGAAAAAGTCCTGACCATGAATGCTCCGCTTCCACTCAAGGTGATCCGGCAGGCCGCTGCCCAGGCGTATGACGACGTGGCCCGCTCAAGCAACGAGGTCGCCGGCCGCCTGGCGGCCCGGCTGGCCGCCGAGACCCGGGGCGAAGTGCTGTTTTCCGGTGCGGACCGGGGGCGCTACGCCACCGATGCGTCCATCTACCAGGTCATGCCGGTCGGCGTGTTCGTGCCGCGCGACGCCGCCGACGTGAAGACTGCGCTGGACATTTCCAGGGACCTGCGCGTGCCGATCGTGCCGCGCGGCGGCGGCACCAGCCAGTGCGGCCAGACGGTGGGCGCAGGCCTGGTGATCGACTACGCCAAGCATCTGCGCAACATTGTCAATGTCGACGCCGAGGCGCGCACGGCCGTGGTCGAACCGGGCATCGTGCTCGACCACCTCAACGCCGCGCTCAAGCCGCACGGCCTGTGGTACCCGGTTGACGTGTCCACCAGCGCGCAGGCCACGCTGGGCGGCATGGCCGGCAACAATTCCTGCGGCAGCCGCAGCATTGCCTACGGCAACATGGTGCACAACGTGCTGGGCGCGACGGCTTGGCGCTCTGACGGCAGCCTGCTGGAACTCGGCCGCTACGACCTGAGCGGCGGCGCGGCGCGCCAGCTGGGCGATTACGTCAAGGCGCTGTCCGACCAGCTCAAACCCGAACTGCTGGCGCACTGGCCCAAGGTGCTGCGCCGGGTGGCGGGCTACAACCTGGACATCTTCAACAACCAGAACGAAAAGCCGTACACCACCGACGGCTCGGTCAACCTGTCGCACCTGCTGATCGGCAGCGAAGGCACGTTGGGGCTGACCCGCTCCTTAAAATTGCGCCTGTCCGAACTGCCGCGCACCAAGGTGCTGGGCGTGGTGAATTTTCCGACCTTCTACCAGGCCATGGACTCGGCCCAGCACATCGTCAGGATCGGCGATGGCACGCTGACGGCGGTCGAGCTGGTGGACCGCACCATGATTGAGCTGTCGCTGCAGAACCCGGCGTTTGCGCCCACGGTGCGCACCGCGCTGATCGGCCGGCCCGACGCCATCTTGCTGGTCGAGTTTTCGGGCAATTCCAAGGCCGAACTCACGCCCAAGATCAAGCAGCTGGTCGAGCTGATGGGCGAACTCGGCCTGCCCAACTCGGTGGTCGAGATGGTGGACGATGCGTCACAGAAAAACCTGTGGGAAGTGCGCAAGGCCGGCCTGAACATCATGATGAGCCTCAAGGGCGACGGCAAGCCGGTCAGCTTCATCGAGGACTGCGCCGTGCCGCTGGCGCACCTGGCCGAGTACACCGACGAGCTGACCAATGTGTTTCGCAAATACGGCAGCAAGGGCACCTGGTATGCCCATGCGTCGGTCGGCACGCTGCATGTGCGGCCCATCCTGGACATGCGCCAGGGCGGACAAAATGGGGGTGCGGCCAAGATGCGCGCGATTGCCGAGGAAGCGTCGGAACTGGTGCGCCATTACAAGGGCGCCTACAGCGGCGAACATGGCGACGGACTGTGCCGGGGCGAGTGGATCGGCTGGCAGTTCGGCCCAAAGATCAACGACGCCTTTGCACAGATCAAAAACTACCTCGATCCGCTGAACCTGCTCAGCCCCGGGCGCATCGTCAACCCGCCCCGGATGGACGATGTCCGCCTGATGCGTTTTCCACCCAGCTACAAGGTCATACCGATCAAGACCGCCCTGGACTGGAGCGCCTGGAACGTGCAGAACGACCCGGTGACGGAACAAACCAGCGCGCCCGGCACCGGCGGCGACCCGGCCGGGGGCTTTACCAAGGCGGTGGAAATGTGCAACAACAACGGCCACTGCCGCAAGTTCGATGCCGGCACGATGTGCCCAAGCTACCGCGTCACCCGCGACGAACAGCACCTGACACGCGGCCGCGCCAACACTCTGCGCCTGGCGCTGTCGGGGCAGATGCCGGGCCTGCAGGCCGAAGACGCCTTCACCAGCGAGGCGGTAAAGGACGCGCTGGACCTGTGCGTCGGCTGCAAGGGCTGCAAGCGCGACTGCCCCACCGGCGTGGACATGGCCAAAATGAAGGTCGAGTTCCTGTACCACTACAAGGGCAAGCACGGCTACACGCTGAAGGACAAGCTCGTTGCCCACCTGCCCGACTACGCCCCCTGGGCCAGCCGGCTGGCGCCGCTGCTCAACCTGCGCGACCGCGTTCCCGGCCTGGCGCTGCTCAGCGAAAAAATGCTGGGCCTGTCGGCCAGGCGCACCTTGCCAAAGTGGAAAACCCGCACCTTCTTCAACTCGGGCGCCATTGGCGCCAGCCGCGAGGAAGTGCTGGCGG
>JAQGMZ010000222.1 GCA_028292045.1 Polaromonas sp. | reverse complement strand
CCTGGAACATCGGCAGCGATTTTTCCAGGTTGATGATGTGGATGCGGTTGCGGTGGCCAAAAATGAACGGGGCCATCTTGGGGTCCCAGAAACGGGTCTGGTGACCGAAGTGAACGCCGGCTTCCAGCATTTCGCGCATATTTGTAGACATAATTAACTCCAAAGGTTGTTTCTAAAACCAGCGCTTATCGCCCCGAACATTCCGGACGACACCCTGTATGGCTGATTTGCGATTTACCCCGCCAACAACTTGAACGCCATTGGCAGAGCCCGCTGAGTATAACATTTCCTCCCTATGAACCCATACAACCCGCGATTTCCAGCCGATCTGAACAGTGCGCGCCAATCCTTCCGGAACGGACAGTCCAGCATCACCGAGATCCTTGAGCAGGCGGCAGCCATTGCCCGAAGCGAAGCCTGCCGGCATGTGTTCATGCCAAGCCAGGCGCACGGCACTACTGCCGCCCTGCCCGATCAGGCCTCGCCCGGCCACGATGAATCCCTGCTGGCCGGCATTCCTGTTTCGGTCAAGGACCTTTTCGATGTGGCGGGCCAGGTCACGATGGCAGGTTCGACCGTGCTGGCAGGCGCCCCGCCCGCCCCGGCAGATGCTGTTGCCGTGTCGCGGCTGCGCAAGGCGGGGGCGGTACTGGTGGGGCGCACCAACATGGTCGAGTTTGCTTTTTCCGGCGTTGGCATCAATCCGCATTACGGCACACCGCGGAATCCGGCCGATGCCGAAACCGGGCGCATTCCAGGCGGTTCCTCGTCCGGCGCGGCCGTTTCGGTGGCCACTGGCGCTGCCTGGGTGGGGCTGGGCTCCGACACCGGCGGCTCGATCCGGATTCCGGCGGCGTTGTGCGGCATAGTCGGTTTCAAAAGCACGGCGCGCCTGGTTCCAGCGGCCGGCGCCCTTCCGCTTTCGACCAGCCTGGACACGGTGGGCGCCCTGACCCGGTCGGTCCGTGATGCAGTGACGGTGCATGAAATCCTGTCTGCGCGTACCGTCCAGCTGGCTGGAAAGCCCTTGTCGTCCTGCCGGCTGGCAGTTGCACGCACTCTGATGCAGGACGGGCTGAACCCGGCTGTCGCAGCCGCATTTGAAAAATGCCTGCAGCTCTTGCGCCAGTCTGGCGCCCGGATTGAAGAAATCGCGCTTGAAGAAATCGACGAACTGGCCGCCATCAATGCCAGCGGAGGCCTGTCAGCGGCTGAAAGCCATGCCTGGCACCGGAAATTGCTGGCCGAACATGCGGCGCAGTACGATCCGCGTGTGGCGCTGCGGATTTTGCGCGGCGCCCGCATGAGCGCCGCAGACTACATTGATTTGCTGGCAGCGCGCCAGGCATGGATTGTTCGCATGGAAGCGCGCCTTGGGCCTTTCGACGCGGTGCTGTCGCCCACCGTGCCCATCACGGCGCCGCCGCTTGCCAGCGTTTTGCAGGACGATGAAGAATTCTTCCGCATCAATTCGCTGCTGCTTCGAAATACCGCGGTGGTCAACATGCTCGACGGCTGTGCCATATCCCTGCCTTGCCATCAGCCCGGCGAGTTGCCTGTCGGCCTGATGCTGTGGCATGCCGCACTGCGTGACGATACGCTGCTGGACCTGGCACTTCAGGCAGAAGCGGCACTGGCCCGGGCCTGGCATTAGCAAAAGCAAAAGCAATAACCGACTTTCAAGCCACGGCCATCAAACAAGTCGTTTCCGCACATGAATTACGGCTTGTCATGGCTCTCGGCGTGGAGACTGCCTTGCCTTGGGCTGAACCGAAAAAAGCTGTAGGCCTTGCCGGAACCGGCCAGGACAAGCCGGATGCCGAAGATCCTTTATTTATCGTGCAAACCGTGTCAAAGTGGACTTGTCCTACACCCTTTGGAACAAGGCCTTAACCATTTTTAGCTGATTAAGCTTTACAGTAAAAACTGTCCCGGCGTGTTGTACCGGGCGATTTGCTTTGATTGGAAAAACCATGGGCATGTTTAGTTTTATCAAGGAAGCCGGCGAAAAATTGTTTGGCCGCGGCGAGGCTGCCGCAGCGCAACCCACGCCTGAAAATGTGGCCGCTTTGAGCAAGACGGCCGGCGATGCGATAGCCACGTACATCAACAGCATGGGCCTGAAGGTTGATGACCTGCAGGTCAGCTTCGACGCTTCCACCGGCACAGTAACCGTCGGGGGCGTGGCGCCTGACCAGGCCACCAAGGAAAAAGTGCTGCTGTGCTGCGGCAACGTGTCGCAGGTTTCGTCTGTCAATGACATGATGACCGTGGCCGACAGCTCGGGCGAATCCCAGTTGTACACGGTGGTCAGCGGCGACAACCTGTCCAAGATCAGCAACCATTTTTATGGCACGCCGAACAAATACACCCAGATTTTTGAGGCCAACAAGCCCATGCTGAGCCACCCGGACAAAATTTACCCGGGCCAGGTTCTGCGGATTCCGCCTGAAGCCTGACCACTGAAGCGCTGGCTCGACCAACGCCATCGAAGCTCAAGCCCGGCTCGCCGGGCTTTTTTGCGTAGCCTCGCAAGCGCCGCCCCTGCCGGGACCGCTGGACTAGCCGGCCTGGCCGGCCTGGCCGGCCTGGCCGCACAATGCCCGAATGCAAAAAATATCCAGCCTTTTCAGCCACCCGCTGCATGGCGTGGCCGGTACCCGACAGATAGAGCAGCAAATGTCGGGCCTTTTGCCACCGCACACGCTGATGCGGCGGGCCGGGCTTTCAGTCGCCCGGCTGGCACTGGCGCTGGCGCCGCATGCGCAATGCATCTGGATTGCCTGCGGGCCGGGCAACAATGGCGGTGATGGTTGCGAGGCCGCGCTTCACCTTCACCAATGGGGCAAACGGGTGTATGTGACCTGGACCGGCTTGCAAACTGACCCATCCGATCTGCCGCCGGATGCCCGGGCATCACGCCAGCGGGCTGTGGCGGCAGGCGTTTGCATGGTCAGCGAACCGCCTCCCGGCTTCGATTTGTGCATTGACGCGTTGCTGGGCATTGGCGCCCTGCCCGATCCTGCCCACGCGGGCAGCGCCCGGATGCAGGCTTGGCTGCGCACCATGGAGCACAGCAACGCGCTGCGCCTGTCGGTCGATGTCCCTTCCGGCCTGAATGCCGACACGGGTCATTACAGCTTGGCAAACCCTGCGTCCGGATCGTGCGCCAACAGGCTTTTCACCTTGAGTTTGCTGACCCTGAAGCCGGGCCTGTTCACCGCCAGCGGGCGGGACTGCGCGGGCGAGGTCTGGCTGGACGACCTGGGGTTCTGCAGCGACAAGGCGTTTGGACAAAAGATTGAAGTCGAACCCTGCGCCTGGTTGCTTGGCGCCGACCGGGCACCCCAGGCTGGGCGCGCGCAATCGGCGCATGCCAGCCACAAAGGCAGTTTTGGCGATGTTGCTGTAATTGGTGGCGAATCGACCGCGTCAACCCACATGACGGGCGCAGCGCTTCTGGCCGCCAGCGCTGCGCTGCATGCGGGCGCCGGGCGGGTGTTCGTGTCCTTGCTGGGCAATGCGCCTGCCCTGGCCACGGATCCTGGCCAGCCCGAACTGATGTTTCGCTCGACCGAAGCCCTCGACATGCGCCATCAGGTCATTGTGTGCGGCTGCGGCGGCGGCGAATCGGTCAAGTCGGTATTGGCAAAGGTCTTGTCAACGGCCAGGCGCCTGGTGCTGGACGCCGATGCGCTCAATGCACTGGCCAGCGATACCCAGCTGCAGGCCCAGCTCCTTGCGCGGCAAAGCCGTGGCTACAGCACGGTGCTGACGCCCCATCCCCTGGAGGCGGCACGCCTGATGGGCTGCAGCGCTGCCGACGTGCAGTCCGACCGCCTGGCCGCGGTGCGCCAGCTGGCGGAACGGTTTCAGTGCGTGGTGGTGCTCAAGGGTTCTGGAAGCCTGATTGCCGCACCGGGAGTGCCTGCATGGATCAATTCCACCGGCAATGCGCTGCTGGCTGCTGCCGGCACCGGCGATGTGCTGGCGGGTTGGGTGGGCGCACTGCTGGCAAGCGGGCAAAGCGCTCTGGATGCTGCCAGAAACGCAGTGTTTGCGCATGGCCAAAAGGCCGACATCTGGGCGGCCAGCCAGTCGGGCATGGCCCTGACCGCGTCCAGGCTTGCCCGGGGGCAAACAGCCTAAACCAGGACCATCATGCCGACCTGCAGCACCACCAGCAGTACCAAGGCCGACAAATCGACTCCGCCCAGGGTGGGAATGACACGCCGAAACGGAGACAGCAGCGGTTCAGTCAGACGGCCCAGCAGGCCGTAGAGCGTGGAGCCCGGCTGGACCCAGGACAAGATGGCATAGCCCAATACCAGCATGAACAGCGTCTGCAGGACAACGCGGACATACATCTTGGCAGCCACCAGGGGCAGCATCCACAACAATGCTCCCCCAATGTCCCCACTGCGCTCATCAAGACCGGCAAACGCACCCAGCAAGAGCGAAATCAGCAGGGCGTAGGCCAGGGCCATCAATGCGGCGGCCAGCACACTGGCCCAGTCCACGCGGGACTTGGTCCAGGCTTTGGGCAGGGACCGGCGCAGCGGCTTGACCAGCCAGTCGGTCACCGCCATCACGAAGGTACCCGGCTGGCCAGTCATGCTGACGCGCAGCCAGTTCATCCAGCCGCGCAGGAGTGCGCAGGCAATCAGCACGAAAAAAGCCGTTTCCAGCAGGAAAGCCGCAATACGGATCAGCATAGATTTCCGTAGGTTCCAGATATGAACGAGTTCATGGGCATTAGCGACGCGGCTTTTTGCCCTGCTTCAAACCCGGGCTGGCAGCTGGTTTTTTTGCCGCAGTCTTGCGCTTGCGAGGGTGCGGCTGCGAGGCCGCGTCCGGCACCGCCTGCCTGCCTTGCGCGGCGCCACCGCGCCCGCTGCGCCGCGATCCGGCGCCGCGTTCCTGCGAGGCGGGCTCATCCGCAAAACCACCCGCCTTGTCTTTCATCGCCCGGCTCACCAAAGCGGCCTTGTCGTCGCCTTCATGCAAGAGCCGGAAATCTATTTTCCGGCCATCCAGGTCCACGCGGCTGACCTGGACGCGGACACGGGTACCCAGGGCATAGCGCATGCCGCTGCGCTCACCGCGCAATTCCTGGCGGGCTTCGTCGAAGCGGAAGTACTCGCCGCCCAGTTCGGTGATGTGCACCAGACCTTCGACATACATGGCGTCCAGCGTCACGAAGACACCGAAACTGGTGGCGGCCGTGACCACGCCGCCAAATTCCTCGCCCAGGTGCTCGCGCATGTATTTGCACTTGAGCCAGGCTTCCACGTCACGGCTGGCTTCGTCGGCCCGGCGCTCGTTGGCGCTGCAATGCAGGCCGGCGGCCTGCCAGGCGAGTTGGTCGACCGAGGCTTTCTTGGGCTTTTCGCTGGGCTCCCTGACCCGGGACGCAAGCCGTTTGGACAGCTTGGCCTCGGCCTCGCCCGGCGTGGGCAGCACCGGCAACTGGTACTTTGTTTTTTTCAGGATCGCTTTGATGACCCGGTGCACCAGCAAGTCGGGGTACCTGCGGATGGGACTCGTGAAATGGGTATAGGCCTCGTAGGCCAGGCCAAAGTGGCCGCCATTCATGGGCGTGTAAATCGCCTGCTGCATGGAGCGCAGCAGCATCGAGTGAACCTGCTGGGCGTCCGGCCTGTCTTTGGTGGCCATGGCGATTTGCTGGAACTCGCCGGGCGCCGGGTCGTCACTGACCGTCATGCCAATGCCTACCGCCTTGAGGTAGTTGCGCAGCAGTTCGATCTTTTCAGGCGTTGGTCCCTCATGCACGCGAAACAGGGCGGTGTGCTTGCTCTGCGCAATAAAGTCGGCAGAGCAGACGTTGGCCGCCAGCATCGACTCTTCAATCAAGCGGTGCGCAACGTTGCGGGTGCGGGGAATGATTTTTTCGATACGGCCGACTTCGTCGCAGACGATCTGGGTTTCCGTGGTTTCAAAATCGACGGCGCCGCGCAGGCCGCGCTCCTTGAGCAAGGCCTGGTACACCTCGTGCAGGTGCAGCAGGTGCGGCACCACGGCCTTGCGCTGCTGGGCCTCTGGCCCGCGCGTATTGCCCAAAATGGCGGCGACTTCGGTGTAAGTCAGGCGCGCCTGGCTGAACATCACCGCCGGGTAGAACTGGTAGGCCTGGACCTCGCCTTTGGCGTTGACCAGCATGTCGCAGACCATGCACAGCCGCTCGACATTCGGATTGAGCGAGCACAGCCCGTTGGACAATTTTTCAGGCAGCATGGGAATCACGCGGCGCGGAAAATACACGCTGGTGGCGCGGTCATAGGCGTCAATGTCGATGGCGCTGCCGGTTTCAACATAGTGGCTGACATCGGCAATGGCCACCAGCAGGCGCCAGCCCTTGCCGCGCCCCACCTTCACCGGCTCGCAGTACACCGCATCGTCGAAGTCGCGCGCATCCTCGCCGTCGATGGTGACCAGCGGTATGTCGGTCAAGTCGACGCGGTGCAATTTGTCAGCCGGCCGCACTGCATCGGGCAAGGCGCGCGCCAGCGCCAGCGCATTGTCGGTGAACTCGTGCGGTACGCCATATTTGCGCACGGCGATTTCAATTTCCATGCCGGGGTCGTCGATCTCGCCCAGCACTTCGTTCACCCGCCCCACCGGTTGCCCAAATAAGGCCGGCGGCTCGGTCAGTTGCACCACCACAATCTGGCCCACCTTGGCTGTGCCGGTCGCGCCTTTGGGAATCAGCACATCCTGGCCATACCGCTTGTCTTCGGGCGCGACCAGCCAGACGCCGCTTTCCTGGAGCAGGCGGCCAATGATGGGGTTGGGCGAGCGCTCGATGATTTCAGTGACCCGGCCCTCGGGGCGGTTTTTGCGGTCGTGCCGCACAATGCGCGCCTTGACGCGGTCCTTGTGCAGCACGGCGCGCATCTCGTTGGGAGGCAGGTAAATGTCGGCTTCGCCGTCATCGCGCTGCACAAAGCCGTGTCCGTCACGGTGGCCGGACACAGTGCCCTGGAATTCATCCAGGAGTCCGGCGCTTGCGCCAGAACTTTGAAGATTCGTTTTGATAAAAAGTCTCTTTCGTGAGAAGGCGCAATTGATAAAATCAAGCTGGCGCGCGTTGAAAAGGTAAGCGGGCCAGTTCCGTTTTTTATACCAGCTTAAAACCAGATACTAGCCGCGATTTATTAAATGCCGATGACCTGAAGCGCAAGAAACCTCATGGGCCGGCAACAGCCAAAACCCGCTTACATGGAATTGCAAAATTCGGTTGCGCTCCAGGTTTTGCACCGGATCGAATTTTTTTGCTGGAAGTTTGATGAGGCATAAATGTCATGTTAAACTGCTTGCTGTGCCCGGGTGGCGGAATTGGTAGACGCGCACGGTTCAGGTCCGTGTATCGCAAGATGTGGAGATTCGAGTTCTCTCCCGGGCACCAAAAT
>JAQGMZ010000008.1 GCA_028292045.1 Polaromonas sp. | reverse complement strand
CGGTTACGGTGCGGAAAATGCACCCAAGGCAGTCCCTAATCGCCTTGTCAGCCCAGCCATCCCGGCAACGGGCGTGGCTAGTGTGGTTGAGGCTGCTTGAGCCCGGACACCATGAAGCAGCATCAAGGAGCGACAGGCCTTGGCAAACCGCATGACCTCATCGCTGCATTGTTTGAGTTTGAGGCGCTGCCTGGCCGCTATCCCCTGACGCTGCGCGAGCCACGCATGCTGTTCGAGCGCAGCCGTGATGTGATGCTGCTGGCCTCTGGCCGTGCCGTCAAGGGCCTCGCGCTGGATTTTCCTGAAATAGCGCGTGTGCAACGTGCCGCGTGTTTTTTTGTGCGCACTGCGTTGCTTCGGCCAGGTGCCGACCATTACACGCTGATGGGCCTGGAGCCTGGTTTTCTGAAGGAAGACCAGCGTGACCATTACAGGATGTTGATGCGCCTGACGCATCCGGATTTTGCACGAGCCAGCGGCGCATGGCCCTCCGATGCAGCCACACGCATCAACCAGGCCAATGACGTGCTGGCTTCGGTCATGCGCCGTGCTGAGTACGATCAGTCGCGCGCCATCAGCGGAACAGGCAAAATGCCCGTGGACAGTCTGGCGGTCATACTGCCCCGTCCCGTGGAACGAAAAAATTCCGCAAAGCGGGGCTGGACTCTAGCAAGCATGGGAGTGGGCGCTATTGCGTTAACCCTGACTCACTGGCCTGACAGCATGGAAGACTCTCATCCTCCACAGGTCGCCCTCTTGAATTTCCCAGCAGCTGCTACACAGATAGCCCCAATCGTGCCTGCCAAGTTGGTACAGGCGGAAAAAGACGCGCAGGCCGCCAAGCTGGCACAAGCCGCAAAGGACGTCCAGGCTGCCAAGCTGGCCCAAGCGGCAAAGGACGCGGAAGCTGCCAAGCTGGCGCAGGCGGCAAAAGAGGCCCAGGCCGCTAGGTTGGCGCAGGCGGAAAAAAACGCGCAGTCTGCCAAGTTGGCCCAGGTGGAAAAAGACGCCCAAGCCGCCAAATTGGCCCAGGCGGCAAAGTACGGGCAGACTGCAAAGCTGGCCCAAGCCGCAAAGGACGCGCAAGCTGCCAAGCTGGCTCGGGCCCCCTTGATTGAACATGAATCCCACGCGGCTATTGCTGCTAGGTCGGTTCAGGCTTCCGGGTTGGCGCCAGAAAATCCGGTAGCACCAGCCGTGGTGGCTGCTGTGTCATTCAAGCCGCCCGTTAGCACGCTCGCGCTGCCTTCTTCTCCGTCCGTGAGTGACTCTGTGGGGCGGCCCAGCATGGTGGATGTCCAGCCGGCATTGAACCGCTTGATTCAAGCCATGCAAGCGGGTCGCGGCGAAGAACTACTGCATGGTCTGGACCGTTCGCTGCGCCAGAGCAGGGGAGCCGCTGACCTGGTGAATGCCTACAACTTTCTTGTCGGAGGCTGCACTGCCGTGAGGCTGGGGCCGGTACAGCTGCGCAGCCGCCCGAGCGCAGACCAACTGGCTGTGGACGGTGTCGTCCAGTTGGTGCTTCAGGATCATGCGCCACCCTCGCCTGTACGCGAACTGCGTTTGCGGGCGCTTTTTTCACAACGTGACGGGCAAGTGGTGATGACCGAGCTTTCCGCTGGGGGATTCCGGCCTTGAACCGACAAAACACTATTGCCAGCCGTTTGCTGCTGGCCGGTTTCCGTGTCCGCCTTTTGGTTTGGGCGGTGCTGACCGTCGTGATGGTGGCATTGGCCAGCCTCGCGTGGACGCGCAACCTTGAACGCGCCTGCACCCTCAAACAATGGCCAGTTTTGCCTGCATGCGCGGACCAGACCGCCGATGCGCCGTTGCAAGTGCAGTCCCTGCGCACGCGCATTGCGGGCAACCCAGGCGATTCAGAGGCCTGGATCGCGCTGGCCGTGCTGACCAGTTTGCCAAACCAGCATCCTGGAGTGGACCACGACACCGTGCTCGACATGGCGACTCGGTTGGCCGGCAAAGACTATCGCGTGCAGCGCATGCAGGCCGCACGCGCGATACAGCGCAAACTGTGGCCCCAAACCGTCGATTGGCTGGTGCGTCTGGTGCAGGACAGCCACGATGGGCCGGCGGCTGTGACGCTTGCTTCACTGGTACGCGAGCCGCAAGCCCTGGCCGCCATGCAAACGCACATCAAACCTGGTGCCCACTGGCTCAAGCCGGTGATTCAAGTCATGCCGCAGGCAGGCGTGCCGGTGGTTTTTGCCATGCCGCTGGTGGTGAAAGCGCTGCCGCAGCAAGGCCTTCCGCCAGACATGACGCAGGAACTGCTTCGCCAGCTCAAGGCCCAAGGCCAGTGGCTGGAGGCACATGCCTTGTGGACTGCCTGGCTGGGCCATCCGGTCGACCTGCTGTTCAATGGCGATTTCGAGCAAGGGTTTATTGAAGGCGGCTTTGATTGGGAAGTGTCCCCCGTGCCGGTTTCCAAAGCCGGTGCATTGGCGCGCCAGGTGGTCTTGACCCAGCACAGCGGTGTGTTGCAGGTGCAGTTTACCGGGCGTCCCATCACGGTGCAGGTGGTGCGCCAGCACCTGATGCTGCTGCACCCGCGCTATACGCTCAGCGGCCAGTTCATGACCTCTAAGCTACGCGTCAACGACGGTCTCGCCTGGAGCCTGCAATGCGCTGGCAATGGCCGTGAGATTGCCCGTACACCGGCCTTGAAAGACACCAATCGGCAATGGCGGGATTTCAAGGTCGATTTTGAAGTGCCGGCCGGCTGCGGCCCGGCGGTGACGTTGCAGCTGCAGACCTTCGCGCCGTACGAAGCCGTGGCAGGGGTGCGGGGGCAAGCAAGTTTTGATGATTTCAAACTGGAAGCGCGCCCATGATCGACCTGCACAGCCATATCCTGCCTGGGATCGACGACGGCGCCAAAAACCTGGAAATTTCCTTGGAAATGGCGCGGCTGGCCGTGGCTGACGGCATTCACACCATGGCCTGCACGCCGCACATCTATCCGGGCCTGTACATGAATGATGCGCAGGGCATTGCTCTGGCCCGCGATGCGCTGCAGGCCGAGCTGGACGCGCAAGGCATTGCGCTGCGCCTGGTCACCGGTGCCGACGTGCACCTGGTGCCGGGCTTGCTGGCAGACGTGCGGGCAGGGCGTATTCCGACCCTCAACGGCTCACGCTACCTGTTGCTGGAGCCATCGCACCATGTCGCGCCGCCCCGGTTTGAAGAGTCCGTGTTCCAGCTGGTGGCCGCCGGCTACACGCCGGTCATTACCCACCCGGAACGGCTGACCTGGATTGAAACGCACTACCCGGTGTTCGTGGGCATGATCCGGCAAGGCGCCTGGATGCAGGTCACCGCAGGCGCGTTGACCGGCATGTTCGGCCCACGCGCCAAGTATTGGGGCGAAAAATTCATCGGCGAAGGCCACACGCACATTCTGGCCACCGACACGCATTCGAACGGCCGGCGCCTGCCGTGCCTGTCGGCGGGCCTGGCCGTGGCCGAGCGCCTGCTGGGCCAAGCGGAAGCAGCGCGCCTGGTAAACGAACGCCCGCAAGCCATTTTGGATGATCTCGCGCCGAGCGCGACCGCGCCGTTGATAGAGCACCTGTCCCAGCGCGGCTGGCTGGCCAGGTTTTTGCCCAAGTCGCTGCAAAAAAATTAACGGAAAAACAGATGACCGTCTATCAACAACTCCAGACCCGCCTGCCCGCCGAGCCCCGCACCTGGCTTGTCACCGGGGTGGCCGGCTTCATCGGCAGCAACCTGCTCGAAGCCCTGCTCAAGCTGGGCCAGCGCGTCGTCGGCCTCGACAACTTCGCTACCGGCCACCAGCGCAACCTAGACGAAGTGCAAAGCCTGGTCACGCCCACGCAATGGGCCAGCTTTCGGTTCATCAACGGAGACATCCGCAACCTGACTGATTGCCAAAGCGCCATGGTCTGGAACAACAGCGCTTCCGCCTCACTCTCTCCCCCTCTGGGGGAGGGCGGGGGTAGGGGCTCCCCGAATGCTTCCCCGCAGCATTCCCCAAACAGCGTCCCCGTCGATTACGTCCTCCACCAAGCCGCCCTGGGCAGCGTGCCGCGCAGCCTGGCCGACCCCATTGCCACCAACGCCACCAACATCACCGGTTTCCTGAACATGTTGACGGCCGCCCGCGACGCCCAAGTCAAAAGCTTCACCTACGCCGCCAGCAGTTCCACCTACGGCGACCACCCCGGCCTGCCCAAGGTAGAGGACACCATCGGCAAGCCCCTCAGCCCCTACGCCGTCACCAAGTACGTCAATGAGCTGTATGCCGACGTGTTTGCCCGCTGCTACGGCTTCAACGCCGTGGGCCTGCGCTATTTCAACGTGTTCGGTCCCCGGCAAGACCCCAACGGCGCCTATGCCGCCGTCATCCCAAAGTGGACAGCCGCACTGCTGCAAGGCGACGCCGTGTACATCAACGGCGACGGCGAAACCAGCCGCGACTTTTGTTTTGTGGCCAACGCTGTGCAAGCCAACCTGCTCGCCGCCACCGTAGGCGATTCGCTTGCCTCCGCCGCACAACTACCTTTCCCTTTAGGAAAGGGCAGGGGTGATGGTTCCCCGGCTCCATCTCCTGCTATCAACCAGATCTACAACGTAGCCGTAGGCGATCGCACCACCCTGAACATCCTGTTTGCACTGCTTCGCGATAACCTCGCCGCCCACGGCGTCAGTTCCAGCGCCCAGCCCGTGTACCGTGACTTTCGTGCAGGCGACGTGCGCCACAGCCAGGCCGACATCGGTAAGGCCCAACGCTTGCTGGGTTACGCCCCCACGCACCGGCTGTCCGAGGGCGTGGCCGAAGCCATACCCTGGTATGTCTCTCAAAAAATGACAAAAAAGTCTTCTAGCGCAAGCGCAACGCGCGCGTGGTGCTATCGAAAAAAGTAGCAAATGACCAGCTCCCAACAACTGCTGCTGCCCTTTATAGACGACACACCGTGACCATTCTTGTCACCGGCGGCGCCGGCTTCATAGGCGCCAATTTCGTCCTGGACTGGCTGGCGCAGGGCGGCGAGCGCGTCGTCAACCTGGACAAGCTCACCTATGCGGGCAACCTGGAAACGCTGGCCAGCCTGCAGGGCGATGCGCGGCATGTGTTCGTGCAAGGGGACATTGGCGACACGGCGCTGGTGGCGCGGCTACTGGCCGAGCATCAGCCCCGGGCCGTGCTGAACTTTGCCGCCGAAAGCCATGTGGACCGCTCCATCCACAGCCCGGAAGACTTCATCCAGACCAACATCGTCGGCACCTTCCGGCTGCTGGAAAGAGTGCGCACCCACTGGGGCAGCCTGCCGGAGCAGGACAAAGCAGCCTTTCGCCTGCTGCATGTCTCGACCGACGAGGTCTATGGCTCACTGGGCGCAGGCGACGCGGCCTTTGCCGAAACGCACCGCTACGAGCCCAACAGCCCGTACTCGGCCAGCAAGGCGGCCAGCAACCACCTGGTGCGCGCCTACCACCACACCTACGGCCTGCCGGTGCTGACCACCAACTGCTCGAACAACTACGGGCCCTACCATTTCCCTGAAAAGCTCATTCCGCTGATGATCGTCAACGCCCTGGCCGGCAAGCTGCTCCCGGTGTACGGCGACGGCATGCAGGTGCGCGACTGGCTGTACGTGAAGGACCACTGCAGCGCCATTCGCCGCGTGCTGGAAGCCGGGCGCCCGGGCGAGGTGTACAACGTCGGCGGCTGGAATGAAAAGCCGAACCTCGAGATTGTCCACACCGTCTGCGCGCTGCTCGACGAACTGCGGCCCCACGCGGACGGCCAGCCTTACGCCAGCCAGCTCAGCCATGTGAAGGACCGCCCCGGCCACGACCGGCGCTATGCCATCGACGCGGGCAAGATCGAGCGCGAGCTGGGCTGGCGGCCGGCCGAAACCTTTGCGTCCGGCATCCGCAAGACCGTGCAGTGGTACCTAGCCAACCCCGAATGGGTAGCCCATGTGCAAAGCGGCGCCTACCGCGACTGGGTGCAAAAGCAGTACACAGCACAGGATGCCCTCCAGTGATCAAAACCACTCAGCGCAAAGGCATCATCCTCGCCGGCGGCTCCGGCACTCGCCTGCACCCAGCCACCTTGGCCATCAGCAAACAGCTGCTGCCTGTGTATGACAAGCCCATGATCTATTACCCGCTCAGCACCTTGATGCTGGCGGGCATCAAAGACGTGCTCATCATCAGCACCCCGCAAGACACCCCACGCTTTACCCAACTGCTGGGCGACGGCAGCCAGTGGGGCATGAACCTGCAGTACGCCGTGCAGGCCAGCCCTGACGGCCTGGCGCAGGCCTTCCTCATTGGCGAAGGCTTTGTGGGCCGCCATACCAGCGCACTGGTACTGGGCGACAACCTGTTTTACGGCCATGACCTGGTCAACCTGCTCGCATGCGCTGACAGCCAGGCCAGTGGCGCCACCGTGTTTGCCTACCATGTGCAAGACCCCGAGCGCTACGGCGTTGTTGCATTCGACAAAGCCGGCAAAGCCAGCAGCATCGAGGAAAAACCCCTCAAGCCCCAAAGCAATTACGCCGTCACCGGCCTGTACTTTTATGACAACCAGGTCGTCGACATCGCCAAGGCCGTCAAGCCCAGCGCGCGCGGTGAACTCGAAATCACCGCCGTCAACCAGGTTTACCTTGACCAAAACCAGCTCAGTGTGCAGATCATGCAGCGTGGCTACGCCTGGCTGGACACCGGCACGCATGACAGCCTGCTGGAAGCCGGTCAGTTCATCGCCACGTTAGAGCGCAGGCAAGGCCTGAAGATCGCCTGCCCCGAAGAAATTGCCTTTCGCAACGGCTTCATCAATGCACAGCAACTCGAAATGTTGGCCCAGCCCCTGGTCAAAAACGGCTATGGCCAATACCTGAAGCGCTTGTTGACAGAAGGAGCCCAGTCATGAAAGTCATGCCGACTGCCATCCCCGATGTCCTCCTCATCGAACCCAAAGTGTTCGGCGACACGCGCGGTTTCTTCTATGAAAGCTTGAACCAGAAAGCCTTCAACCAGGCCACCAGCCAGAGCCTGAGCTTTGTGCAAGACAACCACAGCCGCAGCGCCAAGGGTGTGCTGCGCGGCCTGCATTGCCAAATCCAGCAACCCCAGGGCAAGCTGGTGCGCGTGATGCGCGGCGCGGTGTTTAGCGTGGCGGTGGACATCCGCCATGCTTCGCCCACTTTTGGTCAGTGGGTCGGCATGGAACTGAGCGAAGAAAACCACAAACAGCTCTGGATACCCGCAGGCTTTGCGCATGGGTTCATGGTGACCAGCGCCTTCGCGGAACTTATGCACAGGGCCACCAACTACTACGCGCCTGCGCATGAGCGCTGCATGGCTTGGAACGATCCGACCCTTGGCAGTCAAAGGCCATTGACTGAAAACCCAGCCTATCAACCAAAGATCAGCAAGGGCTGGCGCTGCCCGAGGCCGAGACGCTTTAACGCCTGTACCCGATATGCAGTTGCTCGCAACATCCACCCAAATGCATGAACCCTATGACTCCACCGTTTATTCACCCGCTGTCAGATGTTCAAACCACAGCCATCGGTTCGGGCACGCGTCTTTGGCAGTTTGTCGTTGTCCTGCCCGGCGCCCAGATTGGGCAGAACTGCAATATCTGTTCCCACTGTTTGATTGAGAACGACGTGGTGATCGGTAATCGGGTCACCGTTAAGAGCGGTGTTCAGTTGTGGAATGGGTTGCGGGTGGGTGACGATGTGTTTATCGGTCCAAACGTGACCTTTACTAACGACAAGCATCCCAAAAGCGGCAACGTCAATTTCAAGTTGCAATCTACACGCATCGGAGCAGGGGCTAGCATTGGCGGTGGTGCTACGTTATTGCCCGGTGTATTTATTGGCGCTCACGCCACCGTGGGTGCTGGTGCCGTAGTTACTAAAGACGTAGCACCTGGGGCAACGGTTATTGGTAACCCAGCCAGAGTTATCGCCCAAGAAACCAAAAAAGAAATCTGATGAAGTTCAATATAGACGCTTGTCAAATAGTAAGTCTCCCTAAAATTTCAGACCCCCGTGGAAACCTGACCTTTGTCGAAGGCGGCAACCAGATCCCCTTTGATATTCAGCGCGTCTATTACCTTTATGACGTGCCAGGCGGTTCTGAGCGTGGCGGTCATGCCCACAAAGGATTGCACCAGCTCATCATTGCCATGTCAGGAAGCTTTGACGTTTTACTTGATTATGGAAAATAAAAAAAACGGGTGCACCTCAGTCGCTCTTACAACGGGCTGTATGTCTGCCCCATGATCTGGCGCGAACTCGACAACTTTTCATCCGGCTCAGTCTGCATGGTACTAGCCTCGAATAAATACGACGAAGAAGACTATTACCGCGACTACGCAGAATTTATGAGAACCAGGTGGCAAGCATGAATATTCCTTTTTTAGACTTGGGCGCAGCCTACCGTGAACTGCAATCCGAAATTGATGCAGCCGTAGCCCGATCAATGGCTTCTGGCTACTACATCGGTGGGACGGAAGTAGAGTCATTTGAAGAAGAATTCGCCACGTACTGCGGCTCAACCTATGCATTGGGCGTCGCCAACGGTTTGGACGCACTGCATTTGGCTCTTCGCGCCATGGATGTGGGGCCGGGCGACGAAGTCATTGTGCCCAGCAACACCTATATCGCCACTTGGCTGGCCGTCAGCCAGTGCGGCGCAACGCCTGTACCGGTGGAGCCCGATGCACGCACTTACAACATCGACCCGGCGCTGATCGAGGCGGCCATCACGCCACGCACCAAAGTTATCTTGCCCGTGCATCTGTACGGCCAGCCGGCTGACATGGACCCGATACTGGTCATTGCACGCAAGCACGGCCTGCGTGTTCTGGAAGACGGGGCGCAAGCGCATGGCGCACGCTACAAGGGCAAGCGTTTGGGCGCGCATGGCGATGCCGTCGCTTGGAGCTTTTATCCGGGCAAGAACCTGGGTGCCATGGGCGACGGCGGCACGGTAACGACCAATGACCCACAAATTGCCGACCGCATCCGCGTCCTGCGCAACTATGGCTCGCGCGTGAAATATGTCAACGAAGTGCAAGGTTACAACAGCCGGCTTGACCCGCTTCAGGCTGCCATCCTGCGTGTCAAACTGGCGAAGTTGGACGAATGGAATGCCCGCCGCAATGCCATCGCCCAGCGCTACCAGCAAGGCTTGGTTGACACTGGCTTGACGTTGCCACATGTGCCCGAATGGGCGGAACCGGTGTGGCACCTGTATGTGGTGCAAAGCCCGCAGCGCGATGCACTGCAGCAAGCACTGACTGAACACGGTGTGGGCTCGCTGATTCACTATCCTATCCCGCCGCATTTGCAGCAGGCCTATTCAACGGCGGGTTGGGCACAGGGTGCTTTTCCACTGGCCGAGCGCATGGCCAGTCAGGTGCTGAGTTTGCCGATCGGGCCGCAAATGCAGCCCGATCAGGTGGGTGCTGTAATGGCCGCCGCTGCAAAGGTTGTGGAAGTAGCGTGAGCGACGGAGGCAAGTCATATCGGGATATTTTCCGCTCGTCTTCCATCATGGGGGGAGCGAACGGGCTCAGCTACCTGGTCGCGCTGGTTCGTGTCAAGATAATCGCGGTTCTTCTGGGGCCAGCGGGTGTCGGTTTGGTGAGTCTGTATATGTCAGCCATTGGGTTGGTGGGAACTGTTTCGGGGCTTGGCATTGGAAGCAGCGGGGTTCGGGAGGTAGCACTCGCCTTTAGCAAACAAGATCCGACGGCTGCTGCCCGCACCGTTCGTATTCTTCGTCGTGCATGCTGGGTTACGGGGTTGCTGGGCTGGGCGTTGGCTGCATCACTGGCGCCGCTACTCAGCAGTTGGGTGACTGGCTCTACCAAACATGCGGTTGCCATTGCTGTGCTGGGCGTCACGCTGCTACTGGGTGCTGTCAACGGTGGCCAGACGGCCTTGCTGCAAGGTGTGCGCCGCATTGGCGACATTGCCCGCGCCAACGTCGCGGCCATGCTTCTCAACACTGGTGTGGCCATTGGGCTGTATGCCTGGCTGGGCCAGCGCGGCATTGTGCCGGTGCTTGCGGCCACTGCGGCGGTGTCACTCGGAGTTTCGTGGTGGTTTGCCCGTCGGGTGCAGGTGGAGGAGGTAGCGTTGTCATGGCTTGACACCATTGCCGGAACGCGCCGCTTGGCGGGTTTGGGCATGGCCTTCATGTGGAGTGGGCTGCTGATGGCCGGGCTGGACATGGCAACGCGTAGTCTTATTACCAAAGATTTTGGAATTGAGGCTGCAGGCCTTTATCAGGCGGCATGGGCCTTGTCAGGCTTGTTTGCAGGCTTCATCCTGTCTGCCATGGGAACCGATTTTTACCCACGGCTTACCAGTGTGATTCATGACCACAAGCTGGCAAGCAATACCGTTAACGAGCAAACAGAGATAGGCATGCTGTTGGCATTGCCTGGCCTGCTGGGCACTCTGGCGTTCGCGCCCTGGATGATGGAAGCCTTCTACACCGAGCAATTTTTGCCCGCAGCCGCGTTGCTTCCTTGGTTCATTCTGGGAATTTTTGGACGAATAGTGTCGTGGCCACTGGGATTCATCCAATTGGCGAAAGGTGCGTCGCGCTGGTTCATTGCGACCGAAACCGTCTTTGTCGGATTCCAACTTGGCTTGCTGTATTGGGTCGTGCCCCTCCTGGGCTTGATTGGTGTTGCCTATATATTTGCCGCCACTTATTTCCTGTATACCTTGGCGATGCTGTGGGTGGCCAAGGCCCTGATCGAATTCGAGTGGTCTGCAGGAATGAAAAAGCTGTTGCTGGTGTCGGGCTTCTTCGTTCTGGTTGGTCTAGGCGTGAGGCTTGTGATACCTGGCTGGGCGGGGATGCTGGTGGGCGGGGCAGTCACATTGGCTGGTGGAGTTTTGAGTTTGCGAGGATTGGCGTCAAGACTTGGCGCTAATTATCGATTGTGCAAATTAATATGTGCTGTTCCGGGTGGACGGTGGGTTATAGGAGTATGAAAGAGATGCAGCCAATAAATAAAATAATGAAGTTTGAACAAGTAGGCTCTCCGTTAGTAACATTCGCACTTATTGCCTATAAGCAGGAAGAATTTATTCGCGAAGCAGTCAATGCGGCACTAGCTCAGGAATATCAGCCTTTGGAAATTATCCTGTCTGATGACTGTTCTCCAGATCGGACATTTGAAATAATGAAGGAGATTGTGGCGGAATATTCCGGGCCACACCATGTCAGGTTGAATCGTAATATTTCCAACATGGGTGGAATAAGACACGTATTCCTTTTGGCATCCATGAGCAATGCTGAGTATTTTGTATTGGCCGCAGGCGATGATATTTCCAAACCGTCCAGAACTGCCGAGCTTGTACGGATGTTTGAAGCTCCAAATGTTTTAGGGGTGTGTTCCGGGTATGACGTTATAGATGAAAACAGTGTGGTTGTCCAAAAAAATTGCTTGGCGCCAAATAAAAATAGAATGGGTGACTATTTTAAACTCGAGAAAAATAAAACTTTCCAAGTTATACAAGGTTCAACATCGGCATATAGAAAAGAAATATTTTTCAACTTGGCAAGTATTGATGCCGGGTATGCGGAAGATAATTTACTTAATTTTTATATTTATGCCAATGGGGGCGTGGTTGAGCAGACTTCTAGTTCATTGGTTTTGTACAGGCAGCACGCAAACGCAGTACACCACAAGGTGAAAATATTGAGAAGTGCCTCAGACAGTGAAAAGCAGTCTTATGAGGATAGCCAGGATGGAGCAAAAAAAATTGAAGCGTTTAAGGCCATTCTTAAATTTTCTTCTTCTACATCTTTGGTCAACCGGGGCGAACTAGAAAAAGACTTGAAACGATACAAAATAGTTTGCGCTTGGCCATTGCTGAATATTTTTGAGCGCATCTGCTCCATATTTGGCGAAATTTTTCTTCATAAATCTTATTTTTTGAAATGGCAGGCAGCTCGAATTTTTGGCAAATTCCCTAAGTATCAACCAAAGATGCTGCTTGAAGATGTTAGAGAAAAGCTGGGTGCTAAATATGAAAAATTATAAAATTTCAATAGCCCTGGCTACCTTTAATGGTGCTGAATATCTTCAGGAACAACTTGAAAGCATTCTTAATCAGTCATGTCAGCCTGATGAATTGATTGCGTGCGATGATGGTTCTACTGACAAAACTTTGAAAATCCTAGAGGCTTTTTCGGCTTCATCTCGATTTGATGTAAAGGTAGTGCGAAACGAAGAGCAGCTTGGTTACGCAAGAAACTTTGAGAAGGCGATATCGTTGTGTAGTGGGAATGTTATTTTCCTATGTGACCAAGACGACACGTGGCACGACACAAAGATCGAAAAAATTATCAGGGAATTCAAAAGCCGTCCTACTGCTTGGATCATAGTGAATGATGCTGAACTGACCGATGCAGCGTTGACGCGAACTGGGTTGACTGTTGCCGGCCAGCTTACTTCGTCAGGCTTGCGGTCCGAACAACTTCTGCTAGGTTGTTGTATCGCATTCCGCTCGGAGTTGAAGCCATTGGTTTTTCCCATACCCTATGAATTACACGGACACGATGGGTGGATAAATACCTTAGGAAACGCATTGGGTTGCCGCCATTTTTTTCCGGAGGTTTTGCAGTTATATAGGCGTCATGGAAAAAATACCTCTGAGTGGGTAACAACCTCGACAAGCCCCGCTCGCAGAAGGCATTTGTTCAAGGAAAAAATACGCTGGAGCAATATCAAACGTGATCCCCGTATGGCCAGTGCGCAAAGGCTTGAGAAAATCAACGTTCTCAATGACCGTCTTCTAGTATGCAAAAGCTATCTCCAGGCCATACTCCCTCATGAAATTTATCTAGACAAAATAATGTTGAAAATAGAAAACGAGCGCTGTGGCAACGAAGCAAGACAACTACTTCAGCAGCAGCCCTTCGGCACACGATTATTCAGCGCAATCGGATATTATTTTTCTGGGGGATATAGACAATTTGAGGGTTGGAAGAGTCTAGTCAGGGACATTGCGCGATGAGCCATGTCAATGCTAATAAATTTCGTATCGCATTGCTATTGCCTGACCTTCAGGGGGGTGGAGCCGAACGCATCACCGTT
>JAQGMZ010000262.1 GCA_028292045.1 Polaromonas sp. | reverse complement strand
CGTTGTGCTGCAATTCCTTTTGCAGGCGGTCCCAGATCTGGCGGCTGGTGACATATTTGCCTTCACGGCCGGCCAGCGGACTGGTGTTGACGCAAAAGTTCATCGTCAGCGTCGGCTCATCGACCTTGAGCATGGGCAGCGGCATCGGGGTCACCGGGTCGGTGATGGTCACACCAATGCCGATATCGTTGATGCCGTTGATCAGCACGATTTCGCCCGGGCCGGCCTCCAGCGCCTGCACCCGCTCAAGACCCTGGAAGGTCAGCACCTGATTGACACGGCCCTTGACGACCTTGCCATCCGGGCCTTCCATGACCACCACGTCCATCATCGGCCGGATGGTGCCCTGGCTGATACGGCCCACACCAATGCGGCCAACGAAAGTCGAAAAGTCGAGCGCTGAAATTTGCAACTGCAGCGGCGCTGCCGGATCGCCCTTCTGGGCAGGCACATGCTTGAGCACGGTATTGAACAGGGCCGACATGTCGGGGCCCCACTGCTCGCCCTGCTCGCCTTCGACCAGGGAGGACCAGCCGTTGATCCCCGAGGCATAGACGACCGGGAAATCGAGCTGCTCGTCGGTGGCGCCGAGCTTGTCGAACAGATCGAACGTCGCGTTGATCACCTTGTCGGGATTGGCGCCGGGCTTGTCCACCTTGTTGACCACCACGATGGGTTTGAGGCCCAGGGCCAGCGCCTTCTTGGTCACAAAGCGCGTCTGCGGCATCGGGCCTTCCTGCGCATCGATCAGCAGCACCACGCCGTCGACCATGCTCAGGGCGCGTTCCACTTCGCCGCCAAAGTCGGCGTGGCCCGGGGTGTCGACGATGTTGATGTGCGTGCCTTCCCAGGTCACGGCGCAGTTCTTGGCCAGGATCGTGATGCCACGCTCTTTTTCAATGGCGTTGTTGTCCATCACGGTGTCGACCACTTTCTCGTGCTCGGCAAAGGTGCCGGACTGGCGCAGCAACTGGTCGACCATGGTGGTCTTGCCATGGTCAACGTGGGCGATGATGGCGATATTACGGATCTGTTTATGACTCATGGTGGACTTTCTGGGAACTTGGAAAACGGTACGTGATTAATGGTGAAAACAGCCGGCATCCGTGGGGGCGGAGGATTCGGCCAAGGAAACTGGCGTGACTACCTTGAGGGCTCCCCCGCCATGGCTGGCGTGCCGGCTCGACTTCAGGATGTCCTGAACTTCAACCGGACTCAGCAAACGCAGGGGAATCAATTCGTCGGCCATGATGTGGGCCGAACCCAAAAAAGCGGCGGGCTCGCTGCCGTAAACCTGCACCAGCGGCGCGTCTGCACCCCACTGGCCCCGGCGGCGCAGGCCGCTCAGAAAGCGCCCTGCATTATCGGCGTCTAGAGTGACAGCCGGAAAACCGGCAACCAGCGACTGCGGAAGCAGCAGGCAGGCATCGCGGCCGGCTTCGGTCATGGCCTCCAGCGCTGTCAGCGTCACGCACTGCGCAGCGACAAAACCGCCGGTCTCGATGCGGCGCAGGGAACCCAAGTGCGCGCCGCAGCCCAGCGCTTCGCCAATGTCCTCGCCCAGCGTTCTGATATACGTGCCTTTGCTGCAGCTTACTATTATTTTAATAGCAGTTTGGACGCGCGCATCTTGCGTCATCGTCATATTCAGCTTGAAAATGGTGATATTGCGCGCTTCGCGCTCCACGTCGATGCCTTTGCGGGCGTATTCGTACAAGGCCTTGCCGTCTTTCTTCAGTGCCGAATACATCGGCGGCACCTGCGCCAGCGGGCCGGTGAAGCACTTTGTGAGGGCCTCCAGCAGCTCGGGAGTGATCTGCGGCACGGGCCGGGTTTCAATCACCTCGCCTTCCGCATCGGCAGTGGTCGTCTTCTGGCCCAGCAGCAGCACCGCTTCATAGGTCTTGTCGGCTTCCAGCTGAAGCTGGCTGAATTTGGTGGCAGCGCCAAAGCACAGTGGCAACACGCCGGTGGCCAGCGGGTCCAGCGTGCCGGTATGTCCGGCTTTCTCAGCGCGCAGCAGCCATTTGGCTTTTTGCAGCGCCTGGTTGCTCGACAGGCCCAGCGGCTTGTCGAGCAGCAGCACGCCATGCACGGGACGTCGCTGAATTTTCTGGCGGGTAGAAGAAGATTGCGTCATAAGGCTCCGACAGGCTCTGCGCCGGGCCTGCCCGAACGCTGGTTGCACCGTTGCCCCGAACCTGTCAA
Source organism: Polaromonas sp. (assembly GCA_028292045.1). Taxonomy (GTDB): domain Bacteria; phylum Pseudomonadota; class Gammaproteobacteria; order Burkholderiales; family Burkholderiaceae_C; genus Polaromonas. The sequence continues at coordinate 1,841 of JAQGMZ010000262.1, read as the reverse complement.
AGGGGGAACGGCGCGAACTCAGTCGTCCTGGGCGCGGGAAGAAACCGCCTTGGCAATCAAGGCGTTCAGGTCGGCAGCACGTTCAGTGGTCTGGTCAAAATGGAAATGCAGCGTGGGCACCGTGTGCGTCATCAGCCGCTTGAACAGGCCGTTGCGCAAAAACCCGGCAGCCTGGTTGAGGGCAATTTCGCATTCCTTGGGATCGCCGACCAGCACGCTGAAATAAATTTTCGCATGGGCATAGTCGGGCGTGACCTCGACCGACTGCACCGTGACCATGCCAACGCGCGGGTCTTTCAGCTCGCGCGCGATCAGTGCCGTCAAATCACGCTGGATCTGGTCGGCAACGCGAAAGCTGCGGTTGGGGGTGGATGATTTTTTACGCATGAGATGGGAGTCTGAAGTTGCAGTCCTGATATAGAAGCGGTAGCCTGCCAAACCGGGAAAACCGGCAGGCTACCGTGCTCTTACAAGGTCCGGGCGACTTCCTTGATTTCAAAGAACTCCAGAATGTCGCCAACTTCGATGTCGTTGTAGTTCTTCAGGTTCAAGCCGCACTCGAAGCCTTCCTTGACTTCCTTGGCATCGTCCTTGAAGCGCTTGAGCGAGTCGAGTTCACCGGTGAAGATGACCACGTTCTGGCGCAGCAGGCGCAGCTTGGCGGTGCGGCGGACCACACCGGCGGTGACCATACAGCCGGCGATCGAGCCGATCTTGCTGACCTTGAAGATGTTGCGAATCTCGGCATTGCCGATGATCTCTTCCTTCTTGTCCGGCGTGAGCATGCCCGACATCGCGGCCTTGAGTTCGTCCACAGCGTCATAAATGATCTGGTAGTAGCGAATGTCGATGCCGTTGTTTTCGGCCTGCTTGCGCGCCTGGGCATCGGCCCGGGTGTTAAAGCCAATCAGCACGGCCTTCGAGGCGATGGCCAGATTCACGTCGGACTCGGAGATACCGCCAACGCCCGAATACACCAGCTGCACCTTGACCTCGTCGGTCGAGAGCTTGAGCAGCGACTGCGCCAGCGCTTCCTGCGAACCTTGCACATCGGCCTTGATGATGATGGGCAGCAGCTTGACTTCGCCGGCGTTGATGTCGGAGAACATGTTCTCCAGCTTGGACGCCTGCTGCTTGGCCAGCTTTGTGTTGCGGAACTTGCCGGCGCGGTAGGTGGCAATTTCGCGGACACGGCGTTCATCGGTCATGACCATGAAGTCGTCGCCCGCCTGAGGCACTTCCGTCAGGCCCTGGATCTCGACCGGAATCGACGGACCGGCGGTCTTGATCGGCTTGCCGTTTTCGTCCAGCATGGCGCGCACGCGGCCATAGGTCGAACCGGCCAGCACCACATCGCCCGCTTTCAGCGTACCCGACTGGACCAGAACCGTAGCCACCGGGCCGCGGCCCTTGTCAAGGCGCGCTTCAATCACCAGGCCCTTGGCCAGGGAATCCACCGAGGCGCGGAGCTCCAGCACTTCGGCCTGCAGCAATACCTGCTCGAGCAGCTCGTCAATGCCGGCGCCGGTATGGGCCGAAACCGGCACGAAGGGCGAATCACCGCCGAATTCCTCGGGCACGACGCCTTCGGTCACCAGTTCGCCCTTGACGCGCTCCATGTTGATGCCGGGCTTGTCGATCTTGTTGATCGCCACGACGATCGGAACGCCAGCGGCACGGGCGTGCTTGATGGCCTCCTTGGTCTGCGGCATCACGCCGTCGTCGGCTGCGACCACAAGAATCACGATGTCCGTCGCCTGCGCACCGCGGGCGCGCATGGCGGTGAAAGCCTCATGGCCCGGCGTGTCAAGGAAGGACACCATGCCGCGTGGCGTTTCAAC
>JAQGMZ010000202.1 GCA_028292045.1 Polaromonas sp. | reverse complement strand
CGGCACGCTGTTTCAGTGGTTTCGCGACTCAATTGCCGAAAGCGAGGGCGGTCTTTATGGCAACCGGATCGACCTTTCCTATCGCTGGAGCATGAGTTGGTTCATCTTTTCGGAAGTGATGTTTTTCGGCGCATTTTTTACGGCCTTGTGGTGGGCGCGCGCGCATTCGGTTCCGGCACTTGGAAGCCTGGACAACGCCCTGCTGTGGCCTGATTTCAAGGCCGTCTGGCCCAGCCTTGCTGCCGGCGTGACTGCTTCGCCAGCCGACATTGTCGAGCCGTTCACCACCATGACGCCTTTCTGGCTGCCAACGATCAATACGGCGCTGCTGCTCACCTCGGGCGTCACCCTGACGATTGCCCACCATGCCCTGCGTGAAAACCACCGGGGCCGCACCATTGCCTTCATGTGGATGACGGTGCTGCTGGGTATTGTTTTTCTGGTGGTCCAAGGCTATGAATACTTTCATGCCTATTCCGATCTGAACCTGAAAATGTCTTCAGGCGTGTATGGTTCGACGTTCTACATGCTGACCGGTTTTCACGGCTTTCATGTGCTGATCGGCATGTTGATGCTGCTGTTCATCACCTTGCGCCTGCAAAAAGGTCACTTCACCGCAGACAAGCATTTTGGATTCGAGGGCGCTGCCTGGTACTGGCATTTCGTCGATGTGGTCTGGCTGGGCCTCTACGTCATGGTGTACTGGTTGTAACCCGGCCGACCTGGCGCCTGAATTCCCGTTTACTGGATCAAAAAGGCCGCTTGACGCGGCTTTTTTCATGGCGTGAACAGCTTTGTTATTTTCCAGCCGGAATCCCTGTCGGCTGGATATAACCCAGTTTCCATGAAACCAGAATGCAGATGAACAGCAGGATCGAAAAGCCCACACGAAAAGCCAATGCGCGCGCCATGCTGCTGGTTTTGCGTTTTCCGTCGGCGCCGTCTTTCATCATGAAAAAAAGTGCCGATCCCAGGCTGGCGAGGATGGCGATGAATGCCAGTACTACAAGATAAGTCATGAATTCCATTATCAGCCTATGACCTCTTCTTTGCACCATTCACGGTTTTGGCTTCTCACGCTGGCTGCTCTTGTGGTGGCGGGGAGCACATTTTCGCTGGGCCAGTGGCAACTGCGGCGCGCCGCGCAAAAAGAAGCTGTGCAAGCTGCCATTGACATTAAAAAAGGCTTGCCCGCGCTGGATGAGCGTGTAGTGTCAGCCACAACAAACATGGCTGATGAATTGCACCGAAAAGCCGTGCTGCAAGGCGTCTGGGCGGCGGCGCGCACGGTTTACCTGGACAATCGCCCCATGAACGGCCGAACCGGTTTTTGGGTGATGACGCCGCTTGTGCTGAAAGAGACCGGGCAGGCGATTCTTGTGCAGCGCGGCTGGGTGCCGCGCGACTTCAACAACCGCATCCACCTCGTTGAAGTCGCCACGCCTGCCGGGCTGGTCGTGGTAGAGGGGCGCATTGCCCCCCCGCCTTCCAAGCTATATGCGTTCAAGGGTGAAGAAGCGGGGCCAATCCGGCAAAATCTCGATCTGGACGAATTTCGGCTGGAAACCGGCTTGCCATTGCTGGCAGTTTCGCTGCTCCAAATCGGCGCAGCCAGTGAAGGCTTGCTGCGTGACTGGCCTGCGCCCAACCTGGGGGTGGACAAGCACTATGGCTATGCCTTTCAATGGTTTGGCCTTTGCGCCCTGGTGGTCATGCTGTATGTCTGGTTTCAAATGATAGTTCCCTACCGCGCTTCCCTGCGTGCCCAAGGCCGCGATTAACTGCCCAAGTACTGTGACCAATAACACTTTCGACTCATCTTCCCTGCGGCCTGTTGCTGTCGACCGGGACCAGCCGCTTGCGATGACTGTCCACGACATGCCTGCCAGCCCGCCGCCCGGTGATCGTTCGGCCGACACCCGATCCGGGCGCTGGAAAATGATCCTGGTGCTTTTGGTGTGCGCCAGCCCGGTGGTGGCATCCTACTTCGCCTATTACGTGGTCAGGCCCGAAGGGCGGCGCAATTTTGGGGAATTGATCGACCCGCAGCGGCCATTGCCCGTCATGGACACGCAGTCGCTGGACGGAAAGCCGGGCCAGCTGACGGCGTTGAAAAACCAGTGGCTGCTGCTGAGCGTTGCCGGTGGCGCCTGCGACGATCGCTGTGAAAAGAACCTGTATTTCCAGCGCCAGTTGCGCGAATCCCTTGGCCGTGAAAAAGACCGGCTGGACCGCGTGTGGCTCATCAACGACCAAACGCCCGTGCGCGACGTGTTGCTGCCTGCGCTGGCTGCGGCCACCGTGCTTCGCGTACCTTCAGTCGAGGTGGCGCAATGGCTTGAAGCCGCGCCGGGCCAGCGCCTGCAAGACCATCTCTACCTGGTCGACCCCCTGGGCAACTGGATGATGCGCTTTCCCGCCAATATGGATGCGGATACTGCGGCCAAAGCCAAGCGCGACCTGGACCGTTTGCTGCGAGCCTCTGGCAGCTGGGACAAGGAAGGCAGATAAATGATCCCCACGCTTGCCGCTTCGCGTACTGCGCTGCCCCCCGGGCGGGCTGCTGCGCCTGTGGCCCGGCGATTTCGGTTCCATGGCCCCTGCTGGTGGAAGAGTGGAGTCCCTAAGCTGACTGTTTTGCAAACTACTAGGTGCCTCAGGGCGGCTGAAAGCTTTTTTTGACCATGGCTGCGCAAGACCTTTATGACTTGAGCCCGGCAGTTCGCCTGATGTTCATGGGCCTTGTTGTGGCGCTGGGGCCTCTGGCCTGGGTGTGGGTTCGCAGCAAAAATGCGCCGGTCGCCCAGCGCCTGCGCGTGCTGACACTGGTCACTTTGTTTCTGACCTTTGACCTGGTTATTTTTGGGGCTTTCACGCGGTTGACCGATTCTGGCCTGGGCTGCCCTGACTGGCCGGGCTGCTATGGAAGCGCCAGCCCGGTCGGTGCGCAACTGCACATTGAAGCCGCGCAAACCGCGATGCCGACGGGTCCGGTCACGCATTCCAAGGCCTGGATCGAAATGATTCATCGTTACCTGGCCACCGGGGTCGGCGTGCTGATCCTGACGCTCACAGTAACCACTTGGATGGCCCGCCGCGAACAACGCCGCAAGGGCGCCATGCCTGCGGCCGGCCCTATTCTTTCGCCGTGGTGGCCCACCGTTACCTTGTTCTGGGTTTGTTTGCAGGGCGCATTTGGTGCGCTCACGGTTACCATGAAATTGTTTCCTGCCATCGTGACGATGCATTTGCTGGGGGGCCTGGTCTTGCTGGCGCTGCTGCGCGTACAGTCGTGTCGCTACGCCCAGGCGCATCAACAACGCAAGTCGGCCGCCCTGGGCTTGCCGCTGCAGCGCTTCATGCTGGCCGCTTTTGCCTTGCTCTGGCTGCAGATTGCCCTGGGTGGCTGGGTCAGCACCAACTACGCCGTGCTGGCTTGCAATGATTTTCCAGCCTGTCAGGGTTCTTTCTGGCCGGCGATGGATTTTCGCCAGGCTTTCACGCTGTGGCGTGAACTGGGCATGGGGCAGGAAGGTGCCTACATCAGTTTCCAGGCCCTGACCGCCATTCACTATGTTCACCGCCTTGGAGCCTATGCCGTGTTTCTCGTCCTGCTGCTGCTGGCTTACCGGCTGCACCGCCACCCGTCGTTTCGCCCGCAGGCGCGTTGGCTGGCAGGATTGACGTTTTTGCAGGTTGCCACCGGCCTGGGCAATGTCGTTCTGGGCTGGCCACTGTTGGCTGCCGTGGGCCACACCGGAGGTGCTGCCGCCCTGGTGGTTGTGCTGACCGGCATTGTTTTTTCCAGCAAGATAGTGCCGGTGCCGGTGCGCGTCCTTCCTTTGAATGCTACAAGAATGTCTGCATGAATTCCCCTCATCCGTCCGCCGCTGTTTCGCCTTCCTTGTTGCCCACCTCCCGACTGAGCCAGTTTTATGCCCTGACCAAGCCGCGTGTCGTGCAACTCATCGTGTTTTGCGCACTGATCGGCATGGCGCTGGCGGTTCCGGGCGTCCCGTCGTGGGCCGATGTGCGTCTGGCCTTCATCGCCTGCGCGGGGATCTGGCTGGTCGCGGGCGCAGCGGCTGCGTTCAATTGCCTGGTGGAGCAGCAAATCGATGCAAAGATGCGACGCACTGCCTGGCGCCCCACGGCCCGTGGCCAGCTCAGCAACAGCCTGACGCTGGCTTTTTCTGCCACCCTGTGTGCCCTGGGTTCATGGATTTTGTATGCCTGGGTCAATCCGCTCACCATGTGGCTGACCTTTGCGACCTTTGTGGGGTATGCAGTCGTGTACACCGTCATTCTCAAGCCGCTAACGCCGCAAAACATCGTCATTGGCGGCGCTTCGGGCGCCATGCCGCCGGTGCTGGGCTGGGCGGCCATGACGGGCTCGGTCGGTCCGGAAGCGCTGATACTTTTCCTGATCGTGTTTCTCTGGACGCCGCCACATTTTTGGGCGCTGGCCCTGTACCGTGTGGAAGACTACCGGAAAGCGGGCCTGCCCATGCTGCCTGTCACCCATGGCAATGAATTCACCCGGTTGCAGATTTTTCTCTACACCCTGGTGCTTTTCGCGGCCTGCCTGATGCCTTTTGTCTTCAAGATGAGCGGCTGGCTGTACCTGGCGGCGGCGGTGCTGCTGAGCATTGGCTTCAGCACATATGCCTGGTTGCTGTGGCGCAACTATTCCGATGCCCTGGCGCGCAAGACCTTTCGCTTTTCGCTGATTCACCTGTCGGCCTTGTTTGCAGCACTGCTGCTGGACCACTATTTCTTATGAAAACCAATTTGACCCTGCAGCCTGGCCGAAGGCGGGCTGCCAAAAGACTGGCAGGCGTTGCAGCGCTGTCGATCGCTTCCGGCTGGCTGATGGGCTGCGCGCCCGACAAGCCCCAGTTCAAGAGCATTGACCTGACCGGCGCTGATTATGCGCAGGGCTTTTCCTTGGCTGACCACAACGGGCAACTGCGCACACTGCAGGATTTCTCAGGCAGGATCGTCGTGGTGTTTTTCGGCTTCACCCAGTGTCCTGACGTTTGCCCGACGTCGATGGCCGAACTGGCAGAAGTCAAACAACTGCTGGGACCTGACGCCGACAAGCTGCAGGCAGTTTTCATCACCTTGGACCCGGAGCGCGATACGCCCGCACTGCTCAAGGCCTACATGGGCAATTTCGATCCCGGCTTTCTGGCGCTGAGGCCCGAACCCGGGCAACTCGCGCAAGTGGCCAGGGACTTCAAAATCTACTACAAGAAAGTCGACGGCAAGACGCCGGGCAGTTATAGCCTGGACCATTCGGCGGGCAGCTATGTATTCGACCAGAAGGGCCGGATTCGGCTGTACAACCGCTACGGCTCCGGCGCGCAGATGCTGGCGTCCGACATTCGCCTGCTGCTCAAGTCCAGCTGAAAAAAGCCTGCTCCCTTGCAGGGCAGGCTTTTGGAAAATCGGTTGCATTAGGGCCGGCAACTGCCGGGCGGTACGGTCAAGCGTAGCTTGCCAGGACTTTTTTCATTTTCTTCATGGCCGCCACTTCAATCTGGCGAATCCGTTCGGCACTGACCTTGTATTCGGCCGCCAGGTCATGCAGGGTCATGCCACCCGAACCATCGTCGTTCACATTGAGCCAGCGCTCTTCAACAATGCGCCGCGCACGGGGGTCGAGTTCTTCCAGCGCCGTGCTCAGCCCATCGGTCATCAGGTCGTCACGCTGGCGTGATTCCATCAGCATCGTGGGTTCCTGCGCGCTATCGGCCAAGTAGGCGATGGGTCCGAAAACAGCATCGCCGTCGTCGTTCGGGCTGGGGTCGAGCAAAACGTCGCCGCCTGACATGCGCTGCTCCATTTCGATCACTTCCTCGCGCTTGACGTTAAGCGTTTGCGCCATCGAATCGATCTGGCCTTCAGTCAGGGTATCGCGGTGGGTTGCCGCATCGGCGTCGTCCTTGTAACCCTGCTTCATCGAGCGCAGGTTGAAGAACAGCTTACGCTGGGCCTTGGTGGTGGCGACCTTGACCATTCTCCAGTTTTTCAGGATGTATTCGTGGATCTCGGCCTTGATCCAGTGCATGGCATAGCTCACCAGGCGTACGTTCTGCTCAGGGTCGAAGCGCTTGACGGCCTTCATCAGGCCGATGTTGCCTTCCTGGATCAGGTCGCCGTGGGGCAGGCCATAGCCCAGGTATTTGCGGGAAATCGACACCACCAGCCGCAGATGCGACAGGACCAGCTTGCCGGCTGAGTCGAGGTCGTTGTCTTGCTTGAGCTTTTTCGAAAACTCCTGCTCCTGCTCGAGCGTGAGCATCGGCATGCGATTGACTGCAGAAATGTAGGCATCCAGATTGCCCAGTGGTGGCACCATCGACCAAGGATTCAGGGCAGCCACGGCATTGGTTTGCAGGGCAGGCATGGCCGCATTCGACATTATCGATTTTGGGGAAAGGGCATAAGACATAGCGACACTCCTTTTCACTAAGGCCAAATATTAGCACTCTGCCATGCAGAGTGCCAGGCAACTGGTTTAATGGGATTAATAGCCAAAGGCTAATCGGTATAAACCCTGTGTTTCAGAGGCTGCCGGACAGATTTGGTTCAGAAGACTTGGTATCGAACTTGTAAAGATCGAATTTAGGATGGGGTGGCCTGCAGCAATGCAGCCGGCCGTCCATGGACCTTGTCTAAAGTCCCATGGGCGCTAAGCTCAGGCTTGTAAGCTATCTAAAGTAGAGCAATCTACGTCCGCCCGTAAAGGCCTGGGACAGATTTTTATAAAGAATGTTTGTCGCCGGGGATTTCCCGTGCCTCGACATCTACCACCTGGCCTGAAGCTGCCCTGGATGAAGGCTGGCGGGCTGGACTGCTTGGCCAGACACGCTGCTGCGAAAACTGCTGGAAACGGGAAAATGCCGCCAAAGGCTCGGCTTTTCGACCGGTGACCAGCGACTTGAGCAGGCTCAAAACAAACACGGTCAGGGCCACAAGCAGCAGACCCAGGGCAAGCACGGCAGCCGACGCGACGAAAACCAGTTTCAAAATAAAACGAAATAGCCGGCCCAGGGGATTGTTCACGCGCTCGATCCTTTAAAAAATCCACATGGTGACAAACCGCTGGTTTTCAATACCGCCTCAGGGCGGCAATGCATTGCCCCGACGCTATCCGACCAGGGCCTGGGCAAACTCGCGGGCGTTGAAGGTTTCCAGGTCTTCCAGCTTTTCACCCACGCCGATGAAGTACACCGCCACCGGCCGCAGCCCGGGCGACATCTTTGCCCGTTCACGCGCCCACAGGGCAATCGCCGCCAGCACGCCGCCCTTGGCTGTGCCATCGAGCTTGGTCACCACCAAGCCGGTCAATTGAAGCGTATCGTCAAAGGCCTTGACCTGCGCCAGCGCATTCTGGCCGGTGTTGCCGTCAATCACCAGCAGGACTTCATGCGGTCCTGTGGCATCGGCCTTTTGCACCACCCGCTTTATTTTTTTCAACTCATCCATCAGGTGCAGTTGCGTGGGCAGCCGGCCTGCGGTATCGACCAGCACCACATCCTTGCCACGCGCCTTGCCGGCGGTGACGGCGTCAAAGCTGACAGCCGCCGGATCACCGTTTTCCTGGCTGACAATTTCGACCGTGTTGCGGTCGGCCCAGACGCTGAGCTGCTCGCGCGCGGCAGCGCGGAATGTGTCAGCCGCCGCCAGCAGCACCGATGCGCCTTCATTGGCAAGATGGCGCGTCAGCTTGCCGATCGAGGTGGTCTTGCCCGCGCCGTTGACCCCGGTCACCATGACGACGGTGGGAACGAATTCCCCAATCACCAGCGGCCTTTCAAGCGGCTTGAGCAGCACCGTGATGGATTCGATCAAGGCATTGCGAACCGCCACTGGATGCGTCATGCCGCCTTCCCTGACCCGGCGCCTGACATCGGCCAGCAGGTGCTGCGTGGCGCCCACGCCGGCATCGGCCATCAGCAGGGCGGTTTCCAGGTCTTCGTAAAGCTGCTCGTCAATCTGGCTGCCGGTAAAAACCGTGGAAATGCTCGAGCCTGTCTTGCGCAGCCCTTGCTGGAGTTTGCTGAACCAGTCCTGGCGTCCGGGTGCCACGGCCAGAGCCAACGCCTGCGGAATGTCGATCGGGGTGACCAGTGCGCTGCCGATCATCGATCCGGACTGCCTGGCCGATGCTGTCGGCACGGCTGCAGGTGCTTGAACGGGAGCCGGCGCTGGGACGGGCGGCGCGTTGGCGGGCTCAGGCACTGCCGGCAGCGCCTCGACAGGCGGGGCAGGGCGTAATTTTTTTTTGAAGAAACTGAACATTGATTGATCTTGTAGAGTCCACCATTCTATGAAACACACCAAGTCTGTTGGCGCCAAGCCCCCACAATTGTTTTATCGGTATCCGGCCCGCTATTTTTCAGGCGCGTTGATTGCCCTGGCTGCCGGATTCAGCCAGGCAGCGCTGGCCCAGGCGCCTGTTCCCGCGCCGGTAACGCAGTTCACCCTGGCCAATGGCTTGAGCGTTATCGTCAAGCCCGACCACCGTGCGCCGACGGCGGCCCACATGCTCTGGGTACGCGTGGGGTCGATGGATGAGGTCGATGGCACGTCGGGCGTGGCCCATGTGCTCGAGCACATGATGTTCAAGGGCACGCCCAATGTCAAGGCGGGTGAATTTTCCAGGCGCGTGGCAGCATTGGGCGGTCAGGAAAACGCCTTCACCAGCAGCGACAGCACCGGTTACTACCAGCAGATACCTGCTGCCCGGCTGGAAGAGGTGATGCGGCTGGAAGCCGACCGGTTTGGCAGCAGCCAGTGGCTGGACGAAGAATTCAAGCGCGAAATCGAGGTGGTGAAGGAAGAGCGCCGCATGCGCACCGAGGAGTCGCCCCGCGCAATGCTGTATGAGCAGGCCAATGCCATCACTTTTCTGGCATCGCCGTACCGCCGACCCATCGTGGGCTGGATGAGCGACCTGGACGCCATGACGCCGGCCGACGTGCGCAGCTTTTACCAGCGCTGGTATGTGCCGGCCAATGCCGCCCTGGTGGTGGCCGGCGATGTCCAGGTTGCCCAGGTCCGCAGGCTCGCTGAAAAATACTACGGCGCGATTCCTGCTCGCCCGGTGCCAGAGCGAAAACCGAGGGTAGAGCCAGAACAAACGGGTTTGCGCCGCATCGACCTCAAGGCGCCTGCCAGCCAGGCTTATGTGAGCATGGCCTTCAAGGTGCTCAAGGTGCAGCCGGCCGACCTGGCGCCAGCGCCCGGCGCTGCATCGCCCACGGCAGCCGCCAGCCGCGAAGCCCTGGCCATGACGGTGCTGTCGGCCGTGCTGGACGGCTACAGCGGCGCACGGCTGGAGCGCGCGCTGGTGCAGGGGCAGGCCCAACCCGGCGGCCGGGTAGCCGACAGCGCCGGCGCGTCAAGCGGGCTTTTCGGCCGTGGACCGCAGCTGTTCACCCTGGACGGCGTGCCCGCCGAAGGCAAGACCACGCAGCAGGTCGCCGACGCCTTGCGCCAGCAGGTGGCGCTGGTGGCGCGCGAAGGCGTCAGCGAGGCCGAACTGCAGCGCGTCAAGACCCAATGGGTGGCCAGCGAAACCTACAAGCTCGACTCGGTGTTCAGCCAGGCGCGGGAACTGGGTTCGAACTGGGTCCAGGGACTGCCGCTCGATGCCAGCACCCGCCTGATCGCCCAGTTGCGAACGATCACCGCCGCCGAGGTGCAGGCGGTGGCCGCCAAGTATTTTGGAGATGACCAGATGACCCTGTCCACCTTGCTGCCGCAACCCATGGACCCGAACCGCAAGCCCCGTGCTGCCAGCGCCCCGTTGCGCGGCGAGCTGCATTGAACAGCGCCTTGACACGAAAGAATCGATCCTCATGATGATTGCGACTAAAAAACTGGCATCAGCCGCATGGCTGGTCTGCGCAACAAGCCTGTTTGTGCCTGGATGGGCGCAGGCGGCGATTCCCGTCCAGCATTGGATCCAGGCCAGCGGCGCCAAGGTTTACCTGATCGAAAGCCCGGCCATTGCCATGGTGGACGTGCAGGTCGACTTTGACGCCGGCAGCCGGCGCGACCCGCCCGGCCAGGCCGGCCTGGCCGGCATGACGGCCAACCTGCTGGAAAAGGGCGTACGGGCCAGCGCTGGGGCATCAGCTGCCAGCGCCGGGCCGCCCCAAGCCGGGCTGGCCCCCTCAGGGGGCAGCGCAGTACCCGAAGCGACAAGCGTGCGGGCTACTGCTGCCCTTGATGAAAATGCGCTCGGCGAAGCCTGGGCCGACCTGGGCGCCCAGTTCGGCGCCAGTGCGTCATCGGACCGCATGAGTTTTTCATTGCGCTCGCTGACCGACCCGGCGCTGCTCGACCAGGCCGCGGCGCTGGCGGCGCGCCAGATTGCCGAGCCGGCGTATCCGGACGCGGTCTGGCAGCGCGAACGCCAACGCCTGCAGGCGGCCCTCAAGGAGTCCTATACCCGTCCGGGCAGCGTGGCGGGCCGTGCCTATGCCCAGGCCGTGTATGGCGGGCACCCCTACGGCTATGAAATGACGGAGGCCACCCTGGCCAGCATCGGCGTGGCTGACCTGCAGGCCGCCCATGCCGCTGGCGTGGTGGCCTGCCGCGCACGCATCAGCCTGGTCGGCGCCGTCACGCGGGCGCAGGCCGACGCCCTGGCTGCGCGCCTGCTGTCGCGGCTGCCGCAGGTGCCTTGCGCCAGCTTGCCGGCCCTGCCCGCCGTGCCTGAGGTCGAGCCGCTTGCGCAGGCGCAGGAAAAAAGCATTCCCTTTGACTCTGCGCAGGCGCATGTGCTGATCGGCCAGCCCGGCTTCAGGCGCGCCGACCCGGATTATTTTCCGCTGACGGTGGGCAATTACATTCTGGGCGGCGGCGGATTCGTCTCGCGCCTGACCAACGAGGTGCGCGAAAAGCGCGGCCTGACCTACGGCGTTTCCAGTTCCTTTTCGCCTGGCCTGCATGCCGGCAGTTTCACCGTGGGCCTGCAGACACGGCCCGACCAGGCAGCGCAGGCGGTTCACATCGCCCGCCAGGTGCTGGCCGAATTCGTAGCCAATGGCCCGAGCGATGCGGAACTGAAAGCTGCCCGCGATAACCTGATCGGCGGCTTTGCCCTGCGCATCGACAGCAACCGCAAGCTGCTGGGCAACCTTTCAGGCATCGCCTGGAACGATCTGCCGCTTGATTACCTCGACACCTGGACGCGCCAGGTCGAAAAAGTCACTATCGCCGACATCAAGGCGGCTTTTGCGCGCAAGCTGCAGCCTGAGAAAATGGTGACTGTTATTCTCGGAGCCGCAAAATGAAATACACACCCAAACCCATCGCCGCCGAGCCCGTTGCCAGGCAGTCCGCCAAAGCCAATACCGTCAAGCCCAAGGGCACTGCCCACCTGAAGCCACCCGGCGAAATACGCATCATCGGCGGCCAGTACCGGCGCACCAAGCTCACCGTGCCCAACCATCCCGGCCTGCGCCCCACGCCCGACCGGGTCCGGGAAACGCTGTTCAACTGGCTGGGCCAGGACCTGACCGGCTGGCGCTGCGCCGATGTGTTTGCCGGCACCGGCGTGCTGGGCTTCGAGGCGGCTTCGCGTGGCGCTGCCGACGTGCTCCTGTGCGAGCAGGACCCGGGGCTGGTGGTGCAGTTGAAGGCCGTCCAGGCCCGGCTGAAGACCACCACGGTGCGCATCGAACGCGGCGATGGGCTGAGCGCACTCAAGCGGCTGGACGCCGGCAGCATGCAACTGGTGTTGATCGATCCGCCTTTTGACTCGAACGTGTTCGAAGCAGCTCTGAAAGCCGCCGCGCAGGCCATCAGCCCGATAGGGCTGGTGTACCTGGAATCTCCGCGCGGCTGGACCGACGACGAGTTGCTGGCGCTGGGCTTGAGGATTCACCGCAGCGCCAAGGCCGGTGCGGTGCATTTTCACCTTCTGGCCAAAAATGACGGCCAGCCTGAGGCCTTGCCCGCAGAGCCTGAAACCTGAAGCCTGAAGCGTCCGTACGGGGTTCGGGGTCACCGCCACCTCAAGGCGTGCGGCAGGCAGGGCGAGGGCATAATTCGGGTCATGTCCACGCCCCGCATCGCTGTTTATTCCGGCACGTTCGACCCGTTTACCCTGGGGCACGGCGATGTGGTCCGCCGCGCTGCGGGACTGTTTGACCAGCTTGTTATTGCGGTGGCGGTAGCCCATCATAAAAAAACACTGTTTTCATTGTCTTCGCGCGTAGATCAAGTACAAAATGCTATTGAAAACATAGCTAATGTCAGGGTCTTGCCTTTCGAAGGGCTGATCATGGATTTTTGCGCTGCCCAGCATGCCTGCGCCGTGGTGCGCGGCATCCGCAACCTGACCGACTTTGACTATGAAGCACAGATGGCCGCCATGAACCGCAAACTGCTGCCGCAGGTGGAAACCGTTTTTCTTCTGCCCGATGCACCGCTAGCCTGCATCAGCAGCACGCTGGTGCGTGAAATCAGCAAGCTCGGCGGCAATGTGGGCTCGATGGTCAGCCCGCGCATTGCAACGGCGCTGGCCCAGACCCACGCCCAACAGGGAGCTTGACTGCATGGCCTTGCTGATCACCGACGAATGCATCAACTGCGATGTCTGCGAACCCGAATGCCCCAACGAGGCGATCTACCTCGGAGTGGAAATCTATGAGATTGATCCGGACAAATGCACCGAATGCGTCGGCCACTTCGACGAGCCGCAATGCGTTCAGGTCTGCCCGGTGGCCTGTATTCCGGTAGATTCGCAGCGCAAGGAAAGCCAGGAGACCTTGTGGCAAAAGTACCACCGTTTACAGGCGGTGATTCGGGTGGTGCCGGTGCGCTGAAAAAGCATGCGCTCCGCCATAAGTAAAGCCCGCTTCTTGCTAGCTCAACTGGTTTCAGGCAGGTTTTGACGTATTTCCCGGGCTTTCTGCCGAAGGCCCATGCGCTGGCAGGGTCGGTGGCCTAGGTGGTTTTGGTCGTTGCGGCTGGCTGGTGTGGATCAGCATCGTTGCTTTTTCCATTTCGCCTTTCAAAAGTTCGGGCACCGCTTTCAGGCAACGGTCGATGCAGTCTTCCATGGCCGCGCGGTCTTCCTGCGAAGGCTTTTTCAGTACCCAGTTGATGACTTCGGCCTTGACGCCGGGATGGCCCACGCCGATGCGCAGGCGCCAGTAGTCGGGTGAACCGAGTTGCGCATGAATGTCGCGCAGCCCGTTGTGCCCGGCATGGCTGCCGCCGAACTTGAGCTTGACCTGGCCCGGCACAACGTCGAGCTCGTCATGCGCCACCAGCACTTCGGACGGCGAAATCTTGAAGAACCGGGCCAGCGCAGCGATCGACTTGCCCGACAGGTTCATGAAGGTCAGCGGCTTGAGCAGCAAGACCGTCTGGCCGTTGACCGTGGTGCGGGCTACCTGGCCGTGGTAATTCCTGTCCAGGCTGAGCGGCGCTTTCAACTCGCTTGCCAGCGCATCAATCCACCAGAAGCCGGCATTGTGGCGCGTGGCTTCGTACTCGGGGCCCGGGTTGCCCAGGCCAACAAACAGTTTGATCATGTCGTGTGCAAAAAGAAGGAAGGGGCGGGAAAGCGTAGCAGAAGCACCACTGCCATTAAAAAGGCCCTTAGCCTCGTTGGAGGGTAAGGGCCTGTGCGTGTTGCCGGGCAACACCTTTTCAGGTGGGTTGCAAGCCGGGAATTACTTCTTGGCGGCAGGCTTGGCAGCGGGCTTGGCGCCTGCTGCTGCTGGCTTGGCGCCAGCCTTGCCTTTTCCGCCCTTGGCGTCTTTAGGATCAACCGCCACTTCAGGAGCCGCTTCGACTTCCTCGACGATTGGCGTCACCGATACCATGACCGGATTGACCTGGCCCTTGACCACTGATTTCACGCCTTTTGGCAGAACGATGTCCTTGACGTGCAGCGACTTGCCCTTGGTCAGGCCGATCAGGTCGACGGCGATGAAGTCTGGAATGTCGGCGGGGAAGCAGGAAACCGTCATCTCGGTCAGCACATGGGTGACGAGGCAGTTTTCCGTCTTGACGGCGGGAGATTCCTCTTCGCCGCTGTAATGCACGGGCACTTTGACCGTCATGCGGGTGCGGGCTTCAACGCGCTGGAAGTCGATATGCTGGACCTGCTGCTTGTACGGGTGCATCTGCAGGTCGCGCAGCAAGACCTTGTGTTCCGTGCCGCCCAGTTCCATCTCGAGGATGGAGCCGTGGAAAGCTTCTTTCTTGATGGCGTGCCAGAGTGCGTTGTGATCGATTTCGATCAGGATGGGCTCGGCGGTGCCGCCATAGACAATACCGGGCGTGCGACCGGTGATGCGGAGACGGCGGCTCGCACCCGTGCCCTGCTTTGCGCGCTCAAAAGCGGTGAATTTCATAATTTTCTCCAAATGGGCGGACCGCGACCAGTCACACCCTGACTTCAAAAGACTGCCCAGACCTCAAAACCGAAAAAGGCTTTGTGGCCGTGCAGCCGACTTTTTGCTTCAGATCAGATCGGGCTGATCCTGGTCCGAAAACAAACTCATGACCGACTCTCCCTTGGCGATGCGCTGCATGGTTTCAGCAATTAGCGGGGCCACGGAGAGCTGGCGAATTTTTTTGCACTGCTGGGCGTTCAGGCTCAGTGCAATGGTGTTGGTCACCACCACCTCATCGAGCGCATCGCCCTGGGTGATGCGCTCGATGGCCGGTCCCGAAAAAATCGGGTGGGTGCAGTAGGCATAGACTTTTTTGGCGCCGCGCTCCTTGAGCACTTCTGCCGCCTTGACCAGCGTGCCGGCCGTGTCGATCATGTCGTCCATGATCACGCAGTTCCGGCCTTCAATGTCGCCGATCACATGCATGACTTCGGACACATTGGCCTTGGGGCGGCGCTTGTCGATGATCGCCATGTCGCAGCCGAGCTGCTTGGCCAGCGCCCGGGCGCGCACCACGCCGCCAACGTCGGGCGACACCACCATCAGGTCGGTGTAGTTTTTCTGGCGCAAATCGCCCAGCAGCACCGGCGAGGCGTAAATGTTGTCCACCGGAATATCAAAAAAGCCCTGGATCTGGTCGGCATGCAGGTCCATGGTCAGCACACGGGTGACGCCGACAGCCTGCAGCATGTTGGCCACCACTTTGGCCGTAATCGGCACGCGCGCCGAACGCGGGCGGCGGTCTTGCCGCGCATAACCGAAATAGGGAATGACCGCAGCAATCTGGTCAGCCGACGAACGCTTGAGCGCATCGACCATGATCAGCAGTTCCATCAGGTTGTCATTGGTCGGCGCGCAGGTCGATTGCACCACGAACACATCGCGGGCACGCACATTTTGCTGAATTTCGACCGTGACCTCGCCGTCTGAAAATCGGCCCACATGGGCAGCGCCCAGGGAGATGCCAAGATTCTGGGCAATTTCGGCAGCCATGCTCGGGTTGGCATTGCCGGTAAAAACCATGAAGTCGGGAATGTGCATTTGCGTATGAAGCCCGGCAGCAGTCGGACTTGAAAGTAAGTGAAATATTTATCGAAGCAAAATACGCACTGAAAACATCATGCAACGCGAACTTGGCAGTGAGCTGCGTGGCTGTCTTTCAAAACACACAGACCTGCCAATTGCAGGTCTGGAAGAGCCGCTTCAATGCGGCTCCCGGGTAGTGCAAACCTGCGCCATGCAGGTTTGAAAATTTGGCAGGGGTGGAAGGAGTCGAACCTGCGAATGCCGGAATCAAAATCCGGTGCCTTAACCAACTTGGCGACAC
>JAQGMZ010000152.1 GCA_028292045.1 Polaromonas sp. | reverse complement strand
TTGAAGCTGACAGTGGTGTGTTCCTGGTTTGAAATAGTCGATGGCGTGAATACCTGATTTCAGGATTGATATAAAAATGAACCTGATGGCGCGGCCTTGAATAAAGGGCTGCCTTGAAGGTTCACCGTAATGTATTGGGAGGTTTCAATGGCCATACTGATAGTGCCCAGTGCGCTTCGGCGGTATTCCAATCAGCAAGCTCGCATCTCGCTCATGGCGAATACGGTGCAAGAATTGCTCGAACGTTTCACCAACGAATCGTCTGAGTTGCGCAACTTTATTTTTTCAGGAAGCACGCTGCGCAAGTTTGTGATCGTCAGCAAGAATGGCCAGGACATCCGCTTGCTCGATGGGTTGCTGACGCCTGTTGGCGCAAGCGACGAGGTTCACGTCGTTGCGGGTGTGGCAGGCGGATGAACACACCATCGAACCCTGCCATGTCAGCGGCACTGACCGACAGCGAACTTCGGCGTTTCGGACGACACCTCATATTGCCCGAGTTTGGCCTTGCAGCGCAGCAGCGACTGAAGGCAGGCAGTGTGCTGCTGATCGGACTGGGCGGACTGGGCAGCCCCAGTTCCCTGTACCTGGCTGCTTCGGGCGTAGGCAGAATTGGCCTGGTGGATGCCGATGTGGTGGAAGAAACCAACCTTCAGCGGCAAATCGTGCATGGCCACGCCATGCTGGGGCATTTGAAGACCGAAAGCGCCGCGGCGCGCATGCTGGACATCAACCCTGATCTGAAAATCGAACGACATGATGTGCGGCTCGGCCTGGACAATGCCCTCGACCTCATTTCCCAATACGATGTGATCGTGGACGGAACCGACAATTTTCCGACGCGCTATCTGGTCAATGACGCCTGCGTGAAACTTGGAAAACCCAATGTCTATGGCGGCGTGCTTCGGTTTGACGGGCAGCTCAGCGTGTTCGACGCGCGCTACGGCCCCTGCTACCGCTGCCTGTTTCCCGAGCCGCCGCCGATTGAATTTGCGCCCAATTGCGCTGAAGCGGGTGTGCTGGGCGTATTGCCCGGCGTGATCGGATCGCTCCAGGCCACCGAGGTCATCAAACTGCTGACCGGTGTGGGTACCTCGATGATTGGCCGCATGCTCATCTACGACGGGCTTGACCTCAGCTTCACGACCATTCAAATCGCCAAGGCGGCGGACTGCCCCATTTGCAGCCATGCTTCCAAAGACATCGAGTTGAAGGAGACCGTGATGGCGTGCAGCGCGCCCGTTGGCCGGACGATGGCTTCTTCCGTGCTGCAGGCCCGGCAACGGGCGGGCGATGACCTGCTGGTCATCGATGTCCGCAATCCTGCCGAATGGCTGTCGGGCACGATTTCGGGCGCCATGGGCTTGCCCATGCCGGAAATCACCCGCGCCCTGAACCAGGCGGGTCCGCCACCGCTTCCCAAAGACCGTGACCTGGTCCTGGTATGCCAGTCGGGCATGCGCAGCAGCGCCGTGATCCGGTCGCTGGTCGACGCTGGCTACGACTCGGGGCGGCTGTACAACCTGGAGCGTGGCATGGCGGCCTGGACGGGCGATGTCTACCCGCTCGATGCGAAAGAGCCGGACTTGCAACGTGCAGGCACTTGACGGCCGGCTTCATCGGGCAAGCCGCGCCGGCCGGTTTATTTAATTCAACATCCAACAAGAAATTTCTCCATGCATCCTGCACAGCTTGTATTTACCAGCGTCGAGATCATTGACCAGATAATTGCGCTGGCCCCGTTTGGCCATGTGGCGACACCAGCGGTGCAACAGCAGCTCAGGGCCGCCACGCAAACATTGATTTCGCTTTTCAAGGCAGAAGGCCGTCTGGACCAAAATCCCTCCGCCCTGGCCATGAACCGCACGGTAGACCTGCACCGGGAGGCCGCAACGGCCCGGCTCGAAGGCCGCCGTGTGCTGGTCACTGGCGGTGCCGGCTGTGTCGGCTCGCGCCTCATTCCCCTGATCGGCAGCCTGGGCGCTGCTGAAATTGCAATTGTCGATATTGCCCAACCCAGCGCCAAAAGCGATGAACTGGCCAATGTGCAGGGTCTGAAAACCTACCAGGTCGATATTCGGAACACCGATGCCCTGGACGGCGTATTTGCGGAATTCAAGCCTGAAATCGTCTTTCACCTGGCTGGCATTCGCGAGCCCGGACGGGCCGAATCCGTCGTGCGGGACGCGATTGAAACCAACGTGTACGGCACGGGCCATGTGATTGCGGCATGCCTCAAGCATGGTGTCAAAGACGCGGTCTACTCTTCCACCGGCAAGTGTTTTGCTTACATTTCAGACCATGTCTATACCGCCAGCAAAAAGCTGGCCGAAGCGCAGTGGGTGGTGGCCGCACGCAACAGCGACACAACCAGGTTCCGTTGCACCCGGTTCACGCACATCATGGAAAACGGCCTGGTGGCCCATGACATTGTCCAGGGCATTGCCAACGGACTGGTCGGCTTGCACGGGCCTGACCGCTACTTCAACATCCAGAACCTGCGCCAGGCGACGCATTTGCTGGTAAACGCCCTGGCCCTGGCCGAGCAAACGCCGTCAGACGGATTCTGGGCGGCTGTCGATCTGGGCTGGCCGGTCAATACCCTGGAACTGGCGCTCTACAGCATCGACCGGGACGACTCAAAGGCGGCCGTCTGTTTCCTTGGCGTTCCCAAAGGCTATGACGAAGCATTTTTCCGGGGGCAGTTTCCCTGGGACGGCGAAGCGCACTACCATCCCCTGGTCAATGCGCTGGAAGCCCCCAGTGCCTTTGAAGACAGCACGGGCACCATGGTGGGCGCCCGGATTCAGGCGTTCAGCGAAGCGGCACTGGGCATGGAACTGCACAAACTGCAGGAAAAGTTGCGCGACACCACGGACATGGCCGGCATGAAAAGCGCATTGGCCAGTGCGGTGGCCGGCTTTACCCAGTCCGTGTTCAATGAAGCCGATCTAACCCGCCTGATCGACGTGCTGTGGTCCGGTGCCGCGCCCGCCTGGGCCGGCCATGGCGCCAGTGAAGCTGAGCGGTTCTGGCTGCTGATCAGCCTGTTGACAGATGCCGTCATTGCCCGCGCCATGTTGTCGCCCAATGATTTCACCGCGGAAAACCGGCAAAAACTTGTGGAAGTCAGCAGGACCCTGGCAAAAATCAACAAACTCAGCCTTCAGGCTAAAAGTCTTGCCGCTTTGCTGGCCTATGAAATACCTGATCACCTGCAAGATCTGCCTTCAGCCAACGATGCGCAGCTGGCCCTGAAAAGCCATTGACGTCAGCTGTTCAGGGTAGCTAGAAATAGGTTGTCCGACGCCATGGCACCGGCGCGTTTACTTGGAATAAATAATGCCTTATCAACCTTTTATACCGGACATGACCGGTATAAAAGAGTATAGATGGAAGGCTTTGGAAGGGTTTTATTTTGCCCATGGCAATAATAAATTCCTTAATTAACC
>JAQGMZ010000144.1 GCA_028292045.1 Polaromonas sp. | reverse complement strand
GTGAAGCTGTTGGCGAACGAGCGGTAGCACCAGCCAGTAATGGCGAATGCCGCCCGCCCTCAAATCCAGGTGCCCAGAGCCCAGCGAAGCGATGGCCCGACAGAGCGTCCAGCTCTAACCCGCTCCCGCTCCCTGGGCAACTTTCTTTCGTGAGTTTCTTTTTTGCCAGAAAAGAAAGTTACCCCCAGCCGGGCAGGCGCTCACCCCTCAAACCACAAAAGAAACCACCAGGAGCCCAAGAACAGAAAACGCAGCAATCAAACCCTAAACGCTTGCATTTACAAAAAACATAAGAAAAAACAGTATTTTCACAGGAGGGGTAAAGCTTCATAGCTATTGATTTCGTAGCATTCCGCGCAAACCAGCCTCAGCCCATGAAATTCAGCAGCGCAGCCTCGGCCGCCGCCGCAGTGGCCAGCGGCTTTTCCATCGGAAACAGGTGGCTGCCGTCCAGGATCATGATGCGGCCTTGGGTGATCCTGTGCGTCAGCGCCATGCCGACCTGCTTCATCTCGACCGACTGGCGCCCACCGATGAAGGCTGCCGGGCATTGAAGCGGATGGGTTCTGAGCAATTGCTCCAGGTTGTCGGGCAGGGTGTTGTAGATGGCGGTTTCCACATCGCGGTCAAAGCTCAGCAGGCGCTGGCCCTGCGGCGTGCCGTCTTCATCATGGGTGCCGTGGTCGATGTAGTCGAGCAGCACCTGCTCGTCCCAGAGGGCAAAGGCTTTCTTGCTGCGAAAGTGCGCCAGCACCTCGTCGCGCCCCAGCCATTGGTGGCGCCGCTTGCGGCTGATGGCCCCCGGCGAGATGGAGCCGACCAGCTTGGCGCGCTTGGCCACGCTGAGCGCTTTGGCGCGCCAGCCGCCCAGGATGGGCGAGTCGAGCAGCAGCACGCCTCTTACTTTCTGGCCACCCAGGTCGGGATGGGCAGAGGCGCACATCAGGCTCAGGAAGCCCCCCAGCGAATGGCCCACCAGAAACGCCGGCTGGCCTGATTTGGCGACTTCCTGGCTGGTGAAGTCGGCCAGCTGCTGCACCAGGTGCGGCCAATTGCTGGTCACCGGATAACGCGGGTCATGGCCGAATTTTTCAATCGCCCTGACCTGGAAACCCCGCGCTTTCAGGCTCTGGAACAGCACGCCGTAGGTGCTGGCCGGAAAACTGTTGCCGTGGGAAAAAATGATGAGGGGGCTGGAGCTTTTTGGCACGGGGAAGGGAACAGGCGCCGCTGCCCGGTGGCTGCGGCCGTGTAGCCTGAAAATTAAAATTGGCGAAAGAAGAAAGGGCTAGATCAGCTTTTCCTCGGGCGTGCTGATTTTTTTCAGCACGGCATGGCGGCCCGCCGGCATCTTGAGCGGGTTGTTGGTGTGGGCATCGTCCCAGACCGGGTCTTCGATGCTGTCGAACACCTCGCGCAGCTTGTCGCCCCAGTTGTTGTGCATCATCTGGTAGTAGGGGTTGTCCTGGTCGATGCACACGATCTTGTCGGACTTGAAGGTGTCGGCCTCGTACACCACCAGGTCCAGCGGCAGGCCGACCGACAAGTTGGACTTGATGGTCGAGTCCATCGACACCAGCGCGCACTTGGCGGCTTCGTCCAGCGGGGTTCCGGGCCGGATGACCCGGTCGAGCACTGGCTTGCCGTACTTGGATTCGCCAATCTGGAAGTAGGGCGTCTCGTCGGTGGCTTCGATGAAATTGCCGGGCGAATACACCTGGAACAGGCGCATGCCCTCGCCCTTGATCTGGCCGCCAAAGACCAGCGAGACGTTGAAGCCCACATCGTCGTTCTTCAGGGCGCGCGCGTCGTGCTCGTACACGCGGCGGATGGCAGAGCCGAGCACGCGGGCGGCGTCGAACATGCTTTTCGCGTTCCAGATGGTGATGGGTTCGCCGCCGTCGCGGTCGCGAATCTCCTCGATCTGCAAAATCTCGCGCACCGACTGGGAGATCGACAGGTTGCCCGCTGTCAGCAGCACCATGAACCGGTCGCCCGGCTTCTCGTAGACGATCATTTTTCGAAAGGTGCTGATGTGGTCCAGGCCCGCATTGGTCCGGGAATCGGACAGGAAAACGAGTCCGGCATTGAGCTTGATGGCGACGCAGTAAGTCATGGCGTAGTGAGAAAGTTGAAATGCAGGGAATGCGGCGTGTCAGGCGGCAAGGGTCAGTTTCTTGAGCTGGTAGAGCGCGTCAAGCGCTTCTCGGGGGCTCAGGATATCAGGCTCCAATGAAGCCAGCGCCTTGTCAAGCGCCGACGGTTCGGCGGCCGGCGCCTGCGGTGGCAGGGCGAACAAATCGACCTGGGCGCTGGCCTGGCTTTGCTGGGCCTCCAGCGCCGCCAGCGCATGGCGCGCATGGCTGACGACGGCGGCCGGCACGCCGGCCAGCCGGGCGACTGCAATGCCGTAGCTCTTGCTGGCCGGGCCGGGCTCGATCTGGTGCATGAAGACAATGTCGCTGCCCGATTCCACCGCGCTGACATGCATGTTCACCGCGCCATGGTGCCGCGCCGGAAATTCGGTCAGTTCGAAATAATGGGTGGCAAACAGGGTGAGGGCCTGCGACTTGCCGTGCAGGTAGGCGGCAATGCCGCCCGCCAGCGCCAGGCCGTCGAAGGTCGAGGTGCCGCGCCCGATCTCGTCCATCAGCACCAGGGAATGCGGGGTGGCGGCGTGCAGGATTTGCGCCGCCTCCAGCATTTCGAGCATGAAGGTCGACTGCGCGTTGGCCACGTCGTCCGCCGCGCCGATGCGGGTGTGGATGGCGTCGATCGGCCCGAGCCGGCAGTGGCTGGCGGGCACGAAGGAGCCGATGCTGGCCAGCAGCACGATCAGCGCGACCTGGCGCATGTAGGTCGATTTGCCGCCCATGTTGGGGCCGGTGATGACCTGCATCCGGCTTTTGCCGGTCAGCACGCAGTGGTTGGCGATGAAGGCGCTGCCGCCGGTCTCAAGCAGGCGCGCCTCGACCACCGGATGCCGGCCCCGGCCAATGTCGATGCACGGTTCGCGGACAAAAGTGGGCGCGCACCAGTTCAGGGTAAGCGAGCGTTCGGCCAGCGCGCACAAGGCATCGAGCGCCGCCATGGCCCGCGCCAGCCGGCTCAGGCCGGGCACGAAATCCTGCAGCTGGTCGAGCAATTGCTCGTACAGCCATTTCTCGCGCGCCAGCGCCAGCGCCGAGGCGGACAGGGCCTTGTCCTCGAACAGCTTGAGTTCGGGCGTGATGTAGCGTTCCGCATTTTTCAGCGTCTGGCGGCGGCGGTAGTCGCTGGGTACCTTGTCCAACTGGCCCTGCGTGACCTCGATGTAGAAGCCGTGCACCTTGTTGTACTGCACCCGCAGGTTGGCAATGCCCGACCGCAGCTTTTCTCGGCCTTCAAGCTCCAGCAGGAAGGCGTCGCAGTTGGTCTGGATGGCGCGCAGCTCGTCGAGTTCGGCGTCAACGCCGTGGTTGATGACGCCGCCGTCGCGGACCAGCGCGGCCGGCTCTTCCAGGATGCACTGGCTCAGAAGTTCGGCGCAGCCCGCAGGCGGCCGCAAATCCTCAAAAATCCGGGCCAGGAGCGAGGCCTGCGCGGTGTCTGCCGGCATCAGCTGCGCTGCCTTTTGCAGCGTCAGCTGCAAGGCCACGAGTTCGCGCGGACGCACCTGGCGCAGCGCGATGCGGGCGGTGATGCGTTCGACGTCGCTGCAGCCCTTGAGCCGGGCGCGCAGCGTCTGCTGGGCGCCGCCGCGCAGCTGCGCGATGGCTTCCAGCCGGCTGGCGGCCTGGTCGCGGTCGCGGCGCGGGCTGAGCAGCCAGTTTTTCAGCGCCCGGCTGCCCATGCCGGTGGTGCAGGTGTCCAGCAGCGAAAACAGCGTGGGCGCGTTTTCGCCGCGCAGGGTCTGGGTGAGCTCCAGGTTGCGCCGGGTTGCCAGCGGCAGGTCGATCAACTCGTCCGGACGCACCACCTGCAGAGCTTGCACATGCGGCAGCGCGCGGCCCTGGGTGTGTTCGGCATACCCCAGCAGGGCCGATGCGGCCGCATGCGCGTCATTAAGGGTTTCGGCATGCCATGCCGCCAGCGAAGACGCCTTGAGCTGGTCCAGCAGGCGGCGCGCGCCCAGGGCGGCGTCGAGCTGCCAGGCCGGCCGGGCGCTGGCGGCGCAGCGCCAGCTTCGCAAGCGCTGCTCGAAGGCCGGCGCCACCTCGGCGTTGTAGATCAATTCGCTGGGGGCAATGCGGGCCAGCCAGGTTTCCAGCTCTGCAGCGGCGCAATGCGCCAGGTGGATCACGCCCTGCGTCACGCTGAGCCAGGCCAGGCCGCAGGTGCCCTTGGCGCCCTGGTGCACAGCCAGCAAGATGGATTCGGCTTTGTCGTCGAGCAGTTCGGCGTCCAGCAGCGTGCCGGGCGTCACCACGCGCACCACCTTTCGCTCGACCGGCCCTTTGGCCGTGGCCACGTCGCCGACCTGCTCGCAGATGGCCACCGACTCGCCCAGCTTGATGAGCTTGGACAGGTAACCTTCCAGCGCATGAAACGGGACGCCGGCCATCGCCACCGGTTCGCCGGCCGACTGGCCGCGCCGCGTGAGTGTGATGTCGAGCAGGCGCGCGGCTTTTTCGGCGTCGGCATAGAAGACTTCATAAAAGTCGCCCATGCGGTAAAACACCAGCGTGTCAGGGTACTCGGCCTTGATGGCGTGGTACTGCTGCATCATCGGGGTGTGCGGGCTTTTGGTTGCCTCGGCTAAGGGTTGGTTCATACGCTTGAAAAATGCAACTCGTCCATCTCGGAGTGAAATATCCCGGTTTTCCGGATCAGGGTTGGCGGCTTGCGGATGCCAGCGGCTTGCGTCAATCCGCTGCGTTCGGTCTGCCGGGCCGCTCTACTGGCTAGGATTTCAGGGGCGCCGGCATGGGTCGGGCGGCAGGTGCGCAGGAAAGCCAATGCCGGCAAGCAGCCCACGACCGCTTGAGCAGGATTATCGTTGACTGGCCGCCCGACCCTCTGAAGGCATACTGGCGCTGCACTGCCTTGTCGCGCACAAGCACTTCGCGGGCTTGGCGCAAAAAACACCCGTCAACGTTTCATTTACACAGGAAACCGCCATGTCGATGCTAATTTCTCCACCCCAGGATTCCTGCCAGGTCGTGATCACCGGCGGCGCCGGTTTTCTGGGGCTTCGCCTGGCGCGCACCCTGCTGGCGCTGGGGCAACTGTCGGTTGCAGGCGCCGCGCCCCAGCCCATTGGCCGGATCACTTTGGTGGACCGCGCTGCCCCGCCGGCCGATGTGCTGGCCGACCCGAGAATTGCCGTGCTGACAGGCGATTTGAATGGGCTGCTTGAAGAAAGCCGGGCATTGGCGCCCGTGGTCACTGCGCAGACCGCTGTCGTTTTTCATCTGGCCGCCGCCGTCAGCGGCGAATGCGAGGCAGATTTCGACCTCGGCATGCGCAGCAATTTCGCCGCAACGCTGGCCCTGCTGGAAGCCTGCCGCAGCCTGCAGACACGGCCGGTGATGGTCTTTGCCAGTTCGCTGGCGGTGTTCGGCGATGCGCCCGGCCTGCCGCTGCCGCCGGCCATTGAAGACACCACGCTGCCCACGCCGCAGAGCAGCTACGGCATCCAGAAATTCATTGGCGAACAACTGGTGGCCGACTACACCCGCAAGGGTTTTGTCCAGGGCCGCAATGTGCGGCTGATGACCGTCAGCGTTCGGCCGGGACAGCCCAACGGCGCGGCGTCGAGTTTCTTGAGCGGCATGATTCGCGAGCCGCTGGCCCGCATCCGTGCGGTGTGCCCGGTGGCGCCCGACACGCCGGTGGCCTTGTCGTCTCCGGCTTGCACAGTGCAGGGGCTGATTCGCGCGGCCGAGTCCAGCAGCGGCGAATGGGGCCCGCGCACCGGCCTGAACCTGCCCGCGCTCACCACGACGCCGGGCGCCATGGCCGAAGCGCTGGAGCGGGTGGCAGGCACGGCGGCCGCCAGCCTGATCGACTGGGTGCCCGACCCGGCCATCGGCAACATCGTCAAGACCTGGCCGGCCCGCATTCATTCGGTCAGGGCGGGCGGGCTGGGGTTGCTTGCCGAAAACAGCTTCGAGGACATTATTCGGGACTACATCAGGGAAACTCCGTATGCCGTCAAATTGCCGATCAGTTGAAAATGAAAAAACAAAGAGTTGTATGACAACTTTCACGCAGGATTGACTGGTTTCACCATCGCCGGTCCCACCTATTGACAACAAGGAGACAACAATGAAATTGAGCAAACTGGTGATCGGCCTTTCCCTGGCGCTGGGTTTTGTCGCTTCCGCCGCTGCGCAGACGACCATGCGGATCAGCATTTCGATTGCGCAAAATTCCCACCAGGGCATCGCCATCGATACCTTTGCCAAGGAAGTTGAAAAGCGCACCGCCGGGCGCTACAAGGTCCAGCCCTTTTATTCGGGTTCGTTGGGCGGCGAGCGCGAATCCATCGAGGCCGTCCAACTCGGCACCCAGGAGCTTACTTTTTCGTCGTCGGGCCCGGTGCCCAATTTCGTGCCCGAAGCCAAGATCCTCGACATTCCCTTCCTGTTCCGCGACAAGGCGCATGCCCGCGCGGTGCTCGACGGCCCGATCGGCCAGGACATGCTGGCCAAGTTCGATTCCAAGGGCTTCAAGGCGCTGGCCTGGGGCGAGAACGGCATTCGCCACATGACCAACAGCAAACGCTCGGTCACTGCGCCGGAAGACCTCAAGGGCCTGAAAATGCGCACCATGGAAAACCCGGTCCATGTGGCCGCCTACAAAGGCTTGGGCATCGTGACCACGCCGATGGCTTTTCCGGAAGTGTTCACCGCCTTGCAGCAGGGCACGGTCGATGGCCAGGAAAACCCGCTGTCGGTCATCATGGCGTCCAAGTTCGACCAGGTGCAAAAGCACCTGACCCTGACCGGCCATGTCTATTCGCCCGGCATTTTCCTGATGAACAAGGCCAGCTTCGACAAGCTCAGCGCGGCCGACAAGCAGGCCTTTCTGGAAGCGGCCAGGGAAGGCGCCAGGGCCAACCGCGCCCGCGTGGACGAGGACGATGCCAAGGGCGTGGCCGAGCTGCGCAGCAAGGGCATGACCGTGGTCGAGAACGTGGACAAGACCAAGTTCGTCGCCATGCTGGCGCCGGTGAATGCCGAGTTTGAAAAGCAGTTCGGCAAGGCCAACATCGAGAGCATCCGCAACGTCAAGTAAGCAGCCGCTTTTTCGTTGCGCCCAACGCCCAGAAGTCAGGCATTTTTGGGCGTTTTCCATTTCCCCCTGTCAGATCGAGAACGCCATGAAAGATGCATTTCTGAGGCTGGAGCGCTGGACCAGCGGACTTTCCATGTACACCGCCTGCGCCATGCTGGCCATTGCCGCCAGCCTGGGGGTGTACCAGATCATCACCCGCTTCGTGCTGGAAACCCCGGCCGAGTGGACCGAGGTGCTGATCCGGTTCAGCCTGATCTGGATGGTGTTCTTGGGCATTCCGATGGCCTTTCGCCAGGGCGCCATGGTCAGCGTGGACGTGCTCTACCGCTGGAGCCCGCCGCGCATCCGGCGCCTGCTCGACTGGGTGGTGTGCCTGGCCGCCCTTGGCCTGATTGCCGTCATTGTCTGGTGGGGTTGGGACTACGCCAACCGCGGCAAGGTGCAGACCATGAGCGGGCTGGAAAGCCTGTCGATGTTCTGGGCCTACCTGGCCATGCCCGTGGGCGGGCTGCTCAGCACGATCGGCATTGTCGGAAACCTGCTGGACCCCCAGCGCCTTGAACTGGAAACCGCCCAATGACCGCTGTCATGCTCTCAACCATGGTGCTGTGCTTTGCACTCACCGTGTCCGTCGCCGTTTCCATCGGCCTGGCCTCCGTGCTGGGCATCCAGGTGGCCGACGCGAATATGCTGATTTCCGTCAAGGAAATGTTCAACTCGATCAACAAGTTCCCGCTGGCCGCGATTCCTTTCTTCATTCTGGCGGGCAACATCATGGAAACCGGCGGCATCTCGCGCCGCCTGGTCGAATTTGCGAAAAGCCTGGTGGGCGGCGTGCAGGGCGGCCTGCCCATGACCTGCGTGCTGACCTGCATGATCTTTGCGGCGGTCTCGGGCTCGTCGGTGGCCACCACTTTCGCCATTGGCACCATCCTGATTCCGGCGCTCATCAAGCATGGCTACCCGACCACCTGGGCGGCTTCGCTGCAGGCCACCAGCGCCGAACTGGGCGTGATCATTCCACCGTCGATCCCGATGATCCTGTACGGCGTGAGCGCCGAGGTGTCGGTGGGCGAGCTGTTCATCGCCGGCGTGGGCCCGGGCATCTTCATCGGACTGGCGTTGATGCTGTTCGTCTGGGTCTACTGCCGTTTCAAGGGCTGGGGCAAGAACGACGGCGACGGCCAGCTGTCGGTCGGCAAGGCTACGCTGAAGGCGGGCTGGGCGCTGTTGATGCCGGTCATCATCCTGGGCGGCATCTACGGCGGTGTGTTCACCCCGACAGAAGCCTCGGCCGTGGCGGTGTTTTATGCGCTGGTGATCGGCATGCTGGTCTACCGCGAGATCAAGCTGGCAGACCTCTACACCATCTTGCGCAAGTCGGTGCTGTCGTCGGCGGTGATCATGTTCATCATCGCCAATGCCGGCCTGTTTGCCTTCCTGATCACCCGGGCCGGCGTGCCCGACGCGATCGGCCACTGGCTGCAAGAGGTGCTGCAGTCGCCGGTGTACTTCCTGCTGGGCGTGAATGCGGCGCTTTTCCTGATTGGCATGTTCATTGAAACCAGCGCCGCCATCATCGTGCTGGCGCCCATCCTGGCGCCGGTGGCCATGCATTTCGGCATCGACCCGGTGCATTTCGGCCTGATCATGGTGGTGAACCTGGCCATGGGCATGATCACGCCGCCGTTCGGCGTCAACCTGTTTGCCGCCTGCACCGTGGCCCGCATCTCGCTGGACCGGATGATCAAGGACCTGATTCCGTTCGTGCTGGTGATCATGGCGTGCCTCATGGTGATCACCTACGTGCCCGTGCTGTCGCTGGGGCTTCGCGACCTGGTCTACGCGAAATAGTGCAGACATGGCTGCCACACTGAGGGCTACCGCACCCGCTGCCTACCTGTCGGAACAGGTGGCCGACGTGCTGGCGGCCGACATTCGGGCCGGCCGGCTGGCAGCGGGCGACAAGCTGCCGTCACAGGCGGCGCTGGTCAACCAGTTCCTGGTGAGCCGCACGGTCGTCAGGGAAGCGGTGTCCCGCCTGAAGTCGCTGGAACTGGTCGATTCGCGGCAAGGCAGCGGCGTGTATGTCAGGGAGCCGGGATTTTCACCGCTGAATTTCGATGCCAGGTCCGCGGTCTCCAAGCAGGCGGTCATCCAGATGGTGGAACTGCGCCGCGCACTGGAAGCCGAAGTGGCCGAACTGGCCGCCCAGCGGCGCAGTCAGGCCGACATCAAACGCATCCGCAAATCGATCATCCTGCTGGACAAGGCGGTGCTGGCCGGCGGTGATGGCGTGGAGGAAGACGTCCGGTACCACCGCGCGATTGCCGAGGCCGCGCGCAACCCTTTCCTGATCGGCACGCTGGAATACCTGAGCCAGTTCTTGCGCGGCGCCACCCGCGTCACGCGCGCCAATGAAGCGCGCCGGGAAGACTTCGCGCGGCAGGTGCGCGACGAGCATGAAATGATCGTGCGCGCCATCGAGGCCGGTGACGCCGCAGCCGCGCGGCTGGCGGCCGCGCAGCACATGAACAACGCCATCGAGCGCATCGAGCAGGCCGAACCCGGTTTCTGGACGCAGGCGGGCGTTCAGCTGGCAGGCCCGCTGGTCACCGGTTTGCCGATACGGGCGAACAACACGGCGCCGGTTGCCATGGCCATCAAGGAATAGAAAAATGACACTCAACGCAGGGCTGATCGGCCTGGGCGCCATGGGCAGCGGCATGGCGGCATCGCTGCGCCGCCATGGCCACCAGGTGCATGTTTTCGACGTCCGGTCCGAGGTGGCGCAGGCGTTTGCCGGGCAGGGCGGCGTGGCCTGCGCCTCGCCCGCCGAGCTGGCCGGCTGCTGCGACATCGTCATTTCGGTGGTCGTCAATGCCGCGCAGACCGAAAGCGTCCTGTTTGGCGAGGGCGGGTGCGCCGCCGCCATGAAGCCGGGCAGCGTGTTCGTGATGTGCTCCACGGTGGACCCGAACTGGTCGATTGCGCTGGAAGCCCGGCTGGCCGCGCTGGGCATTCTTTACCTGGACGCGCCCATTTCCGGCGGCGCCGCCAAGTCGGCCAGCGGCCAGATGACCATGATGACCTCCGGCACGCCCGAAGCCTATGCGCTGGCGGGACCGCTGCTCGATGCCATGGCCGCCAAGGTGTACCGGCTGGGCGACCGGGCCGGCGCCGGCAGCAAGGTCAAGGTCATCAACCAGCTGCTGGCCGGCGTGCACATTGCGGCGGCGGCCGAAGCCATGGCGCTGGGCCTGCGCGAAGGCGTGGACCCGGCCGCGCTGTACGACGTCATCACCCACAGCGCCGGCAACAGCTGGATGTTCGAGAACCGCATGGCCCATGTGCTGGCGGCCGACTACACGCCGCTGTCGGCGGTGGATATTTTTGTCAAGGACCTGGGGCTGGTGCTGGACATGGCCCGCGCCAGCAAGTTTCCGCTGCCGCTGTCCAGCACCGCGCACCAGATGTTCATGCAGGCGTCCACCGCAGGCTTTGCCACGGAAGACGACAGCGCGGTGATCAAGATTTTTCCCGGCATCGAATTGCCCAAAAAACCATGAACGACCTCGTGCTGGGCTCTATTGCCGACGACTTCACCGGCGCCACCGACCTGGCCAACAACCTGGTGCGTGCCGGCATGCGGGTGGTGCAGGTCATTGGCGTGCCCGCCGGGCCCCTGGACGCACAGGCCGACGCGGTGGTGGTGGCCCTGAAGTCGCGCACCCTGCCGCCCCATGAAGCGATTGCCCAGTCGCTGGCCGCGCTGCGCTGGCTGCAGGCCCAGGGCGCGCGGCAAATCTATTTCAAGTACTGCTCGACCTTTGACAGCACCGCGCAGGGCAACATCGGCCCGGTCGCCGAGGCGCTGATGGATGCACTGGGCTGCGACTTCACCATTGCCACGCCCGCCTTCCCCGACAACCAGCGCACGGTGTTCAAGGGCCATTTGTTCGTCGGCGACGTCCTGCTCAATGAAAGCGGCATGCAGCACCATCCGCTCACGCCCATGGCGGACGCCAACCTGGTGCGTGTGCTGCAGGCGCAATGCCGGCGCAAGGTGGGCCTGATCGGCTACCAGGTCGTGGCGCAGGGCGAGGCGGCGATTCGCGCCCGCATCGAGCAATTGCGCGCCGATGGGGTGGGGCTGGCGGTGGTGGACGCCATTTCCAACGACGACCTGGTGCGCCTGGGCCCCGCCCTGAAAGGCATGCCGCTGGTCACCGCCGGCTCGGGCGTGGCGATCGGCCTGCCTGCCAATTTTGGCATCGCGCCCTTGAGCCAGGCCGGCGCCTTGCCGGGAGCCACCGGCCATCAAGCCGTGGTGGCGGGCAGCTGCTCGCTGGCCACCAACCGGCAGGTGCAGGCGTTCATCCAGACCGGACAGCCGGCGCTGCGGCTCGACCCGCTGGAGATTGCCGCCGGCCAGGCGGCCGGCACGGATGCGGCGGCTGGCGCGCTGGCCTGGGCCAAGCCTCTGCTGGGCCAGGGGCCGGTGCTGATTTACTCGTCGGCGGAGCCGGGCGCCGTCAGGTCAACTCAGGAGCAACTCGGCGTCGAAGCCGCAGGCGCCCTGGTCGAGCGCGCCCTGGCCGCGATTGCGCGGGGCCTGGTGGAACTGGGCGTGCGCCAGCTGGTGGTGGCCGGCGGCGAAACCTCGGGTGCCTGCATCACGGCCCTGGGCATCTCGCAACTGAAGATCGGCGCCCAGATCGATCCGGGCGTGCCCTGGTGCCATGCGTCCAGCGAGGCGGCGCCCGGCCAGGGCCTGCACCTGGCGCTGAAGTCGGGCAATTTTGGCGCTGACGATTTCTTCAGCAAAGCCTTCAAATACCTCACATGACCGAAAGCATGACCGAAATGCAGGCGCGCGATGAAATCTGCCGCGTGGGACGCAGCCTGTTCGAGCGCGGCCATGTGCAGGGCACGGCGGGCAACATCAGCGTCCGGCTCGACGAATCGCAAGGCGGCGGTTTCCTGATCACGCCCACCGATGCCTGCCTGGGTTTTCTGGAGCCGGCCCGCCTGGCCCGGCTGGATGCCCAGGCGCAGCAGCTGAGCGGCGATCGGGCCAGCAAGACCATCGCGCTGCATGCGCGCATCTACAGCGCCGCAACGCTGTTTGACCCCGGAGTGCGGTGCGTGGTCCACACCCACAGCACCCACTGCGTGGCGCTGACCTTGCGGCCTTCAGCCCCGGACCGCACGGAACTGCTGGCGGCGCTGACGCCTTATTTTGTGATGAAGGTCGGCCATGTGCCCTTGATTCCCTACCACCGGCCCGGCGCCCTGGAAGCGGCCCGGCTGGTGGCGCAGGCGATTGGCCGCTATGGCGAAGCAGGCACGCCGATTCGCGCGGTGATGCTGGCGCGGCTGGGCCCCAATGTCTGGCACGACTCGCCTGCTGCCGCCATGGCCGCGCTGGAAGAACTTGAAGAAACCGCCCGGCTGGCCTGCCTGGGCACCCACCCCCCAGAGCCGCTGACCGAATCCCAGATTGAAGAACTGCGCCACGCCTTTGGCGCCCATTGGTGAAAGCGCTGAAACCATGCCTAAATTTGCAGCCAATTTGTCCATGCTCTATCCGGAGCTTGACTTTCTTGACCGTTTCGAGGCTGCCGCCCAGGACGGGTTCAAGGCAGTCGAGTACCTGTTTCCGTATGCCTTCGAGGCGCGCGAACTGGCAGCGCGGCTGCGGGCCAGTGGCTTGCAGCAGGTGCTGTTCAACGCGCCGCCCGGCGATTGGGACGGTGGCGAACGCGGCATGGCCTGCCTGCCCGGGCGCGAAGCCGAGTTTCGCCGCAACCTGGCGCAGGCGCTTGACTACGCCGGGGTGCTGGAATGTCCGCGCATTCATGTCATGGCCGGGCTGCTGCCCGAAGGCAGCGAGCGTGGGGCGCTTTTGGCAACCTATGTCGCCAATTTGCGCTGGGCCGCGCTGGAAGCCGGCAAACAAGGCGTCGAGTTGCTGATCGAGCCGATCAACACACGCGACATTCCGGGTTTTTTCCTCAATCGCCAGGACCATGCGCACGAAGTGGTTGCCGCCGTGGGGGCGGCCAACCTCAAGGTGCAGATGGACCTCTACCATTGCCAGGTGGTCGAGGGCGATCTGGCCATGAAACTGCGCCAATACCTGCCAGGCGGCCATGTGGGCCATATCCAGATTGCCGGCGTGCCGGAGCGGCATGAACCGGACCGGGGAGAGCTGAACTACCCCTATCTGTTTTCACTGCTGGACGAACTGGGCTACGCCGGCTGGGTCGGCTGCGAATACCGGCCACGTGCCGGAACGCAGGCCGGCGGGACTTCGGCGGGGCTGGACTGGATCAAACCGTATCTTTGAAGCGAGCAATTGCAGTGGTTTTTGAACAAGCCGCTGGCATTCTCTATTCGCGGGGAGGGCAGCCCCGGAGAATTCGGCTTTTTGCAACATGGGGCTCCTTCAGACACGCACCTGGCTGGCCGCCACGCGTAGTTCGGCGGCAATGGCGCAGGCCAGCTGCAGGCGCCGCAGCAGCCAGGGCGTCAGGTCGGCGGCCAGCAGCACATCGGGCCGCTGCAGGTAGGGCTGGCCTGAAATGCTGAAGGCCGTGGCGGGGGTACCGGCCTCTGCCACGGACTGGCCTGACAGTTCCGCTTCGATGCGCTGGGCGGCATATTCAAGCGCTGGCGTGGCCTGGGCCATGTCGAGCTGGCTGCGGCGAAGCAGCAACAGGGACTTGACCGCCGTCAACTGGGCCAGCAACTGGTAGCTGCGGGCCTGCAGGGCTTCCAGCGGCTCCAGCGGCGGGCGCACCTGGCGCGGCTCGGCCAGGCTGCGCTGGGTGGCCAGCGTCAGCGCCGACAGGCTGTCGTAGGCTTCGCGCCGCGCCAGCCGCCAGTTCAGGTCTGCCGTTTGCGCCGTGTCGAGCAGGGCGAGCGCCAGCCTGGCGTGCTGCCCCTGTGCCTGGATGCTGCGCTTGACCAAGCCGGGTATCTGGTTGCGCTCCCAGGAAGGCAGCACATAGCTGAACAGCCAGGCCAGCAGCGCGCCCAGCAGCGTGTCGGCCAGGCGCTCGCCGACGGCAAACGTGGGGCGCAGGCCGACCAGCAGCAAATGCGCCTGCAGCAATCCGCTGACGGTGGCGGCAATGGTCGTGTACAGGTAGCGGCGTAACGCGAAGGCATGGGCCAGGCCGGTGCTCAGGGCGACGATCAGAAACAGCACCCGGGCGCCCGGATGGGTCATGAGCAGCGCCATCACCAGCAGGCAGCCCAGCACGGTGCCGGCCACCCGCGCATTGCGCCGCTGCACGGTCTGCGCCAGGTTGCCCCGCATGACGACGACGATGGTGATCAATATCCAGTATTCATGCGTCGTCCAGGGCAGGTGCAGCGCGACCGCATAGCCGGTGGCCACCGCCAGCGTGGCCCGCAGCGCGTAGCGCAGGGTGGGCGCGCGCCAGCCCAGCTGGCCCAGCAGTGGTTTGAGGCTCCACCGGGTCGGGCTGACAAACAGCTGCCACTGGTTGCGCACCAGGCTCAGCTCGGGCGCCACTTCGCCGCGCGCCAGTGCGGCCATCTTCACCGCTTCGTCGTTGATGTGGCCTATGCGGTCAGCCATGTTGCGCAGCAGGGCCGCGGTGTCGGGCGGCTCGGTGCGAACCGGTTCAGCCGCCAGCGACGGGTTGGCGGCTGCGCGTGGCGGAAAAGCGCCGGCCAGTCGCGCACGCAGGTCGGGGATCGGGCGAATCGACGGCTGGCGCCGGCCGAGCAGCAGCGCCATGCCCAGCGCCTGCAGCTCGTCGGCGGTGGCGTTCAGGGCTTGCCGCAGGACGGGCAGGTGCGGCGCGGTGAGCTGGTGGTCCAGCAGCATGTCCAGGTCCAGGTCGCAGGCCAGTTGATGGTCGCGCGCTTCCAGCAGGCTCATCAGCATGCCGGCGTATTGCTGGCGCGGCCGCGTGGTGGGCGACTCCAGCACCACGTTGCGCGTGTCCTGCAGCTGGTCGGCAAAGTTGGCCTGCTGTTCCAGCATGGCTTCCAGCAGCGCCGGGTGGTCGGGCTGGGGCCCGAAGCGCTGCGCCTGGGTGCGCAGGATGGCGCCAAAGCTGTGCAGGCATTCGGCCAGAAACTGCGCCCGGAAGCGGCGGTTGAGCAGGTGCGTGGTCAGCACCGCCCACAGCAGGTAGCACAGCGCGCCGAGCGCAAACCAGCCGGTGTGCGCCAGAATCTCGTCCGGCGAATTCATCGGCGGCGCGGCCATGGAAAAGAGCATTGAAAACAGCAGCGAGAAGCAGATCGGCCCGCCTCGCTTGCCCCAGGCCATCATCATCACCGCCAAAAAGGTGCCGGCCACCAGCACGCCGCCCAGCAGCAGGTCGTCCTGGCGGCTGAGCTGCACCAGCATGAACAGCGGCGTTCCCAGCACCGGCGCCGGCAGCACCTGCATGATCTTGCGGCGGCGCGGGGAAGGCAGGTCGGGCAGGCTGGTGATGATCACCCCGACCGCCGCGCTGGCGGCGGCCGACAAACCAGCCGTCTCGAACAGGACCAGCATGATCAGCACCAGCCCGAGGGAAACGCTCAGGCCGTTGGCAACATAGTGGCTCAGGGCCACGCGCAAGGCGTCCCGCGCTTTGCCGCGCAGGCGGGTGGCCAGGGGCGTCAGGGAAATGGGGTCCATCGGTGCTCGATTCATGGTGGGTGCACACACTGTAGCCGGACCAAAACCCGGCGCACCGTGCCTGCTCGGCCGGGCTGTGCGCAGTCCAGGCCGGACGTTTCTGTAAAAGCAGCGCAGCCATCCGCCCACCGGTGCAGCGCTGCGTCCAGGCTTGGTTGCAGGTTATGAAGCCTTTCTTACGTTTTATCACGCATAAAAAAGGACAAAAATTTTACAAATCAAACCTAGAGTCCTTCAAGGCGCCTGCTGGTATCCGACCGGCGCCAGCGTTGCAGCCGAGATCCCGCCTCCAAGACCAACAACACATGCTCGGAACTGATTTTCACGATGCGGACGGAAAAACGAACCAACACCTGCCGCCTGCTCGCCATTGCCGCTGCACTGGCCTGGTCGCAAGCCGGGCCGTCATGGGCCCAGCCGGGATTGGCTGAAAAATTCCTTACCCAGGGCGCCCTCATTGTTCCAGGCGCCGACCCCGGCGGTGCCAGCCTCAGCCCGGCCCCCCTGGCGTCAGACCTGCATGCCGGCGTGGTGGTCAACCAGACGATCACCCTGATCGGCCAGGATTTCTACCTGAACTTTGTCGCCGCATGGCGCGACAAGCCCCTGAGCGAGCGCTACACCCTGTCGGTCCATGAGCGCCCGTCGGCACGCCTGGGCAGCCAGGTCTGGGTGGAATACGGCAACCGGCGCGTATTCCAGACCTTTTTGCCGCCGGCCCGCGCACGCGCCAAAGACGCCGGGCTGGATGCCGTCGAGGTGGCTTATCAAAACATTGTCGACGCCGATGTGCTGAACCTGCTTTTCCGCGATCCGGACCTGGGACCGGATGAGCTGAAGAACTGACCGCAACCCAACCATGAATCACAGGAAAAAAGATGAATTTTTCAAACAAACAAGTTTTGCCGGCGCCTGTGCGGCACTGGGCGCTGGCCGCCATGCTGGCCGCCTGCGGCGCGCCGTCAGGGGCCAGCGAGCTGGTGTATGCGCCGGTCAATCCGTCCTTCGGCGGCAGCCCGCTCAACGGCCCGGTGCTGCTGAACGCGGCCCAGGCGCAAAGCAGGTACCAGGAGCCTGAAAGCGCGCTGCTGCAAAAAACCGGCCTGCAGGACTTCAACGACCTGCTCGAGCGTTCGATCCTGAGCCAGCTGGCTTCGGCCGCCACCGCAAGCGTGCTTGGCAGCAACGGCAGGCTCACGCCCGGCACGGTGGATACCGGCAACTTCCGCATCAACATCCTGGACCTGGGCGCCGGCGCCCTGCGCATCACCACGACCGACACCCTCACCGGGCAGACCACCTCTTTTCAGGTGGCGCAATGAACGCGTCGTCATTTGTTCGGGCGGGCCTGCTTTCCCTTGGCCTGCTGACGCTGGGGGGCTGCGCGGTGATGCAGCCGCCCGCCGAGGTGCTGCCCACGGCCCAGCTCACGGCTTCCACCCGCACCACCCGGGACCTGACCGCCTTGCCGCCGCCCAAAGGCAGGGTCGCCGTGGCGGTGTACGGTTTTCGGGACCAGACCGGGCAGTATAAGGCTTCGCCGGACAGCTCATTCTCGACCTCGGTCACGCAGGGC
The DNA here is from genome assembly GCA_028292045.1 of Polaromonas sp. Classification (GTDB taxonomy): domain Bacteria; phylum Pseudomonadota; class Gammaproteobacteria; order Burkholderiales; family Burkholderiaceae_C; genus Polaromonas. Next base: position 2,989 of record JAQGMZ010000144.1, on the reverse strand, counting down.
GCGGCCTCGATCCTGGTCAAGGCCCTGAAGGACTCGGGCTGGTTTTTGCCGCTCGAGCGCGAAAACTTGCAGAACCTGCTGACTGAACGCAAGATTGTGCGCGCCCTGGAAAACCCGCAGGACCGGGCCCCCGCCGCCGCCACGGCGACCCAGCTGCCGCAACTGTTGCCCGCGTCGGTCATGATCGAAGGCGGCGTCATTGCCTATGAAAGCAATGTGCGCACGGGCGGTGCGGGCGCGCGCTACCTGGGCGTGGGCCTGTCGAGCCAGTACCGGGTCGACCAGGTCACGGTCAACCTGCGCAGCGTCGATATTCGCAACGGGCAGATTCTCAACAGCGTCTCGACGACCAAAACCATTTTTTCGTACGAGGTGCACCCCAGCGTGTTCAAGTTCGTGGGGTTCAAGGACTTGCTTGAACTTGAAGGCGGCATGACCCGCAACGAGCCGGCGCAGCTGTGCGTCAAGGAAGCGATCGAAGCGGCCGTGGTGCACCTGGTGGTGCAGGGCGCCAGGGACCAGGTCTGGGCCTTCCGGGATGAAAAAGACTGGGATGCGCCGGTGGTGCAGTCCTACCTCCGGCAAAGCGCCGACCAGGCCGCCCAGCTCGAAGCGGCGGTGTCCACCAGCCAGGCGCTGCCAGCCGTTGCGCCGGCCCTGCGCAATTGAGGAGAAAAACCATGAACCCTGCAACCCTCGGGCGGTTACGCCAGCACCGCATGCTCGTGTCGGCCATATTGGGCGGCGTGATGGTCCTGACCCTGGCGACGGCATCTGCTGCAGACCTGGCCGGCGGCTCCGAACTCGGTCCGTCCGACCTGGAACTGGCCGGCCGGCCTGGCCTTTTGACCGCAGCGGCCGCTTCGGTGGCCTCGATCGAGCAGCGCGGCACTGCCAACACGGCCGACCTCAGCCAGCAGGGCGGCCGGCATGCCGCGCAGCTTGTCCAGCGCGGGGATGGCAACCAGCTTCGCGCGCGCCAGTCGGGCCTGTCGCAGCAGTTGACGGCGGTGCAGGACGGCACCGGCAACGAGGCGGAGCTTCGCCAGGCCGGCAGCGCCAACCGGCTCGATGTGCTGCAGGCCGGATCGTCCAACACGGTCAATGTGCTGCAAGCGGGCAGCCGCAACCTGAGCCAGATCGACCAGCAGGGCAACTACAACCGCGCCGACCTGGTGCAGGCCGGCAGGGGCACCACGGCCATCCTGAGCCAGCAGGGCCATGGCGGCAAAGCCACGCTCGTGGTGCATTGATGCAAAGCGCAGGCGCCAGCTGCTGATTTTTGTTTTTTTTCCATCGTCAACAGAAAGCGAATCTACCCATGAAACATCGACTCTCCGCCATTGTTCTAGCCCAAATCCTTGCCCTGGGTGGCGCGGCGCACGCGCAGACCAGCGCCAGCATCAACCAGACTGGGCAGGACAACACGGCCTATGCGGAGCAGTCCGCAAACTCCGGCGGCAGCATTGCCGCGACCATAGTTCAATCGGGAACTGGCAACCACGCGGGCAGCCCGGACGGCGCCACGGTTTCCCTGACTGCGGGCGGTATCTTGCAAACGGGCAACCGCGGCAACACCACGGCCGAGGTGCGCCAGACCGGCAACAACAACCTGGGAATGGTTGTGCAGGAAGGCGTGACCGGCAAATATGCGCGGCTGACGCAAACTGGTAACAGCAACACCGGCAGCATCGCCCAGCAGGGAGGCAGCAACGGCGGTGCGGCGCTGACGCAAGTGGGCGATGACCATCGTGCGGCAGTCAGGGTGGTCAGCGCCAACCCGCGTTTTGAATCAATTGGCTTCACAGGCGTGGTCGAAGTCACTCAGTTCCACCGGGGCAACCGGGCCGAGGTACTCCATACAGGCGTTGGCAAGACAACACTGGTGCAAGCCGGAATCAACAACACGGCCAAGCTGGACAGTCCCACCAACCTGGTCAGGGGTTTGACCGTTGAGCAATATGGCCGGGACAACACGGTGTCGGCCAGTACGATCGGATCGGTGCGGCAGTATGGGGCCACCAACAACGCCAATTTGACGGGCAGCTCCAGTGGATTTCAAGGGCCGCCTGAAGAATATGGAGCCCGGAATTTGATCGAGCAGAACGGAACGCTCAACAGTGCAAGCATCAATCAACGGGCTTCACATGGCGACATCGTTGCTTCGATCAATCAGCAGGGAAGCAGCAACGTTGCCTCCATTGAAACCAGTGGCCGCTTCGGGGCAACAACCCAGATCGAGCAACGCGGTCTTGCCAACACCGCCAGCATCTCGCAGTCCGCTTTCCAGGCGGGCAACATTTCCATCAGCCAGCAGGGCACGGGCCACCGCTCAACCGTGCAGCAACGAGGCTTTGCGCTCGAGCAGGCCAGTACGGCGCAGACCGGGGGCAACAACACCGCCGAGATTGTTCAGGCAGGCTACCTGTACAACGAAGCCCTGATCAGCCAGGACGGTTACCGCAACCGGGCTGTCGTCGCGCAAGGCAATTCCACTGTCGAAAGCTATTCGAACGTGGCCAAGATTTACCAGCAGGGCAATGACTTCCAGGCCGCCATTGGCCAGGTGGGCACCAGCAACCATGCGGTCATCCGCCAGCGCTGATCGGGCGCAGGCCCCGCGCCGGTTTGGTGCCCGCGCGCTGGCGCTGGGTTAAAAAGGAGCGTCAGGCACTTGCGCATCGTCGGTTTCAGGCGCGGCCGGGCTGGCCGCCTTGAGGCGCCTGGCCTTGAGGGTCGGCTTGGCGGCCGGTGCAGCGGCCCCGCCGGTCTCAGCCTGGGTTTGCAGGCCGTCATCAGCCCCGCCAAGGACCGCCTGGCGCACGCTGGCCTTGTCGCCTGCGCCGGCGAACTTGCTGTACCTGGCCAGCGTGCCGACCAGCTGCGCATAGATTTTCGGGTTGCCGGCCACGCATTCGCCCTGGTGCATGAACTCGGCATCGCCAGTGAAGTTGCCCACCAGCCCGCCCGCTTCGGTGATCAGCAGCGA
>JAQGMZ010000077.1 GCA_028292045.1 Polaromonas sp. | reverse complement strand
GGAAACCCCCGATGCGCGGGGCGCCCGGATACCGTTAACATGCGGGCCGGCTGCAGGATAATCCCGGCTGTTCCAACTCTTGCTACCAGGCTTCTCCTTCATGTCGTCCCCTCCCCACGCTGGCCCTTCGCCAGTACCTTCACCCGAAGCCTTGCCGCCCCTTGATGACATCGACGAGCCGGTGCGGGTGCCGCTCAAGATCGAGGACTGGCTGACCGTCCTCGTCATGGGCGCGCTGGCGCTGATCACCTTTGCCAACGTCATCGCCCGCTACTTCACCAACCAGTCGTTTGCCTGGACCGAAGAATTCTCGGTATTCCTGATGATCGTGCTGGCGCTGGTCGGCAGTTCGGCCGCCGTGGCGCGCGACCGGCATATCCGCATCGAATACTTTTCGGGCAGCGGCTCGATGGCCAGGCGCAAGACGCTGGCGCGGCTGGGCGCGGTGCTGGTGGCGCTGCTGTTCGCGCTGATCGGCGTGCTGAGCATCCGTCTGGTCTGGGACGACTACCGCTTCGGCGAAACTTCCCCGGGCATTGGGGTGCCGCAATGGTGGTATTCCATCTGGCTGCCCATCATTTCCATCGGCATCGCGCTGCGCGCCGTCGGCCTGTTCATCCGCCGGGGGCGGCGCGCATGATTGTCACGCTGTTGTTTCTGGGGTTCATCGCCATGATGCTGGTGGGCGTGCCCATCGGCGCGGCGCTCGGCCTGGCCGGCGCGGCCGCCATTGCGCTGGCCAATGGCGACTCGCAGTGGTTCGGCCTGCTGGCCGTGCCGCAGAATTTCTATGCCGGGCTGGGCAAGTACCCGTTGCTGGCGATTCCGATGTTCGTGCTGGTCGGCTCGATCTTCGACCGCTCCGGCGTCGCCCTGCGGCTGGTCAATTTCGCCGTCGCCATCGTCGGGCGCGGCCCGGGCATGCTGCCGCTGGTGGCGATTGCGGTGGCGATGTTTCTGGGCGGCATTTCAGGCTCCGGCCCTGCCTGCGCGGCGGCGGTCGGCGGCGTGATGATTGCGGCCATGAACCGGGCGGGCTACCCGGCCGCGTTTTCGGCCAGCGTGGTGGGCGCTGCGGCCGCCACCGACATCTTGATTCCGCCGTCGGTGGCCTTCATCATTTATTCGGTGCTGGTGCCCGGCGCGTCGGTGCCGGCGCTGTTTGCGGCGGGCATGGTGCCGGGCATACTGGCCGGGCTGGCACTGATTGTTCCGGCGGTGTGGCTGTCGCGCAGGCACAAGATGGGCGCGCTGGAAGCCAGCATGCCACGCCCGCCCTTTTGGTCCAGCTTTCGCGAGGCGGTCTGGGGCCTGGCTGCGCCGGTCCTGATTCTGGGCGGCATGCGCGCCGGCTGGTTCACGCCGACCGAAGCGGCGGTGGTGGCGGTGTTTTATGGCCTATTCATCGGCATGGTGGTTTACCGCACGATCTCGGTTCGCGACCTGTTTCCCATCCTGCGCGAGTCGGGCGAGCTGTCGGCAGTGATCCTGCTGGTGGTCTCGCTGGCGGGCATTTTTGCCTATTCGCTGAGCACGCTGGGCGTGATCGACCCGCTGACCAACGCCATCGTCAATTCAGGCCTGGGCGAGTACGGCATCCTGGCGCTCTTGATTCTGATGCTGATCACCGTGGGCATGTTCCTCGACGGCATTTCCATCTTCCTGATCTTTGTGCCGCTGCTGCTGCCCATCGTCCAGCACTACCACTGGGACCCGGTGTGGTTCGGCGTGATTTTGACGCTGAAGGTGGCGCTTGGCCAGTTCACCCCGCCGCTGGCCGTGAACCTGATGGTGTCGTGCCGGATCGCCAACGTCCGCATGGAAGAAACCGTGCGCTGGGTGGTCTGGATGCTGGCGGCGATGTTTCTGGTGCTGGTCGCCGTGATCGCCTTCCCGGAGCTTGCCTTGTGGTTGCCACGCAAGCTGGGCTATTGAGCCATCGAACTGATTTTTGATTTTTACCCCAAGGAGACTCCCGTGATCAAACGCAAAACATTTCTCGGCCTGGCCATGGCCACCGCCGCGCTGGCCTTCAGCGCTGCCGCCCCTGCGCAGTCAGCCTACAAAGCCGAATACAAGATGTCGCTGGTGCTCGGCCCCGCCTACCCGTGGGGCAAGGGCGGCGAAATCTGGGCCAACCTGGTACGCGAACGCACGCAGGGCCGCATCAACATCAAGCTGTACCCGGGCGTGTCGCTGATCCAGGGCGACCAGACGCGCGAATTCAGCGCCATCCGCCAGGGCGTGATCGACCTGGCCGTCGGCTCGACCATCAACTGGTCGCCGCAGGTGAAGGAGTTGAATCTGTTCTCGCTGCCCTTCCTGATGCCCGACTACGCCGCCATGGATGCGCTGACGCAGGGCGATGTGGGCAAGGAGATTTTCAAGATCATCGACAAGGCCGGCGTCATTCCGCTGGCCTGGGGCGAGAACGGCTACCGCGAGATCAGCAATTCCAAGCTGGCGATCAAGAAGCCGGAAGACCTGAAGGGCCTGAAAATCCGGGTCGTCGGCTCGCCGCTGTTCCTCGACACCTTCACCGCCCTGGGCGCCAACCCGACGCAGATGAGCTGGGCCGACGCGCAGCCGGCCCTGGCCACCGGAGCCGTCGACGGCCAGGAAAACCCGATGGCGATCTACACCGCCGCCAAGCTGCACACCATGGCGCAAAAGCATGTGACGATGTGGGGTTACGTGGCCGACCCGCTGATCTTCGTGGCCAACAAGGACATCTGGGCATCCTGGACGCCCGCCGACCAGGCTATCGTCAAACAAGCCGCGATTGACGCCGGCAAGCAGGAAACCGCCATTGCCCGCAAGGGACTGGCCGAAGCCGACAAGCCGCTGCTGAAAGACATTGCCGCCAATGGCGTGACCGTGACACAGCTCAGCGCCCAAGAGCGCGACGCCTTTGTGAAGGCGACCCGCCCGGTGTATGAGAAGTGGAAGAACCAGATCGGCGCCGGCCTGGTGAACACCGCTGAAAAGTCGATTGCCGCGCGCAAGCCTTGAAGGGTTTCCCTGCCCCAGGGTAGTCAGGAACTTCAGCCACAAGTGCCAGCCCTGGCGGCCGCTCCATAAAAAAAGCGTACGGCGTTCAGGCCGTACGCTTTTTCAAAAATTGGAAACGGGCTAGATCTTGTCGATCTTGCTTTTTACGACTTCCTTGGCATTGCCCACCTTTTTCTGGGTTTTGCCTTCGGCCTGCTTGGCCATGCCCTTCGCCTGCTGTTCGGTGTTGCCGGTCAACTCCCCCGTCTTGGATTGCACCTTGCCGGCTGCATCCTTGACAGCGCCTTTGACTTGATCCTTGTTCATGGCTAAATCCTTAAATTCAGGTTGGTGGTGCCTTCAGGCTAATAGCGGCCGATAGCCACCAATACAGGAGCTTGCCGCAAAGCAGCGTGGGTTAGTTCCTACATGCAAGCTCTGTGAGAAAAAGCAAATGCCGATGGCCGAAGACCTGGAAACGGCTGCGACCCGTGCAATACTGGAATTTCACAAGCCTTTTTCGTATACGATATAACAAATACTTGAAAATTCACCATGTTTCCCTGGTTCACTGAATCCTCTGCCGACCGGCTGGTCGATGTCCGCGACACTTCGCTTTCCAAGCTGGTGAAGGACAACATGCTGGCGTTGATCCTCAAGGGCGAGCTGGCGCCGGGCCAGCGCATCAACGAGCCTGACGTGGCCAGCCGCCTTCAGGTTTCACGCGTCCCGGTGCGCGAAGCCCTGCGTGCGCTGGAGAGTTCGGGGCTGGTGGTGGCGCGCAAGCACTCGGGCGTGTTTGTACGCCAGCTTCTGGCCGGAGAGATCCGCGACCTGTACCAGATGCGCGGCCTGCTCGACGGCTTTGCCGGGCGCTGCGCCGCCAGCTTGCCGCTTGCCCAGCGCCAGGGCCTGACGGCCCGGTTGCACCAGTCGGTCAACCTCATGCGGGAAGCCGCAAGCCAGCACGCTGTGCAGCGTTATTACGGCGAAAACCTGCATTTTCACTGGGCCATTGTCGAGTCGGCCGGCAACGGCCAGCTGATAGACACCTACCGCGGCATTGTGCAAAAGCTGCACCTGTCGCGCCTGAAAAATCTTTCGCAAGACCTGGGCATGCAGGCCTCGTTCGAGGAGCATGTGCAGATTGTGCAAGCCATCAGCGACAGCGACACGCTGCGCTGCGAAGCCCTGATGAGCCACCATGTGGGGGGTGCCTACGAACGTTTGCTCGAAGCTGGGCCGGCGCCGGTTCTTGCCGCCAACCCGCCCCCGCCTGGATAAATCCGCACCCGCCCAGAGACTGGTCCCAGCCGGCAGCGGCCCCCCTTTACTACCCGCCCTTTAATTTTGGAGACAACCATGAAAAGACGCACCTTGCTGCAGGCCGCACCTGCACTGATCTACGCACCCGGCCTTGCCCTGGCCCAGCCGGCCTACCCCGGCAAACCCATTCGCTACATCGTTCCGGTGTCGGCGGGGGGCGGCAGCGACATGGTCGGCCGGACACTGACCGAGCGCTGGGGTGCCCTGCTCAAGCAAACCTTCATCGTCGAGAACCAGGGCGGCGGCGGCGGCGTGATCGCTTCGCAAACCGCAGCGCGCGCCGCACCCGACGGCTATACGCTGATGCAGGGCTATGTGGCTACGCACGGCACCAGCCCCGCCACGCGCAAGCTGCCCTATGACGCGGTGAAGGACTTCACCGCCATCGGCATGATTGGCGCCACGCCCAATGTGCTGGTGGTCAATGCCAGCCTGCCGGTCAAGACGGTCCGGGAATTTGTGGACTATGTGAAGAAAAACCCCGGCCGGGTCAGCTACGGCTCTGCCGGCCAGGGCTCGCTGACGCACCTGACCATGGAACTGTTCAAGCAGCAGATCGACTCGTTCATGGTGCACATTCCCTACCGCGGCGTGGCGCCCGCCTTCACCGACCTGATCGGCGGGCAGACGCAGGCGATGTTTCCCGGCCTGGCCGCCGCCATACCGCACATCCGTTCGGGACGGGTGCGCCCGCTGGCCGTCACCGGGTTGACGCGCCACCCGCAGTTCAGAGACCTGCCGACCCTGGACGAGTCGGGCTTCAAGGGCTTTGATGCGCAGCAGTGGTATGGCGTGGTGGGGCCTGCCGGCATGCCCGCTCCCATCGTGAAGCAGCTGAACGAAACCCTCGCCACCGTGCTCAGGGCGCCCGACCTGCGGGAAAAACTCGCGGTCGAGGCCATTGAGCCGATCGTGATGTCGCCCGATGAGTTTTCGGCCTTCATCAAGACTGACATAGCGCGCTGGACCAAGCTCGCCAAGGAACGAAAAATCGAGCTTGACAGCTGATATCGAAGATCTTTCGCCGCGTTGCCCGCTATTTCTTAACCTCCACCGCTTTTTTTGGAAACCCACTTTCATGGCCCGCAATACCCAGGTCGCCGCCGACCACAACGCTCCCCCTGTAACCCAAATCCTGGCCGAATTCGTGGCCACCCACCCGGGGTACCTGGCTGGCGGCTGGAGCCCGGCAGTCGACCACGAAGCCCACCGCACCTTCATGAACTGGCTGGGCTGCGCAGTCGGCGCCGCGCACCATGAAGCCGCCAATGCGGCGCTGGCCGCCGTGCAGGTGCTGCAGCCCGCGCCCCAGGCCACGCTGCCCGGCCGCGCGGAAAAGGTCGACATGGCCAGTGCCGCGCTGATCAACGGCATCACCTCGCACACCTTCGATTTTGACGACACGCACCTCAAAACAATCATCCATCCGGCAGGGCCGGTGGCTTCCGCCCTGCTGGCGCTGGCCGAGCACACGGGCGCCAGCGGACGCGAACTGCTCGACGCGCTGGTGCTGGGCATCGACGTGGCCTGCCGGGTCGGCAATGCCATGTACCCCGACCACTATGACCGGGGCTGGCACATCACCGGCTCGACCGGAACGCTGGGCGCTGCCGCAGGTTGCGCGCGGCTGCTGAAGCTGGATGCGCGGCAAACCGCCATGGCGCTGGGCATTGCCGCGTCGCAGCCGGTTGGCATGCGCGAGCAGTTCGGCACCATGACCAAGCCGTTCCACCCCGGCGCCGCCGCCCGCGCCGGCTTGATGTCGGCGCTGCTGGCGAGCAAAGGCTACACCGCCAGCCCGAAGGCGCTGGAAGCGCCGCGCGGCATGATGCAGACCATCTCGACCAAGAACGACTGGACCGAGATCACGGGTGAACTGGGCAAGCGCTTTGAAATCTCGTTCAACAGCTACAAGCCCTTTGCCTGCGGCATCGTGATCCACCCCAGCATCGACGCCTGCGTGCAGCTGGGCCGCCAGGGCGTCACGCCCGATCAGGTGGAAAGCATCGAGCTCAAGGTGCATTCGCTGGTGCTGGAGCTCACCGGCAAAAAGGAGCCGGCGGATGGCCTGCAGGCCAAGTTCAGCGTCTACCACGGCTGCGCCGCGGGCTTGACCTTTGGCCGGGCGGCGGAAGACGAATTTTCCGACGAAGTGGTCAATCGTGCCGACATGGTCGCGCTGCGCCGCAAGGTGGTGGCCACGGTCGATGACTCGATCGACGAAGCCAGCGCCGATGTGACGGCGGTGCTGCAAGACGGCAGCCGCGTGCATGTGTTTGTGGAGCACGCCATCGGCTCGCTGCAAAACCCGATGACCGACGCCAACCTCGAGGCCAAGTTCCATGGCCTGTCCGATCCGGTTCTGGGCGCGGCATGCACCGGCGAACTGATCGCCGCCTGCTGGAATGTGGCTGCGGCTGCCGACCTGCGCGGACTGGCCGCACTGGCTTCGCCACGCGCCTGAGCAGGGGAACACCCATGAACGCTACCGCTCCATCCGCCAGGCCCGTGATTGTCGTCGTGGGTGATGCCGAACAGGCCTTGCAGCGCCTGGGAGACTGGGAACGCATTGCCGCCCTGGCCGACATCGCCTTTCATCACCAGCCTTTGCAAGGCGACGCCCTGCTGGATGCGTTGAAAAATGCCGATGCCGTGGTGCTGGTGCGCGACCGCACGCCGTTCGATGCGGCGCTGCTCGCGGCACTGCCCAGGCTGCGTTACCTGATTTTTACCGGCACCCGCAATACCCGGCTGGACCTGGCCGCGCTGGCGGCGCGCGGGATTCCGGTCAGCCACACCGAGTGGGGTCCGTCCAAGGACAGCACCTGCGAGCTGACCTGGGCGCTGATCCTGGCAGCCACGCGCCAGCTGGCGCAGCAGACGGCGCTGCTCCAGCAGGGCAAGTGGCGCCCCGACGCCGCATTGCCGTTGGCCGGTGTGCTGCATGGCCAAACCCTCGGACTGATCGGGCTGGGTGAAATTGGCGGACGCATGGCCCGCGTGGGCCAGGCCCTGGGCATGCATGTCGTTGCCTGGAGCCCGCGCATGACCACTGCGCGGGCAGCCGAGCATGGCGCTGCCGCCGTGTCGCTGGAAGAACTGCTGGGCAGCGCCAAGGTCGTCAGCCTGCACCTGGTGCCCACGGGCGCCACGCACCATTTGCTGGGCGCCGGGCAGCTCGCGTTGATGCGGCCGGACAGCCTGCTGGTCAACACTTCGCGTTCGGCGTTGGTCGATACCGACGCGCTGGCCCAGGCGCTTGCGCAGGGCCGGCCAGGTTTTGCCGCGCTGGATGTGTTTGACGTGGAGCCGCTGCCCCTTGACGCCCCGCTGCGCCGGCTGCCCAATGTGCTGCTCACGCCGCACCTGGGTTTTGTGACCGAGCCGGTGTTTCAGCGTTTTGCGACAGGCGTGGTCGAATGCCTGGAAGCCTGGCTCGCAGAAAAGCCGCTGGTCCGGGTGCTGGGTTCGCCTGCCGGCATGGCTTGACTCCAGCAACGCAGCCGCCGCCCGTGGTCAAGCCGACAGGTCACGCGCTTTTTTGGCGGCCGTGATTTCATTGAGCAGGGCGATCAGCTTTTCCATGTCGACCGGCTTGACAAAATGGTGGTTGAACCCGGAGTCCAACGCGTCCGTGCGGTCTTTTTCCTGACCGTAGCCGGTCACGGCAATCAGGATGGCGTTGGCTGTTTCCGGCGCAGCACGAAGCCTGCGCGCCAGTTCATGGCCATTCATCTCGGGCAGGCCGATGTCCAGTATGCAGACATCGGGCGCCTGGCTCCGGGCGCGCGCCAGCGCCTTGATGGAGCCAAATTCCACCAGAACCTCATAGCCGATTTCCTCCAGCAGCATGGCCAGCATCTGGGCCACGTCCACGTTGTCGTCCACCAGCAAGATGCGCAGCTTGTGGGCGGATTTCACAAGCGTTTGGTCAGTCTGCGGGGAGCCTGACTCCCCGCAGGAGTCGGTGATGCGCGGCAGCGTCACCACAAAGACGCTACCCTTGTCCAGGCCTTCGCTGGCGCATGAAACTTCCCCCCCGTGCAGGTTGACCAGGGTCTTTACCAGGGCCAGGCCGAGGCCCAGGCCACCTTGCGACCGGTCGGGCGTGCGTTCGGCCTGGGCAAACAGGTCAAACACCCGCAGCTGCAATTCCGGCGTCATGCCAATGCCGTTGTCCTGCACCACCAGGTCGATGTGCTTGTCATGCGCCTCGGTGCGCAATTCAATGACGCCCCCCGCCGGCGTGAACTTGGAGGCGTTGTTCAGCAGATTGGTCAAAATCTGCACCAGTCTTTTCTCGTCGGCCAGCACGTTGACCTTTTCGGTCGCCAGGTTGACCACCAGCCGCTGATTGCGCGCCTGAAACAGGGGTTGCACCTGCTCCAGGGCGTTGGCGACAAGTTCCTTGATCTCATGCACGCTTTTGCTGATGCTGACCAGGCCCCGGGTCACGCGGGAAACATCCAGCAAATCATCGACCAGGTTGGTCATGTGGCGAACCTGCCGGGTGATCACGCCGCTCATTTGCTTCAAGCGCTCTTCGTTCAGGCGGGTCATGCCGATGAGCTGCGCGGCGGCGCTGATCGGCGCCAGCGGGTTCCTCAACTCGTGCGCCAGCATGGCCAGAAACTCATCCTTGCGCTGGCTGGCATCGCGCACATCTTCCTCGGCTTTTTTACGCTCGGTAATGTCAAGCACAACGGCCATGACACTGACCAGGGACGGGTCGCCATTGATTTTGATGGGATTGACCGCCTTGCTCACCCACACGACGGTGCCATCCGGATGCTGGTACCGGTTGTCCACCTCAAAAGGCTGGCCGGTGTCGACCATCCGGTTGAAAAGCTGGACATTTTCCTCCAGGTCGTCCGGGTAGATGAAGGCATGGAAGGGATGGCCGATCAACTGCTCGCGGGTGCGGCCGATGATCTGGCAATAACGGTCGTTGACCCGGGAGAGGTGTCCGGCCAGGTCGAGTTCCGCAATGCCTGCGGTGGTCTGCTCGAAAAGCGAGGCCACATGCGCCTGGCTTTCACGCAAGGCGGACCGGCTGCGCTCGGTTTCAATCTCTGTCAGCAAACTGTGTTCGCGGGCGGAAGCCTCCCGCCGCTGACGCGCCAAAGTGATGGCGCCGTCGACCCGTGCCTGCAACTCGCGCGCGCCGAAGGGCTTGATCAGGTAGTCGTCCGCGCCGGCTGCCAGGCCTTCCAGGCGTGCTTCCTCGCCCGCGCGGGCAGACAGCAGGATGATCACCATGCCTTTGGTGGCTTCATCGCTGCGCAGCGCATGCAGCAACGAAAACCCGTCCATCATCGGCATCATCACATCGGTCAGCAGCAGTTCAGGCAGCCTTCCATGCTGAATGGCAGCCAGCGCCGCAACCCCGTTTTCGGCCACGTCCACGTCATAGCCGCTTTTTTCCAGGATGCGCTGGATGTAGACGCGCATGTCCGCATTGTCGTCAGCCAGCACAATGCGCGGCCGGTCTGCCACGGGCGATGGCAAGGGCATGTCGTCTGGCTGCTCCGCTGCGGCTTGCGCCTGCGTGACCGGCAGCCAGTGGAGCGCTTCCTCGACATACACCTCGGCCTGCCCGGCAGGCGCTGGCGCATCGGACCCGTCATGCACCTGCCCGGCGGGCAGATGCCCGCTGCCCGAAGGCATGCGCAGCGTGAACACCGTCCCTTGCCCGGGAGCACTGGCCGCGTCGATCGTGCCGCCGTGCAACTGCACCAGTTCGCGCACCAGCGACAAGCCAATGCCGCTGCCTTCCATCGACCTGCCGGACTGCACTTCAACCCGGTAGAAGCGGTCGAAAATTCTTGGCACTTCTTCAGCCGGTATGCCCACGCCGGTGTCGGCAACCTCGAGTTCAATGCGGCCGCCATGTTCGCGAAGCGACACCCTGATGCGGCCTTGCAGCGTGAATTTAAAGGCGTTCGACATCAGGTTCAGAACAATCTTTTCCCACATTTCCCGGTCAATGAAAACCGGCTCCCGCAGCGGCGGACACTCGACAACGAGTTCCAGCCCGGCCTGCAGGCAGGCCGACTGGAAGTTGCTGGCCAGATCAATGACCAGGGCCGACAGATCGGTTTTTACAAAACTGGCTTGGTTGCGGCCAGCTTCATTGCGTGAAAACTCCAGCAGGGAATTGACCAGCTTCAACAGGCGTTTTGCATTGCGGTTGGCAATCTCCAGACGCTCGCGCTGCGCCGCAGGCAGGTCCTGCGTGGCCAGCGCATCTTCAAGCGGGCCCAGCATCAGGGTCAGGGGCGTGCGGAATTCATGGCTGATATTGGAGAAAAACACGGTTTTTGCGCGGTCCAGCGCCGCCAGCATTTCCTGGTTCCTGCGTTCTTCCTCCACCGCCGTGGCGCGGCCCAGCGCCGCACGGAACACGGCGCCCAGCACATCGTAAAAACCGCGGTACACCGGGTCCAGCGGCAGGCGCGGGCTGGCGCCGGCCATGAGCAGCGCCACCGGCAGGTCCACGCCCGGGTGAAAAATCGAAACGGCAAACGCAACATCCGGGGCTTCTTCATAAGGGCCGCATGCCGCAGCCCCGATACGCGCCTGAATCCCGGATATTTGCTCGGAGGTGGCCTGGCGAAGCAGGCATTCCATCGGCCAGACGCCAGCCGAGTCCAGGGCCAGCACGTCGGGACTGATGCCGCTGTCCCTGTCAATGCCGGTACACCCGGCCAGGCGGTACACCCGCGCCTCCTTGTCGAGCTTGTACAGCAGCACAAACGGCAAATCAGATCCGAATCCGGCCAGGGTCTCGATGGTTCGCTGAAAGACTTCGGACGTCTTTTCCGCATCGGCCAGGCTCGCCGTGAGGTCAAGCAGCGCCCGTGTGCGCCGTTCGCCCACCATTGTGGTCGTGGTTTCGGTCACCGGGTGGAAAAGTCCGCCGATGCCCCCGGCCTCGTCACGGATGGGGCTGAGCGAAAAGGTAAAAAATGTTTCCTCCAGGTAGCCGTTGCGGTGCAAAAACATCCTTTGATTTTCAAGAAAGGAGGTCACGCCGCTGATCGCGTTGTCAAACGACCGGCCAATCGCCGGCCAGGCATCTTTCCAGCATTCGGGATAGGCGGACCCCATGGACAAGGGATGTTTTTCACCGCAGATCACGCGGTAGCCTTCGTTGTAGATTTGCGTATGCCCGGGCCCCCAGACGATGCAGATCGGGAAATTGGATGCCAGGCAAATATTGACGGTCGTGCGCAGACTCTGCGGCCAGCCCTCAATGGGACCGAGTGGCGTGGCGGACCAGTCGAGCGTTCGGATCAAAGCCACTATCTCGCCATTTCCGCTCAGGAAGGAATCGTCCACCGGCACGGGAATATCTTGCACGCCAACCATCGACTTCTTCATAAATGCAACTCCTAAATCAGCGGTCCCGCCCGCTGGGCAAGGTGTTAACGCACGGTCGATGCATCCTGTCCAAACAATATGCTTTTCGCTGCATCGTTCACCACGGGCGCGGTGTTGATTTGCTGGGCAATTGCATAGGCCTGTCCGGTAGCCGGACGGTTGCGCACCTGTTCGAACCACGACATCAAGTGCGGAAAATCGCTTAATTTCTGCCGCTGCCGCTCATGGGGCACTATCCATGGGTAGCACGCCATGTCAGCAATCGAGTATTCACCGGAGATGAAGCCCCGGCCGTCGGACAAATGCTTGTTCAGCACGCCGTACAGCCGCGCCGTCTCGTTGACGTAACGGGCGATGGCGTAGGACAGCTGCTCTGGCGCGTACTGCACAAAGTGATGGTTCTGCCCCGCCATCGGGCCGAGTCCGCCCATCTGCCAAAACAACCATTGCAGCGCCATGTTGCGTCCGCGCAGGTCCGGCGGTATGAATTGTTTTACCTTGTCGGCAAGGTATAGCAAAATGGCGCCGGACTCAAAAACACAAAGCGGGGCGCCGCCATCGGCCGGTGCATGGTCAACGATCGCTGGTATGCGGTTGTTCGGGGCAATGCCGAGGAACCCGGGCTTGAACTGTTCGCCCTGGCCAATGTGGACCGGCACGATCTTGTAGGGCAAGCCTGCTTCTTCCAGGAACATCGTGATCTTGTGGCCATTGGGAGTGGTCCAGTAATGCAGGTCAATCATTTTGCGCGGCCCCGGTCGGTTCCCCGTTCAAACGTGAACCAGGGTTTAAACCATTATGCGGTGACCCGCATCCCGTGGGCGCTGCAAGCGGGATCGCAGCTACTTCGCTCAGGGTCAATTGCCGGACCCAACGGAACCAGACCGCTGCGGACAGGATTTTTAAAAAACAAAAAACCCCAGGTAAATCAATTACCTGGGGTTGGTTTGGGTAGCGCGCCTGGAGGAGAGGGTGGGATTCGAACCCACGGTACCTTACGGTACGCCTGATTTCGAGTCAGGTACATTCGGCCACTCTGCCACCTCTCCATTATGTGGTGGCCGCAATTCTAGCAGGCCAAATGGATGTTCCAGGGCAGATCAGGCCACGGGCGCTGAAAGAGTCGCCATTCCGCCCATGTAAGGTTGCAGCACGGCTGGAATATCGACGCTGCCGTCGGGGCGCTGGTAGTTTTCGAGCACGGCCACCAGCGTGCGGCCAACGGCAAGACCCGAGCCGTTGAGGGTGTGCACAAACTCATTCTTGCCCTGCGCATTTTTAAACCTGGCTTGCAGGCGGCGAGACTGGAAGGCTTCGCAGTTGGAGACTGAGCTGATCTCGCGGTAGGTGTTTTGCGCCGGCAGCCACACCTCGAGGTCATAGGTCTTGCTGGCGCCAAAACCCATGTCGCCGGTGCACAGCAGCATGACGCGGTACGGCAAACCGAGCTTTTGCAGGATGACTTCGGCATGGCCGGTCATTTCTTCCAGCGCCTCGCCGCTTTTCTCGGGGTGAACAATCTGCACCATTTCCACCTTGTCGAACTGGTGCTGGCGAATCATGCCGCGCGTGTCGCGCCCGTAGCTGCCGGCTTCCGAGCGAAAGCATGGCGTGTGGGCGGTGAATTTCAGAGGCAGTTTCGCCTCGGGCACCACTTCGTCGCGCACAAAATTGGTCAGCGGCACCTCGGATGTCGGGATCAGGTACAGCGCGGCAGTCTCGGCCTGGGCCTCCTGCCCGCCTTTTTTGGCCGCGAACAGGTCTTCTTCGAACTTGGGCAGCTGGCCGGTGGCGCGCAGCGAATCGGCATTGACGATATAGGGCACGTAGCATTCGGTGTAGCCATGCTCGGCCGTCTGCACGTCAAGCATGAACTGCGACAGGGCACGGTGCAGGCGCGCCAGCGGGCCCTTCATCACCGTAAACCGCGAGCCGGTGAGCTTGGTGCCCAATTCGAAATCGAGTCCGTAAGGCTGGCCCACATCGACATGGTCCCGGGGCTCGAACGTCAGGGCCGCAGGTTCGCCGCCCAGGCCTTCGGCCGGGCTCCACTTGCGCACCTCCACGTTGCCAGCCTCGCCTGCGCCCAGCGGCACGCTGTCGTGCGGCAGGTTGGGCACGGCCAGCAGCAAGGCCTGCAGGCTGGCCTGGATCTGGTCCAGCCGGGCGGCAGACGTTTCAAGCTCGGCCTTGGACTGGCTGACCTGGGCCATGATGCTGCTGGCATCTTCCCCTTTGGACTTGAGCTGGCCGATCTGCCTGGAGAGGGTGGCGCGCTGGCTTTGCAGCTCTTCGGTCCTGATCTGCACAGCCTTGCGCTCGGCCTCGAGCAACTGGAACGAATCGATGTCGAGGAAGGTCTGGGGACTTTTTCGGGTCTCCAGGCGGGCAATTGCCGAAGGCAGGTCTTTACGAAGCAGGTTGATGTCAAGCATGGGTGAATTGTATTTTGTCCAGGGCGGTGCGCCGCCAAGGCCGGTTCAGGCATGCATGATTGATTGAAGCGGCAGCGCAAATGGCCGGCAGGTTGCAGCTGGCGTGGCCGCAGTGCCTTGGGCAACCGCCAACTGCTGTCACCAGCGTCAGTTCAGCTGGTGCAGTTGGCTACCCTCCACCGCTAGCTCGCCTTGCGGCGTGAGCTTCAATCCCTTGGGCAGGGGAAACTTGATGGTTTCCTGCACGCCGTCCATTTTGCGGATCGACACGGCGCCCAGCGACTTGATGCGGTCGATCACCTGCTTGACCAGAATCTCGGGAGCCGACGCGCCGGCGGTCAGGCCGACGCGGCTCTTTCCGTCAAACCAGGCTTCCTGCAATTCGCTGGCGTCATCAACCATGTAGGCATCGGTCCCCAGCTTGGCGGCCAGTTCCCGCAGGCGGTTGCTGTTCGAGCTTGTCGGGCTGCCCACCACGATCAGGATGTCGACCTGCGGGCTGAGCACCTTGACCGCATCCTGCCGGTTTTGAGTGGCATAGCAAATGTCCTGCTGCTTGGGCACGCGCACCTGGGGAAAGCGCCGCTTGATGGCTGCGCTGATCTCGGCCGCATCGTCGACGCTCAGCGTGGTTTGCGTCACCACCGCCAGGCGCTCGGTCTGCAGCGGCGCAATGCGCGCCACGTCGGCCACGTCTTCGACCAAGTGGATACCGCTGTCGAGCTGGCCCATGGTGCCCTCGACTTCCGGGTGGCCCTTGTGGCCGATCATGATGAACTCGTAGCCTTCCTTGTTCAGCTTGGCGACTTCGACGTGCACCTTGGTCACCAGCGGGCAGGTGGCGTCAAAGATCTGGAAACCCCGCGCCTTGGCTTCTTCCTGCACGGCCCGGCTCACGCCGTGGGCGCTAAAAACCAGAGTGGCGCCAGGCGGAACGTCGGACAAGGCTTCAATGAAAATCGCGCCTTTGGTCTTGAGGTCGTTGACGACATAGGTGTTGTGCACGATTTCATGGCGCACGTAGATCGGGGCGCCAAACTTGGTCAGTGCCCGTTCGACAATTTCAATGGCGCGGTCAACCCCGGCGCAAAACCCCCGGGGTTCGGCCAGCAGGATTTCTTCAAGTTTTGAATTGGACATGGTCACAGCACGCCGATCACATGCACTTCGAACTCGACCGGCTGGCCGGCCAGCGGATGGTTGAAGTCAAACTGCACCGCGCTGCCCTCTTCCTTGACCTGCTGCACGGCTCCGGCGTACTGGCCCATGCCGTCGGGCGTGGGGAACTGCACCACATCGCCCACGCTGTAGCGTTCGTCCAGGTTGCCCAGTTCATTGAGCAGCTTGCGCGCCACCCACTGCACCAGCTCGGGGTTGCGTTCGCCAAAAGCCTCGCCAGGCGCCAGCAAAAAGGTCGATCGGGCGCCTTCGGGCAAGCCCAGCAGGCGCTGCTCGATGGCCGGCGACAACTCGCCATTGCCAAGGCTCAGCGTTGCGGGCTTGCCGCCGAATGTGTTGATGATGCTGTCGCCCCCCGGTGCCGCCATGCGGTAGTGCAGCGTCAGGAAAGAGCCAGGCTCGACCACGGGAACAGCCAGGGGCTGGGCAGGCTGGGTTGCGGTTTGCAGGGTAGGCATAAAGACTTTCGGGCCAGCTCTGGGCGTGGCTGGCAACAGTGGGTGAACTGTCCCTATTGTAGAAAGCAAGTCCCCGGCGGGTCGTACGGCAAGGAATTTCACGATTTTTTTCAGGGCACAGGCGGCGAATTGGCGCTGCGCGCCCTGCGGCATACTCGAGCTTGTCCATCTTGATTTCACATTCACGGCGTCATTCCATGCTGCTCAAAGACCTGCCCGAGGACGCCCGCCCGCGCGAAAAACTACTGGCCCGGGGCCCTGCCGCGCTCAGCGATGCCGAACTGCTGGCGCTGCTGTTGCGCACCGGCCTGCCGGGCAAAAATGCATTGCAGATGGGCCAGGAACTGCTGGACAACTTTGGCGGCGTGGCGGGGCTGCTGCACACTGGCGCCCAAGCGCTCGGGTGCATCAAGGGGCTGGGACCGGCGAAGCGCGCAGAAATTGTGGCGGTGCTCGAACTGGCTCGGCGCGCACTGGCCGAACAGCTGAAGGAAAAAGAACTGTTTTCCACGCCCCAGGCGGTGCGCGACTTCCTTCAACTGCAACTGGGCAGCCGGCCGCACGAGATTTTTGCGGTGCTGTTCCTGAACAGCCAGAACCGGCTGATTGCCCTGGAAGAGCTGTTTCGCGGCACCCTGACCCAGTCGAGCGTGTACCCGCGCGAGGTGGTCATCCGGGCGCTGGCGCTCAATGCCGCCAGCGTGGTGCTGGCGCACAACCACCCCAGCGGGGCCGCCCATCCCTCACGGGCCGACGAAATGCTGACCCAGACCCTGAAAACCGCGCGGGCGCTGGTCGATGTCCGGGTGCTCGACCATTTTGTGGTGACTGCTTCTCAATCCGTCTCGATGGCTGATCTGGGACTGCTTTAGGATAACGGCTTCCCCGCACTTTCTTTAACTCCGCCGTCATGCCAGTTTCCCTGTCCCCACGCCAGAAAAGCCTGCTGATCCGGGATTTCAAAGACCTCATGCCGGTGCGGCGAGAACTTGAACTGCGCGCCCGGCAGGAAGCGGAACGGCAAGCGGCGGTCAGGGCTGCCGCAGCGTTGGCCCGAGCCGAAAAAGAATTATTCTCACGCGCGGTCGGGCGCGTCATGGCTTTGCCGCCCCAGCACCAGCCAGGCCACAAGGCCAGCGTGGAGCGGGCGCGGCCCGCACCCATTGCCGAGCAGCACCTGCGCGACGAGCAGGCCGTGATGCAGGAGGCCCTTTCCGACGGATTCGACGTGGAAACGCTGCTCGACACCGACGAGGCCCTGAGCTTTCGCCGCCCCGGCATCGGCCCCGACGTGGTGCGCAAGCTGCGCCGGGGCAACTGGAGCATTCAGCGCCAGCTCGACCTGCACGGCTTTCGGCGTGAAGATGCGCGCAATGCGCTGGGCGCTTTCATTCGCGAAGCCAACAAGGCCGGCCTGCGCTGCGTGCGCGTGGTGCACGGAAAAGGGCTGGGTTCGCCCGGCAAGACGCCGGTACTCAAAGGGCGGGTGCAGAGCTGGCTGGTCCAGAAAAAGGAAGTCTTGGCATTTGTCCAGGCCCGCCCGGCCGAAGGCGGCGCAGGCGCGCTGGTGGTGCTGCTGGCGCCGGGTTGATGGGGCTTCGGCTCCAGCCACACCCTTCACGCTGCCGGCAGTTTTGCTGCGCTTTCAATCCATCACTGGGACTTGCGCAGCGTTTCCACCACAGGCGTCTTCAGCACGGCGCGCAAGCCCCACCAGCCTGCCGACAGGGCAAGCGCCGCGCCCGCCAGGCTGCCCACGACGGGCACCGTCCAGGACACCGTCCAGTCAAAATTAAAGACATAGCGCGCCAGTCCCTGGCCCAACACCAGCGCCACCATCGACGCCAGAAAGCCCGCCAGCAGCCCGACACCGGCCAGTTCGGCGCGCTGAACCTGCCGCAGCAGCGAGGCCCGGGCGCCCACGGCACGCATGATGGCGAATTCACGCGCTCGCTCTTCACGGGTGGCGGTGATAGCGGCAAACAGCACGACCAAGCCGGCGGCCAGGGTGAAACCGAACAGGAATTCAACCGCCCGGATCACCTGGTCCAGCACCCGCTGCACCTGCGCCAGGGTGCTGCTCATGTCCACGTTGGTGATGTTGGGAAAGGCCCGCACCAGGTTATTGTCGAAACTTTGCGCCCTGCCCTTTCCGTCAGGCGCAGGGTTGGCCGGCTCAGGCGCGCGAAAGGCGCTGATGAACGACAACGGCACGTCGGCAGCAAGTTGCGCTACCGGGTACATGACAAAGAAGTTCACATGCATCGACCCCCAGTCGACCTTGCGCAGGCTGGTGATCCTGGCTTCGCTGGTCTGGCCGGCAATGTCAAAGCGCAGGCTGTCGCCGATTTTGAGCCCCAGGGTCTTGGCCAGTCCTTCTTCCACGCTGACGGCATCTTTTTCGCCGGCAATCCAGCGGCCTGCGACGACTTCGTTGTGCGCCGGCTTTTCCGCGCTGTTGGACAGATTGAACTCGCGGTCGATCAGGCGCTTGGCGCGGTCTTCCTCGAATTCCTCGGGCTTGATGTCCTGGCCATTGATGGCGACCAACCGGCCGCGAATCATCGGGTACCAGTCGTACCGGGTGACGCCGCCGTCGCGCAGCGCCTGCTGAAAGGCCGCGCCCTGCTCCGGCTGTACATTGATGACAAACCGGTTGGGCGCATCGGGCGGCGTGGCGTTGCGCCAGCTGCTGATCAGGTCGGTGCGCAACAGCACCAGCAGCATCAGCGCCAGCAGGCCGATGGCCAGGGCGCTGGTCTGCACCACGGCGTAGACCGGGCGGGCCGACAGCTGTCGCGTCGCCAGCACCAGCCAGCGCGGCGCCGTGGTTTCGTTGACGCTGGCGCGCAGCAGCCTGACGGCGGCATAACTGGCCAGTGCAAACACCCCCACCGCGCCGGCAAATCCGCCCACGGCGATCAGGCCCAGTTGCAGGTCGCTGCTGGCGGCCATCAGCAAGGCGGCAAAGCCCAGAATGCCCACGCCCAGCACCAGCATCGACACCGGCTTGAGGTTGCCGACATCGCGGCGGATCACGCGCAGCGGCGGCACCTGGGCCAGCTGCAGCACCGGCGGCAGGCCGAAAGCCAGCAGCAGCGTTAGCCCCATGCCCATGCCGAAAGCCACAGGCCACAAGGTGGCGGCCGGCAGGGTGCTGCTGACCAGCCCGGCCAGCAGCAGCACAAAGACATGGTGCACCGCAAATCCCAGCGCCACGCCCAGCGCGCTGGCAGCCAGCCCGGCCAGCACAAACTCGAACGTGTAGGCCAGCGCAATCGTGCGTTGCGGCTGGCCCAGCACGCGCAGCATGGCGCAGTCGTCCAGGTGCTTGGCGGCAAAGCTGCGCGCCACAATGGCCACCGCCACGGCGCTGAGCAGCGCGGCCAGCAGCGCCACCAGATTGAGGAATTTTTCAGCCCTTTCCAGCGTCTGCTGCATCTGCGGGCTGCCGCTGTCCAGCGATTCCAGCCGCGCGCCGCGCAGCCGCGCCTCGGCGCCCGGCTTGGCAATTTCATCCGTCGCCCAGCTTACGTAAGACTTGACCGCCCGGGCGTCCTCGCCGGCCACGGCAAAGCGGTAATTCGTCCGGCTGGCCGGCTGGATCAGGCCGGTGGCGGCCACATCAAGCTGGTTGATCATCACGCGCGGAGAAAAGCTCATGAAGCCCGCACCCCGGTCGGGCTCCTGGACGATGACGCGGGTCAGCTTGAAGCGGGCATCGCCCATCAGCAGCGACTGGCCCGGCTGAAGGCCGAGCGCATCGAAAAGCGAAGCATCGGCCCAGGCCGTGCCGGGTTCTGGAATGGCGCGGGTCGGCACCCCTTCGGCGCCCAGGGTGTCGGCTACCTTCATGCTGCCGCGCAGCGGATAGCCTTCGGGAACGGCCTTGAAGGCCACCAGTTTGGTGGCGCCGCCGCCCTCGTCGCTGGCCCGGGCCATGGTGGGAAATGTCACGGATGAAATGCTTTTCAACCCCAGCGCCTTCGCCTTTGCGGCAAAGCTGTCAGGCATCGGGCCGTCGCTGCGCACCACCGCATCGCCGCCCAGCAGTTGCAGGGCATCGCGCTGCAGGCCGCTGTTGAGCCGGTCCGCAAAAAAGCCGACAGCCGTGAGCGAAGCCACCGCCAGGGTGACGGCAACGATCAGCAGGCGCAATTCGCCGGCACGCAAATCGCGCAGCAGCGTTTTCCAGCCAAGCTGGAGAAAAAGAGTGTTCATGCCATGACCTTAGCGCAGAAACGGTAAAGGGTGCGGCCTGGGCCTGCTGAGGCCCGTTTAATCCAGGCCCAATACGCCCGTCATTCCGCGTTAAGTCCCGCCACCGGCGATGCGCAAACAAGGCCTGCCTGCAGTTGCAGGCGTCGTGCATGGGTGTAGCAAAGAAAGCGCTTGTTGGTGGCCCGCCCAATGGCGCACAAACCGACCGATTGCGCCACCTCATGACCCATTTGCGTGATGCCGCTGCGCGAAACCACCACCGCCACGCCCATTTGCGCCGACTTGATGACCATTTCACTCGTCAGCCGCCCCGTGGTGTAAAAAACCAGCCCCGCCGCATCGTTCGACGGCAAGCCAGGGCCGCGGGACTGGCTTTGGCAGACTCCAGGCGCAGCTGCCACTTCGGAAGGCAGCGAACCGCATGCACTGGGAAGCGTGGAGCTTAAATGGGTCCACATCCATCCGGCAATGGTGTCGATGGCGTTGTGCCGCCCGACATCTTCAACGAACAACAGCATTTCGGATTCGCCCGAAGCTGTCGAAAACAGGGCGCAGGCATGCACCGAGCCTGCCGACTTGTAGGTGGTTTCCTTCAGGCGAATGGCATTGACCAGGCTGTAGAGCTGGCTTTGCGTGATCATGGCGCCGGCCGGCAATTGAATTTTGTCCACCTCGTCCATCAGCCCTCCAAATACGCTCCCCTGGCCGCACCCGGTGGTGACCACGCGGCGCGAAGTTTTTTCCTCGATGTCCACGATGCCGTGGCGCGTCTTGACGGCGGCAGCGCCCACCTCCCAATCCACCGTGATCGACTCGATGTCGCCCACGTCTTGAACCAGCCGCTGGTTGCGCAGATAGCCCAGCACCAGCAATTCAGGGTTTGCCCCCAGCGTCATCAGCGTCACCAGTTCACGCTTGTCGACATAAACCGTCAACGCGCGCTCCGCAGGAATCGAAACGCTTTGAAGTTCGCCGTGCTCGTTGACAGCGTCGATCACGCTGGTCAAGGGCGCCCGGGCTTGCGTCAGGTGGGGAAGGGTCATGCGGAAAATGTCATGCGGAAAGGCCTGGCGTGGAAAAGGCCGGTACCTTGCGGACCGGCCTTGGCGAAAAGTTAAAAAATCAGGGTTTTTTGTCAGGGTTGACCACGGCATCGACCGCCTTGCTGCTGGGCGGGGCGACCGCCGTGTCGGCCGGCGAGTGGGCGCCCGACACTTCCAGCGGCTTGGGCGACTGGGGCGCCACGTAGGCAAAGGCACCCGGGTCGCTGCAGGGCGGGGTGGCCGTTGGAGGGCTGGTGGCCTTGCCTGCCGCCTGGGCGGTTTTGTAGTAATTTGCGGCCACCTTGTCCTGCCACTGGCACAACTGGTAGGTGTCCACCTTGGCAGCCCAGGCCACCTTGGCGGCAGCCTCATCGGATTTGGCCTTTGCTTCCGGAGAAAGCTGCGGCAGCTTGGCTGTTGCCAGCGCGCAGACGCCAAGCAGCAGGCCGGTCATCAGAAATTTTTTCATATCAATCCTCATGTAGGTTGCCGGGGGTCAAGTCTGGACGGCCGGCTTGGCGGGCAGCAAGGTTTCGCTACGCTGAACAGGCACCCGGCCGGCTTTTACGTCGTCGTACCAGTATTCATGGTGCTCCTTGGCCCATGTCTCGTCCACGTAGCCGGTTCGCATGGCTTGGTAGGCGCCCTGCATGCCCAGGGTTCCCAGGTAGATATGCCCCATGAACATGACCATCATGAATACCGTGGCCACCGCATGCACCATATGCGCGATTTGCATGGTGGCACGCTCGTACACCAGGCCAGGCACTATTTTGTCGAGCACGAAACCCGACGCCACCACAATCAGGCCCAGGAAGAAAACGCCGCCCCAGAAGACGATTTTTTCACCCGCATTGAACCGATTGGAAGCAGGCTCGGCATCGGAGAAAAGGCCGCCCCCCTTCAGCAGCCAATTCAAGTCGCCCTTTTGGGGCCAGTTGTCGCGCAGGAATGCGGCAAACACCACCACCAGCGACACGGCAAACACCGGGCCGGCGAAGTTATGCAGGTTTTTAAGCACATAGGTCAGCCAGCCGAAAAGCGCCCCCCCCATGACCGGCAAGGCAAAGAATTTGCCAAACGCCATCACCAGGCCGGAAATGGCCAGAATGGAAAAAGCTATGGCATTGGACCAATGCGCCGCACGCTCGAACGGCGTGAAACGCTCGATTTTTCGCCCGGTCTGCGCGCCATGCGTCTTGATCGTGCCTTTGCTGAAATAATAAATGGCAATCGCCAGCGCCGTGATCAGCAGCAAGGCGCCGCCATAAGGAATCAGCCAGTTATTGCGAACCTGGCGCCAGGCTTCGCCGGCATTGGTCAGCCGCGAGCCGGGGTACTGCACAAATGGCTGGATCAGGTTGCCGGCCTCGGGGGCTTCGCTTTTGGGCAGGCTGCTGTAACCGGTTACCCCTTCACCCACCTGGCGCCACATCGGCGCATTGTTGCCGGGCTGGACTTTGGCTCGCTCGGCATTGGTCTGCTTGGCATAGCCGGGTTCATTGCTGGCGTCGGACTTGACATCAAAAATGTTCTGGCCCTGAATGCCGCCGGTTGCCGCCGGCGCGGCTGCTTGTGTCGCCGCCGCACCAGGCGCCGGTGGGGCTTGCTGCGCGACCGCCGCGCCAGTGAGGCTAATCGCTATTAAAAATATAGCTAATTGCGCTTTTTTCATAAGGGCTCCGGTCAGTTTGTCTTGGAGTACTCGTTCTGGGTGTTCTGCATGCGGGCTTTAAGCCCACGCTCCCAGCTTTGTTTATCCGTCGGCGTCCAGCCAGGGGCGACAAACCGGTTTTGGGCGCCCTGGTAGGCCGCAATATCGCTTTTGTTGACGTTGAGCGTCTGCGGTTTCTCGCCGCAAGCTGCCAGGCCGGTTAAAACGGCTGAAGCCGCTGCAAGAACAATAGCAAGCCGCTTCATGATTTGGTTCCTGCCGGTGCCTGGCCGGCCTGTTTTGAGCCGTATGCCGTGCCCCAGCCCCAGACCTCGGCGCCCTTGCCGCGCTGCACCACGCGGTTGCGGAAAATGTCCGCGACCACATCGCCGTCGCCGGCCAGCAGCGCCTTGGTCGAGCACATTTCTGCGCAGGCGGGCAGCTTGCCTTCCGCCAGGCGGTTGCGGCCGTAGTTTTCAAACTCGGCCTGGCTGCCGTTGACCTCGGGTCCGCCGGCGCAGAAGGTGCATTTGTCCATCTTGCCGCGCACCCCGAAGGTGCCGCTGGCGGGAAACTGGGGCGCGCCAAACGGGCAGGCATACGAGCAATAACCGCAGCCAATGCAGATGTCCTTGTCGTGCAACACCACGCCTTCGTCGGTGCGGTAGAAGCAGTTGACCGGGCAGACAGCCATGCAGGGCGCGTCGCTGCAGTGCATGCAGGCCACCGAAATGGATTTCTCGCCCGGAACGCCGTCGTTCAAGGTGACCACGCGGCGGCGGTTGACGCCCCACGGCACCTCGTTTTCGTTTTTGCAAGCGGTGACGCAGCCGTTGCATTCAATGCAGCGCTCCGAGTCACAGACAAATTTCATGCGTGCCATTTTTTTCTTCCTTATGCGCGTTCGACATTGCAAACAGTGGTCTTGGTTTCCTGCATCATCGTCACGCTGTCGTAGCCGTACGTGGTGCCGGTGTTGATGGCTTCGCCCCGTACCACGGGCGCAGCGCCCGCCGGGTAGTAGGCCAGCATGTCGGCGCCTTGCCAGCGGCCGGAAAAGTGGAAAGGCATGAATACCGTGTCCGGCCCCACACGTTCGGTGACAAGCGCCTGGACATTGAGCCGTGCGCCGGTGGGCGTGCTGACCAAGGCGCGCTCGCCGTTGCGTATGCCTTTTTCAGCAGCCACCTTGGGGTTGATCTCGATGAACATTTCCTGCTGCAATTCGGCCAGCCACGGGTTGGAACGGGTTTCCTCGCCGCCGCCCTCGTATTCGACCAGCCGGCCCGACGTCATGATCAGCGGGAATTTTTCATGCACCTTGTCGGCAATGTTCTTGTCCTGCAAGGTTTTGTACAGCGTTGGCAGGCGCCAGAAAGTCTTCTTGTCGTCGTGCGTGGGGTACTTGGCCATCAGGTCGGGACGCGTGCCATACAGGGGCTCGCGGTGCTGCGGAATGGCGTCGGGGAAATTCCACACCACGGCCCGGGCCTTGGCGTTGCCAAACGGATGGCAGCCATGGTTCTTCATGACCACGCGGATGATGCCGCCCGATGAATCGGTTTTCCAGTTTTTTCCTTCGGCAGCGGTTTTCTCGGCATCGGTCAGTTCAGTCCACCAACCCAGCTTCTTGACCAGCAAATGGTCGAACTCGGGGTAGCCGGTGGTGATGTCGGCGCCCAGCGAATGCGAACCGTCTTCGGCCAGCAGCGTCTTGCCTTCGCGCTCGACACCAAAATTTGCCCGGAAATTGCCGCCGCCGTCCATGACATGCTTGGAGGTGTCGTACAGATTGGGCGAGCCGGGGTTCTTCATTTCAGGCGTGCCCCAGCAGGGCCACGGCAGCCCAAAATAATCGCCCGTGGTGTCGTAGCCAGATTCCTTGTCCTTGCCGCCCTTGGACTTGAGGGTCTTGACGTCGAACAGGTGCATGCTGCGCATATGCGCCTTGAGCCGCTCCGGGCTCTGGCCGGTGTAGCCGATGGTCCAGCAGCTCTTGTTGATTTCGCGCAGGATGTCCTCGGGCGCCGGCTCGTCCATGCCCTTGACCTGCTGCATCTTGAAGTTCTTGCTCAGCTCCTTGCCAAAGCCCAGCCTGTCGGCAAACTGCTGCATGATCATGTGGTCGCTGCGGCTTTCCCACAGCGGCTCGATGACTTTTTCGCGCCACTGGACCGAACGGTTCGATGCCGTGACCGAACCGCTGGTTTCAAACTGCGTGGCTGCGGGCAGCAGGTACACCGCGCGGTTGGGGTTCTGGTCTTCGGCCTTGCCCGGCATGGCGGCCATCGCGGCGGTGGCGGAGGGGTAAGGGTCCACCACCACCAGCAAATCGAGCTTGTCCATGGCGCGCTTCATTTCGAGGCCGCGCGTCTGCGAGTTGGGCGCATGGCCCCAGTAGAAAACGCCGCGCAGGTTCGAATCCTGGTCGATGAATTCATTTTTCTCCAGCACGCCGTCAATCCAGCGGGACACGGTGATGCCCGGCTTGCCCATCATGGCCGGCGAGGCATATTTGGCCTTGATCCAGTCAAAGTCCACGCCCCACACCTTGGCAAAATGCTTCCAGGAGCCCTCGGCCAGGCCGTAGTAGCCCGGCAGCGAATCGGGGTTGGGGCCGACGTCGGTCGCGCCCTGCACGTTGTCATGGCCCCGGAAAATGTTGGTGCCGCCGCCGGACTTGCCGACGTTGCCCAGCGCCAGCTGCAAGATGCAGGAAGCGCGAACGATTGCATTGCCGGTGGTGTGCTGGGTCTGGCCCATGCACCAGACGATGGTGCTGGGGCGGTTCTGGCTCATCATCGTGGCGACCTTGAGAACAGTGGCTTCGTTCACGCCGCAGGCCTCCTCCACCTTGTCGGGCGTCCACTTGGCCATCACCTCTTCCTTGACCTTGTCCATGCCGTAGACACGGTCGTTGATGTACTTGGTGTCTTCCCAGCCGTTTTTGAAGATGTGGTGCAGCACGCCGAACAGGAAGGGAATGTCCGAACCGGAACGGAAGCGCACGTAATAGTCGGCCTAGGCGGCGGTTCGCGTGAAACGCGGGTCGACCACGATCATCTTGCAGCCGGTTTCCTTGGCATGCAGCATGTGCAGCATGCTGACCGGATGGGCTTCGGCGGCATTCGAGCCGATGTACAACGCGCATTTGCTGTTTTGCATGTCGTTGTACGAATTGGTCATGGCGCCGTAGCCCCAGGTGTTGGCCACGCCCGCCACGGTGGTCGAGTGGCAGATGCGCGCCTGGTGGTCGCAGTTGTTGCTGCCCCAGAAGCTCATCCACTTGCGCAGCAGGTAGGCCTGCTCGTTGTTGTGCTTGGATGAACCGATCACGTACAGCGAATCGGGGCCGCTTTCCTTGCGCAGGGCCACCATGCGGGCCGTGATTTCGTTCAGGGCCGTGTCCCAGCTGATGCGCTCGTACTTGCCATTGACCAGTTTCATCGGGTAGCGCAGGCGGTATTCGCCGTGGCCGTGTTCGCGCAGGGCCGCTCCCTTGGCGCAATGCGCGCCCAGGTTGATGGGCGAGTCGAACACCGCTTCCTGGCGCACCCAGACGCCGTTTTCCACCACGGCATCGACAGCGCAGCCAACCGAACAGTGCGAGCAGACCGTGCGCTTGACTTCAATCTTCGAATTGCCGCCGGCTTCGCCAGGCGCTGCCGCGCTGGCTTTCTTGACCAGGGAAAGCTGGGTTGCCGCCAGCCCCACGCCGACGCCCAGGCCCGAACGCCGCAGGAACGAACGCCGGTCCATGGTGGGCAGGGCGTGCGACAGGCCGCGCGTCAGGCTCTGTACGAAGCGCGGGGAACCGGCACGGTGCGCAGGCAGGCCGGAAAGGCTGGAAGATTTTTTCGTGAGCAGCATGGAGCTCTCCGTGAGAATTAAAGAACGGGATGAAGTTAGACGCGCGCGGTTTTATAGTAGCGCTCGACATGCGCCGAGGCACTGTAGCCGCCGCCTTTTTCAGGCGCCGGCTTGGGCGGCGCAACGCTGACTTCAGCCGCCGGCAATCCGGGCAGCGCCATCACGGCAGCAGCGGCTGCGCCGGTTGCTGCGGCGCCGAAAAAGAAGCCCCGGCGGGAGGGTGTTGGCTGATTTTCCTGCATTTTTTGCTCCATAAAACTTGAGATAACTGGCTATGTGAATGACTGTATGTCGGAGATGACTGCACCACAATGGTTCACAGGGATTCAGACTGAAAACCAAGGGAAAACCATCAATCGAGCATGTCGAAACCCTGCGCTTCGACATTGATGAAAGCTTGCGTGAAAGCCGCCAGGCTGCGGTAAAACCGCGCCTTCGGGTGGTGCATGACCGCATCGCACATCATGGGAAACCAGGGCTGCACATGGCCGCTGAAAAACGCCAGCTGGCGCGTCAGGTTGGCCACTTCCACATCGTCGCCGGCAATCAGGTAGCGCATGACTTCGCACAGGTAGGCGGGATGGTCTTCGGTCTCGGACATGGCTGCGTCGCGGGCCAGGCCAAGCGCGGCCAGGTCCGTGCGCAGGGCGGCCAGGGGCTTTTCATTGAGGAAGCCGCTGAGGTAGTGGGAACCGAAAAGATAAACCTCGGGCTTGCCCACGCCGCCGA
>JAQGMZ010000074.1 GCA_028292045.1 Polaromonas sp. | reverse complement strand
TATGCCATGGGCATCAAGCTCGCCAAGCCCGAGTCTGAGGTGTTCTGTATTACCGGCGAAGGATCGGTACAGATGTGTATCCAGGAGCTTTCTACCTGCCTGCAATACAACACGCCGATCAAGATCGTTTCGCTGAACAATCGTTACCTCGGCATGGTTCGCCAGTGGCAGGAAATTGAATATTCCGGCCGCTACAGCAGCAGCTACATGGACGCGCTGCCCAATTTCGTCAAGCTGGCCGAGGCCTACGGGCATGTGGGCATGCTGATTGAAAAGCCGCAAGATGTTGAACCGGCGCTGCGTGAAGCACGCAAGCTCAAGGACCGCACCGTGTTCATGGATTTCCGGACCGATCCGACCGAAAACGTGTTTCCGATGGTCAAGGCCGGCAAGGGCATCACGGAAATGCTGCTCGGGTCTGAAGACCTTTGAGCGCAACGGCGCCTTCCCGCATTTTTATTCACCCCGTCAACTGACGAATCTATTGACTGCCGAGCCTGCGCATTACCGTGCGCAGGGGAGGGCAGCGAAAAGAGGAATCTTCATATGAAACACATCATTGCAGTTTTGCTAGAGAACGAGCCCGGCGCGCTTTCCCGCGTGGTCGGCCTGTTTTCAGCCCGTGGCTACAACATCGAAAGCCTGACCGTTGCGCCAACAGAAGACCCGACGCTGTCGCGCATGACGATCCAGACCTCCGGTTCTGACGACGTGATCGAGCAGATCACCAAACACCTGAACCGCCTGATTGAAGTGGTCAAGGTGGTCGATCTGACCGAAGGCTCCTACACGGAGCGTGAACTGATGATGGTCAAGGTGCGCGCAGTTGGCAAGGAGCGCGAAGAAATGAAACGCATGACGGATATTTTTCGCGGACGGATCATCGATGTGACTGAAAAAAGCTACACGATCGAGCTGACCGGCGACCAGACCAAGAATGACGCGTTTCTGGAGGCGATCGAACGCAGCGCCATCCTTGAGACGGTGCGTACCGGCTCAAGTGGAATTGGCCGTGGTGAGCGGATTTTAAGAGTGTGACGTTGCCAGGAACTGGACAGCGGACAGGGTAGGTTTTTTGTTTTTACTGATGATTATTTAGGAGCGAGAGATGAAAGTTTTTTACGACAAGGACTGTGATTTAAGCCTGATCAAGGGCAAGACCGTTGCCATCATCGGCTACGGCAGCCAGGGCCACGCCCATGCACAAAACCTGAATGACAGCGGCGTCAAAGTGGTTGTGGGCCTGCGCAAGGGCGGCGCTTCATGGTCCAAGGTCGAAAAAGCCGGTTTGCAGGTCGCTGAAGTCGCTGAAGCGGTCAGGTCTGCCGATGTGGTCATGATTTTGCTGCCTGACGAGCAAATTGGGGCCGTCTATAAAAATGATGTTGCTCCCAACATCAAGCAGGGCGCCTCCCTGGTGTTTGCCCACGGCTTCAATGTGCATTACGGCGCCGTCATTCCGCGCGAAGATCTGGACGTCTGGATGGTCGCTCCCAAGGCGCCGGGCCACACTGTGCGTAACACCTACACCCAGGGCGGCGGCGTGCCCCACCTGGTGGCTGTCCATCAGGACAAGTCAGGCAAGGCGCGCGACCTGGCGCTCAGCTATGCCATGGCCAACGGCGGCGGGCGGGCAGGCATCATCGAGACCAACTTCCGTGAAGAAACCGAAACCGATCTGTTTGGCGAACAGGCCGTGCTGTGCGGCGGTGCTGTCGAACTCATCAAGGCCGGATTTGAAACGCTGGTCGAAGCCGGCTACGCGCCGGAGATGGCCTACTTCGAGTGCCTGCATGAGCTCAAGCTGATCGTGGACCTGATCTACGAAGGCGGCATTGCCAACATGAACTACTCCATTTCGAACAATGCCGAGTATGGCGAGTACGTCACCGGCCCGCGCATCGTGACCGAAGACACCAAGAACGCCATGCGCGCGGTGCTCAAGGACATCCAGACCGGCGAATACGCCAAAAGCTTCCTGCTGGAAAACATCGCCGGCGCGCCTACCCTGATCAGCCGCCGCCGCTTGAACGCCGAGCACCAGATCGAGCAAGTGGGCGGCAAACTGCGCGCCATGATGCCCTGGATTGCCAAGAACAAGTTGGTCGACCAGACCCGCAACTAATCCGGTTCGACCACAACTGGCCGCATACCAAAAAAGGCCGCGCAAAGTTAATGCGCGGCCTTTTTAATGGGAGCTTGCAAATGGATGCGGTGCTACGTTGAATATATATTTACCTGGCGCGTCGTCAGGTTTTTTGCACTTGAGTGCATGTTGCAGAGGGTGCTCGATTCTCGCTGCTATTGATCAAATAGTAATTTACGTTGGTGGGCAGTGCCTGAGGACTACTTTTTATGCTTGATGGTGAAAATCCCGCTTCGGCGAACGAAGAAATCCTGCCGCGCAAGCGGCGCAAAGGCATTTACATATTGCCTAACTTGTTCACGCTCGCCGCACTGTTTGGCGGCTTCTACGCCATTGTCATGGCCATGAACGGCCAATTTGACAATGCTGCCGTTGGTGTGTTTTGCGCCATGGTGCTGGACAGCCTGGATGGCCGTATCGCTCGCCTCACCAATACCCAAAGCGCATTTGGCGAGCAGATGGATTCTTTGTCCGACATGGTGTCCTTCGGAGCGGCGCCTGCCCTGATTGCCTATGTCTGGGCACTGACTACCCTGGGACGCTGGGGCTGGATTGGCGCATTCGTTTACTGTGCTTGTGCGGCTTTGCGCCTCGCTCGCTTCAATGTCAATACAGCCGTGGTCGACAAGCGATTTTTTCAGGGTTTGCCTTCGCCCGCCGCTGCTGCGCTGGTGGCCGGTTTCATCTGGCTGATGAACGACCTGGGTATCAAGGGAATCGAAGTCCGGTGGTTCACCTTTGGCTTGATGCTGTATGCCGGCTTGACCATGGTCACGAACGTGCCGTTTTACAGTTTCAAGGATATACAAATGAAGCGCAGCGTCCCCTTTGTGGTGATTGTGCTGATTGCGCTTGGAATTGCCATCATCAATATCGATCCACCCACGGTCATGTTCGGCTTGTTCGTGATTTATGGCCTGTCGGGCTACGCACTTTATGGATGGCGCAAGGCCAAGGGAGAGCAGACAAGTGTGATTTCCACCTCAACCGACGAGCCCGACGAGCGGGGCCTTCACAAATAAATGTGGTACATTGACCTGATGAACTCGATTTCGCTAGCCCTATTCCTATCTGCCAACGGGCGGAGACGGTAGCGTACGCGTGTACCCGATTCAACGGCCCGTTTGCACCAGCAACGGGCCGTTTTTTTTGGGTTGCTGGTTTTTATCCAAGTGGATTCCTTCAAATGCTGTAAAAAACTTCTTTACTCGGCATCCGCAAATTGTTATCACGCTGCTGCAAGGCGGGCGTCAAAGCGTTGCAAATTCATCCAAACTGAGAACCTTCCCATGACTGACAAACTCATTATTTTTGACACTACCTTGCGCGATGGCGAGCAATCACCAGGCGCCTCCATGACTCGAGATGAAAAACTGCGCATTGCCCGGCAGCTCGAGCGGCTGAAAGTCGATGTCATTGAAGCCGGTTTTGCGGCAAGTTCGAATGGCGACTTTGAATGCGTCAGGGCGATTGCTGAAGTCATCAAGGATTCAACCATCTGTTCATTGGCGCGTGCCAACGACCGCGATATTTCGCTTGCAGCCGAAGCGTTGAAACCTGCCAATTCAGGCCGCTTGCATCTCTTTTTGGCGACCAGTGCGCTGCACATGGAAAAAAAGCTCCGCATGACGCCTGACCAGGTGTTTGAACAGGCCAAACTTTCGGTGCGGTTTGCCCGTAACCTGATGTCCGACATCGAGTTCAGTCCTGAAGATGGCTACCGTTCTGATCCTGACTTCTTGTGCCGGGTCATCGAGGCAGTGATCAAGGAAGGCGCCACCACCATCAATGTTCCGGATACCGTGGGCTATGCCATTCCTGAACTCTACGGAGCTTTCATCAAGAACTTGCGCGAACGCATTCCCAACAGCGACAAGGTTGTATGGTCGGTCCATTGCCATAACGACCTGGGCATGGCGGTTGCCAACTCACTGGCAGGCGTCAAGATCGGCGGCGCGCGGCAGGTTGAATGCACCATCAACGGCTTGGGTGAGCGTGCGGGTAACTGCTCGCTGGAAGAAGTGGTCATGGCGGTCAAAACCCGCAAAGACTATTTTGGGCTTGAGCTTGGCATTGACACGCAGCAAATCCTGTCGGCCAGCCGCCTGGTCAGCCAGACCACGGGCTTTGTCGTGCAGCCCAACAAGGCCGTGGTGGGTGCCAATGCATTTGCCCATGCTTCCGGCATTCACCAGGATGGCGTGCTCAAGGCACGCGACACATACGAGATCATGCGTGCCGAGGATGTGGGCTGGTCCGCCAACAAGATTGTGCTGGGCAAGCTGAGCGGGCGCAATGCATTCAAGCAGCGGTTGCAAGAGCTTGGCGTGGCAATGGAAAGCGAAACCGAAATCAACCATGCGTTCATCAAGTTCAAGGACCTGGCAGACCGAAAAAGCGAAATTTTCGACGAAGACATTCTTGCCCTGGTCAATGATGAGAGCATCAGCCAAAGCAACGAGCAATACGGTTTTGTCTCCTTGTCACAGCACAGCGAGACCGGTGAACGCCCGCAGGCCTGTGTGGTTTTTACGGTGGCGGGCAAAGAGGTCAAGGCCCAGTCTGATGGAAATGGACCGGTCGATGCCTCATTGAAAGCGATTGAAACGCATGTCAAAAGTGGCGCCGAGATGGTGCTGTATTCAGTGAATGCGATCAGCGGTTCGACGGAAAGCCAGGGAGAAGTGACCGTGCGTTTACAAAATAGCGGTCGGGTTGTGAACGGCGTAGGCGCGGATCCCGACATTGTGGTGGCGTCAGCCAAAGCTTATTTAAGTGCTTTGAATAAACTTCAAAGTAAAGCTGATCGGGTGGCTGCACAAGGTTGAGCTTGTCATCGCAAAATAATAGTCTTTAAATTCAAGGGCTTAATGATTTTGTGCAAGCTGGGCAGGCGTTAAAGCAAGACATTGCTGTAGTTATTTAAGAAAGTCACGCAAGCTCCTGATATTGCGTGACTTTTTGTATTTCTATACACTTCAGCCTTTCTGTTAACGCCACCTACACGAGCCATATTCATCATGTCCAAGCAACTGTTGAGTCGCGCCCTGAAAATCATCGGATTTTTTGCCTTATCGGTTGCCTTGGCGGCACCATCAGTTCAGGCGGCCACGGGAAAAGCGTCGGCCAAGCAAGCCATTGTTAAAAAACCCCGAGCAGCAAAATCGGCAGTTTCCAAAAAAACAGTCGCCGTTCGAAAAGTCGTACGTTTTGAAACCAAGGCCAGGGTACTGCAGGCTAAACGCCCATCCATCATCCACGCCTTGATTCCGGCCATTCCTTCGTTCGGCCAGATGGCCGGCTTGCACAGTGCAATCGACCCGCTGGACTTGAAGTCCAGTGTGGCCCTGGTTATTGATCAGGACACGCGTGAAGTGCTGTTCAGCAAGAATGAACAAGCAGTTTTGCCAATTGCGTCATTGACCAAGCTGATGACCGGCGTGGTGATCAGCGGTGCCAAGCTCCCAATGGACGAGATGATCACCGTGACCCAGGATGACGTTGATACTGA
Organism: Polaromonas sp.; assembly: GCA_028292045.1. Classification (GTDB taxonomy): domain Bacteria; phylum Pseudomonadota; class Gammaproteobacteria; order Burkholderiales; family Burkholderiaceae_C; genus Polaromonas. Next base: position 26,363 of record JAQGMZ010000074.1, on the reverse strand, counting down.
AAAACACAGCCGTTCACGGCTGAGCGTAGGCACCACGCTGTCTCGCGGAGAGATGCTTCACCTGGCCTTGATGTCGAGTGAGAACCGCGCAGCCCATGCGCTGGGACGTACCTACCCGGGCGGCATGGGAATTTTTGTCAGCCTGATGAATGCCAAAGCAAAAATGCTGGGCATGCACGACACCAGCTATGCAGAACCCACGGGTCTTTCCAGCCGCAACCAGTCCAGCGCCCAGGACCTGGCTGCGCTGGTCAATGCAGCCCATGGCGACCCGGTGCTGCGGGAATTGACCACGTCGCCCGGGTACCAAGTGGAAGTGGGCAACCGCACCCTTCAATACAACAACACCAACCGGCTGGTCAAAAATCCGGAATGGGACATTGGCTTGCAAAAAACCGGATACATCAACGAAGCTGGGCAGTGCCTGGTGATGCAGACCAGGATTGCAGGACGCAAATTGATCATGGTGTTTCTGGATTCAGCAGGCAAGCTCAGCCGGCTGGGCGATGCTGAACGGGTGCGCCGCTGGGTGGAAGCCAACCCGGTAACAGACCATAAATTGAAGATCAGCGCATCCGAAAAACAGATCAGCGGTTGATCTCTGATAGCTGCTGAGCCGCGGCTGCCTGGCGGGCAGGCCCGCATCCTTCAAAATTGCTGGCTCCTCTTGGCTCCTGTTTTGAGAGCGATGAGGAGTGAGTACGCATGTGAATGCGGTATTTTTACCTGGGAATGTATCCCAGCGCTGAAGATATATCGTTGGCTGTAGCCTGTAGCTTAGGCAGCCAGCTTTCATCAAGCCGGTCTGCGGGCGCAGAAATCGACAGGCCCGCGACCAGCCTGTTCTGGTCATCGTAAATGCCTGCCGCCATGCAGCGCACACCCAGTTCGAGTTCTTCATTGTCCCGCGCGATGCCGTACTGGCGTGCTTTTGACAGTTCACGCTCCAGTACCGACAACTCCGTGATGCTGTTGCGTGTCTGCCCGGGCAGACCTGTCCGGGTTGCATAGGCGCGCAGCCGCTGGGGCTCGTCGGTCGCCAGGAAAAGCTTGCCCACAGATGTCAGGTGCAGCGGCGCCCGCCCGCCAATGGTGCGCACCACCTGCATGCCCGAACGTTCGCTGAAGGTGCGTTCGACGTACAAGATTTCATCGCCTTGGCGCATGCTTAAATTGACCGGCTGCTGTGTCAGCTTATGCAGTTCGCGCATGGGAATCAATGCGGCATCGCGAACATTCAGGCGTGCCTTGACCAGGTTGCCCAGTTCAAGCAGACGCATGCCAAGCCGGTAATTTCCAGCAGCAGGCCGCTCCACAAACTGACCGGTGGCCAGATCATTCAAAATGCGATGGGCCGTGGAGGGGTGCAGGCCGGATTGCTCGCTTATTTCTTTCAGGGAAACCGCATCTTCATGCGAAGCCAATATATCGAGCAGGGAAAACATGCGCTCGATCACCTGGACGGTGGGCTTGACGGGTAAATCGCTTTCAGGTTTGGTCATATGCAGACTTTCTGCAGCAAATTTTACCTTGTGAAATTAAGACAAGCCGTTTGCCGGGTTCAGGGCATGGGTTGAGGTGTGAACCTGCTGGAATCCGTCCATGAACCGTTCACCCGGATTTCATTGGGCTTGAAGCCGGCCTTGTAGTTCATTTTTGCGCTTTCGGCAATCCAGTAACCCAGATAGACAAAAGGCAGGCCCAGTTGCCGGGCCTGCATGATCTGCCACAGCACGCTGTAGTTGCCATAGCCGGTATTTGCCTCGGGCGCATAAAAGGTATAGACCGCCGAAATGCCGTCCTCCAGCACATCGAGGATGGACACAATCTTGAGCACGCCTGCGGTTCCATCGGCCATGGGTTCCCGAAACTCGACCAGGCGCGAATTGACGCGGCTCTGGAGCAGGAACTGGGTGTACTGGTCAATACTGTCGTGGTCCATGCCGCCACCCGCATGGCGGCTGTTTTGGTAGCGCAGGTACAACTGGTAATGTTCAGGCTCAAAGCACAGCTTGTGGCTGCTGGCCTGAAGTGCCTGGTGGCGCTTCCAAGCACGCCGCTGGCTGCGGTCAGGCTGGAACGTGCCGACAGGTACCCGAAGCGGTATGCAGGCCTGGCACCCGTCGCAATAGGGACGGTAGGTAAACATGCCGCTGCGCCGGAAACCCTGGGTGACCAGTTCGGAGTAGGCGTCGTTGTGGATCAGGTGGCTGGGGGTTGCGACTTGCGAGCGTGCCTGCCTTCCCGGCAGGTAGCTGCACGGGTAGGGCGCTGTGGCGTAAAACTGCAGGCTATGCAGTGGCAGGTCTTTCAGGTGCGTCACGGTGTTTCGGCAGAAATGGCCGCAGTGTCTGTCAAAATCTGCTGCCAGTATAAAGAATCGAAATTCCAGTCGGGTGCGCTTTTGCCCACGTGTTGACGCAGGTGGTTCGCAAACGCAGAACGGCTGATTTCAGCCGCCCCGAACGTGGCCAGATGGCTGGTTTTTTGCTGGCAATCGATCATCGCCATGCCCTTGGCCCGACAGAAAGCCACCAATGCCGCCAGAGCGATCTTGGAGGCGTCCGTCTGGTCTGCGAACATGGATTCGCCAAAGACCATGCGGCCCAGATTGACGCAGTACAGACCTCCGGCCAGTTCGCCGTTGACCCAGGTTTCCACGCTGTGCGCATGCCCTGCGCGGTGCAGTTCACCATACGCCTGCTCCACCCCGGAGACTATCCAGGTGCCGGACTGACCCGCTCTGGGTTGGCGGGCACAAGCGCTGATAACGCGCTGAAAGGCACTGTCAACCCTGATTTCACAATGAGAATTGCTGGCAAAGCGAACAATGCTTTTACGCAGCGAGCGGTGCAGTCTGAACTGGTCGGTTTTCAGCACCATGCGCGGGTCGGGACTCCACCACAGCACCGGCTGCCCGAGGCTGAACCAGGGAAAAATGCCGTTTGAATATGCCCTGCGCAAGGTTTCGGCATCCAGCGTGTCGCCAGCTGCCAGCAATCCCGGCACCGGCTCGGTGCTGCCCCAGGCGGTCTCCGGTGCAGGGAAAGCCTGTCCCGCTTCCAGCCATGGAAGGTGGGGTTCGGTTTTGCGGGCTGATTTGGGCAAAGGCATGGAAAAAACGAGGGCGCAGTCAGGTTGCGCTTGAGCTGCTGATCTAAATAATTACTACAAGTTATGCGGCAATTAATGTCCAGCGCCAGCAAGGCAAAGCATCATTTGGTTCCAAAAATCCGGTCACCGGCATCACCCAGACCCGGCAGGATATAGCCATGCGCATTGAGCTGCCGGTCAATGGCCGCCGTGTAGATTGCCACATCGGGATGGGCTTTTTGCAAGGCGGCAATGCCTTCCGGGCAGGTCAGCAGGCACACGAACTTGATGGAGCGGGGCTTGAGTTGCTTCAACCGGGCAACCGCGGCAATGGCCGAGTTGCCGGTGGCCAGCATCGGATCGACGATGATGATGTCGCGCTCTTGCATTTCTTGCGGCATCTTGAAATAATATTCGACCGGCTCAAGCGTTTGCGGGTCCCGGTACAGGCCGACATGGCCAACGCGGGCGCCTGGCACCACGTTCAGCATGCCTTCGAGAATGCCGTTGCCTGCACGCAGAATTGACACGAACACCAGCTTCTTGCCGTCGATCATCCTGCCGGTCATGGTCTCGAGCGGCGTTTCGATCTCTACATCCTGCAGCGGCATGTCGCGGGTGACTTCATAGGCCATCAGACTGCTCAGTTCATTGAGCAGCGTGCGAAAAGTATTGGTTGACGCGTCCTTGCGGCGCATCAAGGTCAGCTTGTGCTGCACCAGCGGGTGGTTGATCAGGTGAACATTGCTCATGGCGACATTGCTTTCTTGGGGGGCATGGGTCTGGATTGTCAACGCTTTCTGCCGCCGAACAAGCTGCCGAGCACGCCCCGGATGATTTCACGCCCGACCGTCGAACCCATCGTGCGCATGGCCGACTTGGCCATGCTTTGCGCCAGCCCTTCGTGCTTGCCGCCACGTGGACCCGTGGTGCCGAACAGCATGTCGTTCAGGCCGCCCAGCATGCCGCCTGTGGCCGATTGGCCAGCCGAGCCGCCATTTTGGGAAGAAGCCGCCTGGCTGGCCGCCGCACCCGCACGCGCCTGAAGCAATTCATAGGCTGAAGCGCGATCGACTTCTTTTTCATACGCGCCGGCCACCAGGGAATCTTGCAACAGTTGTTGGCGCTGCTGCAGGGAAATAGGCCCCAGCAGGCTGCCGGGCGGCAACACAAATACCCGCTCGGTGACGCTTGGACGGCCTTGCTTGTCCAGAAAACTGATCAGCGCTTCGCCCACCGCCAGCTCAGTGATGGCGGCCTCGATGTCCAGGCCGGGCTTCTGGCGCATGGTCTGGGCAGTCGCCTTTACTGCCTTCTGGTCGCGCGGCGTATAGGCGCGCAAAGCGTGCTGCACCCGGTTGCCCAGTTGGGCAAGCACGGAATCTGGAATGTCCAGTGGGTTCTGGGTGACGAAGTACACGCCGACGCCCTTGGAGCGAACCAGGCGGACCACCAGCTCGATGCGTTCAACCAGCGCTTTGGGCGCGTCGGTGAACAGCAAATGGGCTTCGTCAAAAAAGAACACCAGCTTGGGTTTGTCCGGGTCGCCGATTTCAGGCAGCTGCTCGAACAGCTCGGACAGCATCCACAGCAAAAATGTGGCGTACAGCCGTGGCGAATGCATCAGCTTGTCGGCCGCCAGGATATTGATGACGCCATGCCCGGCCCCGTCGGTCTGCATCATGTCGCTGATGTTGAGCATCGGCTCGCCGAAGAATTTATCGCCGCCCTGGCTTTCGATCTGCATCAGCCCGCGCTGGATGGCACCCACGCTGGCGGCGCTGACATTGCCGTACTTGGTGGTGAAGTCGCTGGCGTTTTCACCCACGTACTGCAGCATGGCGCGCAAATCCTTGAGGTCGAGCAGCATCAGGCCGTTGTCGTCGGCGATCTTGAACACCAGGTTGAGCACGCCCGACTGCGTTTCATTGAGGTTGAGCATGCGGCCCAGCAGCAAAGGGCCCATGTCCGAAATGGTGGCCCGCACCGGGTGCCCCTGTTCGCCAAATACGTCCCATAGCGTGGCGGGGCAGGCCAGCGGTTCGGGTGCGGCCAAGCCGCGCTCTTTCAGGATGCCCGCCATTTTCTCGCCCAGGGTTCCTGCCTGGCTGATGCCGGCAAGGTCACCCTTTACATCGGCCATGAAAACCGGCACGCCGATTCTCGAGAAACTCTCGGCCAAGGTTTGCAGGGTGACTGTTTTGCCGGTCCCGGTCGCCCCGGTGATCAGGCCGTGCCGATTCGCCAGCGCAGGCAAAAGCTCGCATTGGGTCAGGGAGTTTTTAGCAATGAGGAGCGGCTCGGCCATGGTGGGGAAGTCCTGGTGAAAACTGACGTGAAACCACAGTCAGCGAAAAGTAAAATGAACGCTGTAGATTAAATCAATTGCTAAAGGATTTTTGTGGCTGGTCATAGTAAATGGGCGAATATTCAGCACCGCAAAGGGCGACAGGACGACAAGCGCGGCAAGGTCTGGACGCGGGTGATTCGCGAAATCATGGTGGCTGCGCGTCTGGGCGGAGGCGACCTGGCCACCAATCCGAGGCTGCGCCTGGCGGTGGAAAAAGCCAAGGCGGCCAATCTGGCGGCAGATACCGTCAAGCGCAACATCGACAAGGCGACCGGCAACCTGGAGGGCGTTCATTACGAAGAGGTCCGCTATGAAGGCTACGGCATTGGCGGCGCTGCCATTTTGGTGGACTGCATGACCGACAACAAGGTGCGTACCGTGGCCGAAGTGCGCCATGCGTTTTCCAAGCACGGCGGCAACATGGGCACCGAAGGCTCGGTGGCTTTCCAGTTCAAGCATTGCGGCCAGTTGATTTTTGCACCGGGCACCGATGAAGACAAAGTAATGGAAATCGCACTGGAAGCCGGCGCGGACGATGTGATTGCGCATGAAGACGGTGCCATTGAAGTGCTGACGCCCTATACCGAACTGGAAAAAGTCAAGAATGCCCTGGAATCTGCCGGGTTGACGCCCGAACTGGCGGAAGTCACCATGCGCGCCGACAACCCCATCCAGCTTTTGGGTGACGACGCCCAGAAAATGCAGAAACTGCTGGATGTGCTCGAAGACATGGATGACACGCAGGAAGTGTTTCACAACGCCGAGTTTTCGGAATGAGCCCGTTTTTTCCAACCATACAACATTGAAAGTTTCTGCATGAAAGTCTTAGTGGTGGGCGGCGGCGGCCGTGAACATGCGCTGGCCTGGAAACTGGCCCAGTCGCCCAAGGTGCAGGCGGTTTATGTGGCGCCAGGCAATGGAGGCACGGCACTTGATGCCCGGCTTGTGAACGTAAACATTACCGATCCGCAAGCACTGCGTGCTTGGGCTGCTACGGAAAAAATAGCGCTGACGGTGGTTGGCCCGGAGCAGCCGCTGGCCGCCGGCATGGTCGATGAGTTTCGCCAGCATGGCCTGCGGGTGTTCGGCCCAACCAGGGCGGCAGCGCAGCTTGAAAGCTCCAAGGCCTTTTCCAAGGCTTTCATGAAGCGTCACCATATTCCAACGGCCGACTACGAAACCTTCAACGACGCAGCAGCAGCCCATGCCTATGTCGATGAAAAGGGCGCGCCGATTGTGGTCAAGGCCGACGGCCTGGCCGCCGGCAAAGGCGTGGTGGTGGCCATGACGCTGCATGAAGCGCACGAAGCCATTGAATTCATGCTGGCGCCCGACCCGCAATTCAACCCGCTGGGCGTGAGCCACAACGAAGGCGGCGCGCGCGTCGTCATCGAGGAGTTTTTGCAGGGCGAGGAAGCCAGTTTCATTGTCATGTGCGATGGAAAAAACGTCGCCGTCCTGGCCACCAGTCAGGACCACAAGCGCCTGCTCGACGGCGACGAGGGCCCCAACACCGGCGGCATGGGCGCTTATTCACCCGCCCCCGTGGTCACCCCCGATGTGCATGCGCGGGCGATGCGCGAAATCATCTTGCCGACCATCAAGGGCATGGAAAAAGACGGCATTCCTTTTACCGGTTTCCTGTATGCCGGCCTGATGATCGATGCGCAGGGCAAGCCCAAGACGCTGGAATTCAACTGCCGCATGGGCGACCCTGAAACCCAGCCCATCATGATGCGCCTGAAAACCGATTTGTTCGACGTGATGATGGCCGCGACCTCGGGCGCCCTGGACAAGCTGGAAATGGAATGGGACCGGCGTCCGGCGCTGGGCGTGGTCATGGCCGCGCATGGCTATCCGTTGCATCCGCGCAAGGGCGATGCCATTCACGGGCTGCCCGCAATGACTGAAGACACCATGGTTTTCCATGCGGGGACGCAGGCGCTGAATGGCGAAACCGTCACTTCGGGCGGCCGCGTGCTGTGCGTGACCGCGCTCGGCAGCACGGTCAAGGCCGCGCAGCAGCGCGCGTATGAGGTAGCGCGCAGCATCGGCTTCGACGGTGCGCAGTTCCGCAAGGATATTGGCCACCGGGCCATCAAGTCCTGAAGGCAGACCATGTCCAGCATTGAACTTTCCGACGTTCGCACTTTCCTGCTGGGCCTTCAGCAGCGCATTACCGATTCCATGGCTGAAGTGGACGGCCAGCCCTTTGCGGTCGACAACTGGCAAAAGGAGCCCGGCGAAATGCTGCAGGGCAACGGCATTACCAAAATCCTGGAGCAGGGGCGGGTGTTTGAACGCGCCGGCTGCGGCTTTTCCCATGTGCGCGGACCCCGATTGCCGCCGTCTGCCACCCAGCACCGGCCAGAACTGGCAGGCGCTGCTTTCGAGGCCATGGGCGTATCGCTGGTGTTTCATCCCCGCAATCCGTATGCGCCGACGGTCCACATGAATGTCCGCATGCTGGCGGCTACGCCTGCGGGTGAAGGCGCTGAGCCGGTTTGCTGGTTTGGCGGCGGTATGGACCTGACGCCGTACTACGGCTTTGATGAAGACGCGGTGCATTTTCACCAGGTTTGCAAGGAATCGCTGGCACCCTTCGGGGAAGACAAGTACCCGCGTTTCAAAGCATGGTGCGATGACTATTTTTTCCTGAAGCACCGCCAGGAACAGCGCGGCATTGGCGGCATATTCTTCGACGATTTTCAGGAGCTTGGCCTGGCGCAAAGCTTCGCCATGATGCGCAGCGTGGGCGATTCCTTTCTGCAGGCCTATCTGCCCATCATCCTGCGCCGCAAGGACGCGGCCTACAGTGAACGGGAACGCGACTTTCAGCTGTACCGCCGCGGCCGCTATGTGGAGTTCAACCTGGTCTGGGACCGGGGAACCCATTTCGGGCTGCAGTCGGGCGGGCGCACCGAATCAATCCTGATGTCCATGCCGCCGCTGGCAAGCTGGGCTTATCAGCGGCCGAACGAGGCAGGCTCCCCGGAAGCGCGCCTGTACCAGGAGTTTCTGGTCAGGCGGGAATGGGTTTGAACACCGACAGCGCCAACCCGCCAACACGCCTAGGCGTGTTCGGCGGCGCATTTGATCCTCCCCACCATGCGCATGTGGCCTTGGCCCGGGCGGCCATTGCGCAGTTTGACCTCGATGCGCTGCACGTCATTCCGACCGGCCAGGCGTGGCACAAGGCCAGAGCCCTGAGCGCTCCCGAACACCGTTTGGCCATGACCCGCCTGGCATTCGACGGGATGCAGGCCGTGCGGGTGGATGCGCGTGAACTGCAGCGGGCCGGGCCCACCTTTACGATCGATACCCTGAAAGCCCTGCAAGTCGAAAACCCAGGGTGCCAGCTTTACCTGTTTATCGGTACTGACCAGTTTGCCGCCTTCAAACAATGGCACAAATGGGACGAGATTCTTGAAATCGCTATAATTTGCATAGCTGGGCGCTCAAAATTTGCGCTGACTCAATCCCAATTTGATGTTTACGCGCCGCACAATCACCGGTTTTTTATTCTCCAGCTACCCTTGATGCCGGTCAGCGCCACCCAGATCCGCCAGATGTTTGCCGCCAGCAAAGCGGCTGCCCTTGAAGCTGGCCATCTGGTACCTGAAGCGGTTGCGCGTTATATTTCGCAGCATCAGCTGTACGGCGCCGGTTAATTTTTCACTCTCTTGAAGCAAAGCACTGCATGACTCCTATCACTGTCAAAACCTCCAGCACCGAGGCTAAAAAAGACGTCCAAAAACTGCAGCGGGCCATCATTGACGGGCTCGAAGATGTCAAGGCGCAGGATATCCAGGTTTTTGACACGGAACACATCACCTCGCTGTTCGAGCGTGTGATCGTTGCGTCGGGCACGTCCAACCGCCAGACCAAGGCGCTGGCCGCCAGCGTGCGCGATGCGGTGCGCGATGCCGGCTTTGCCAAGCCGCGCATCGAGGGTGAAGACAATGGCGAGTGGATCATTGTGGATTGCGGCGCCGCCGTGGCGCACATCATGCAGCCCACCATTCGCCAGTATTACAACCTGGAAGAACTGTGGGGCGAAAAGCCGATCAAGCTCAAGCTTGGCGCGCCCGCTCCCTTGCCCAAGGCCGCCAAGGTAGAGCCAAAGCCGGAAGCCAAGCCGGCCCGGTCGCGCAGTGCGGCAGGCGGCAAATCAAAATTACCGGCCAGGCCAGCCAAAGCGGCCAAAACTCCGGAAGACGACAACCAGCCGGCTTCTGCAAAACCCGCACGCACGGACGATGGAACCTATGTGGGCCGGGTAGGCAAAACCAACGACTGGACCGCCCGGCGCAATGCCAGCGCACCCGCCGCAGAACCCGAGGCCAAACCACTCAAGGCCCGCAAACCAGCGCGCCCTGCAACAGCGGGCCTGAAGCCAGACGCAGCTAGCGCCACCACCAAAAAAGCCGCAGTCAAGAAAGCGCCAGCCAAGGCACCGATTGTCAAGATTCCGGTAGCCAAAAAAGTGGCTGCGCAACAGGCGGCTGTCAAGGCCGCTGCCAAGAAGCCTGCCGCCAGGAAATCCCCTGCGAAGAAACCCACGACCCAGAAAGAATGAGGCTGACGATCGTAGCCGTAGGCCAGAAGGTGCCCGATTGGGCCCAGACGGCTTACGACGACTACGCCAAACGTTTTCCTCCTGAGTTGAAGGTCGAAATCAGGGCGGTCAAGACAGAGCCGCGTGGCTCCAAAACCCTTGAAACTCTGCTGGCGGCCGAGCGAAGCCGCATAGAAGCCGCGATTTCCCGGAATTGCAGGGTGGTGGCCCTGGACGAACGTGGCACGGCCGTCACGACCATGGCGCTGGCCGAGAACCTGAAAAACTGGCAGTTGTCGGGTGATGATGTCGCCATCGTGATCGGCGGACCCGATGGGCTGGACCCGGGCTTCAAGCAGTCTGCCCACCAGCGCCTTCGTCTGTCCGACCTGACCCTGCCGCATGCCATGGTGCGCGTGCTGCTGATCGAGCAGCTTTACCGTGCGTGGAGCATCACCATCAACCACCCCTATCACCGCGAATAGTCGTCCAGTCATGTCGAGCATGGTGAAGTTTGTTTATCTGGCATCTCAAAGTCCCAGGCGGCGCCAGTTGCTGGAGCAATTGGGCGTCGCGTATGAGTTGCTCTTGCCAGGCATCGATGAAGATCCGGAAGCGCTGGAAGCGGCGCTGAAGCATGAGGCGCCTGCAGCCTACGTGAAGCGGGTGACCGGCCTCAAGATAGATGCTGCCTTGTTGCGCATGGCCCGGCGCAAGCTGCCGCCTGCGCCCATTCTCTGCTCTGACACCACGGTGGCAAGGGGTCGCCTCATTTACGGCAAGCCCGATGACGAAATGCACGCCAGGTCCATGTTGTCTGAACTGGCCGGAAAGACGCATCGCGTTCTGACGGCGGTGGTGGTCCAGCATGGGCTGCAGCGTTTTTCGGCGCTCAGCACCTCGCGGGTGACCTTCGACGCCATGACCCCCGACCAGATCAGCCGTTATGTCGCCACCGGCGAACCGCTGGGCAAAGCAGGGGCTTATGCCATTCAGGGCAGGGCGTCCATGCATGTCAGCTGTATCAACGGAAGCTACAGTGGCATCATGGGCCTGCCGTTGCGGGAAACAGCTTCACTGCTTCGATCAGCCGGCCTTGAAATCTAGCTTTGGTGCTGGACAATAAAATCATGCAACAAGAAATTCTGATCAACTGGTCGCCGCAGGAAACGCGCGTGGCGGTGGTGGAAAACGCAGCCGTACAGGAGTTGCAGGTTGAGCGAACCCTCGAGCGCGGCCTGGTCGGGAATGTTTACCTGGGTAAGGTGGTGCGGGTGCTGCCGGGAATGCAGTCTGCGTTCATCGACATTGGCCTGGACCGTGCCGCTTTTTTGCATGTTGCGGATTTGATGAGCAGCATCAACAGCCGCCATGCGGAACCCGAAGCCTCCGCCGGTGCGGGTGCCGTTGTGCCCGGTAGTTCGGCCCAGCCGATTGAAAAGCAGCTGTTCGAGGGGCAGGCGGTGATGGTTCAGGTGCTCAAGGACCCGATGGGCACAAAGGGCGCGCGGCTGACGGCCCAAATCAGTATTGCAGGGCGGCTGCTGGTTTTCCTGCCTCAGGACAACCACATCGGTGTTTCGCAAAAAATCCCGCCCCGGCAACGCGAAGACCTGCGCCAGCGCGTCCAGACCTTGAGCGGTGAGATGGGCGGCGGCTTTATTTTGCGAACCAACGGCGAAGATGCCACGGATGCGGAACTGGCGGACGACATTGCCTATTTGCGTAAAACATGGCTGCGCATCAAGCAGGCTTCCTTGCGCTTGCCGGCAGTCTCGGTGCTGCACCAGGATTTGAGCCTGCTGCAGCGGGTCCTGCGGGACATGGTGCTTGAAAACACACAAACCATTCGCATCGACTCGCGCGAACAGTTTGAAAAACTCAAGGTCTTTGCCCTGGAATTCATGCCTTCCACCGTTGCGAAACTTCAGCACTACAGCGGTGAAAGGCCGATTTTCGACCTGTTCAATATCGATGAAGACATTGCCAAGGCATTGGGACGCCGGGTGGACCTCAAGTCCGGCGGCTACCTGGTGGTCGACCAGACTGAAGCCTTGACCACGGTTGACGTCAATACCGGCGGATTCGTGGGTGCGCGCAACTTCGACGAAACCATCTACAAAACCAACCTGGAAGCCGCACAGGCCATAGCCCGCCAGCTTCGCCTGCGCAATTTGGGCGGCATCGTGATAGTCGATTTCATCGACATGACGAAGGAAAACCACCGTGAAGGCGTGCTGGCTGAATTCAAGAAGCAACTGGAGCGTGACCGTATCAAGACTGCGGTGAATGGGTTTTCTGCCCTGGGCTTGCTGGAAATGACGCGAAAGCGTACCCGCGAGTCATTGGCGCACCAGTTGTGCGAACCATGCCAGGCCTGTAGCGGCAAAGGAAGCGTTAAAACGGCGCGCAGCGTGACCTACGACATACTGCGGGAAATCCTGCGAGAAGCGCGTCAGTTCAATCCCCGGGAATTCAGAATCGTGGCTTCGCCCAAAGTCATCGAGTTGTTTCTGGATGAAGAAAGCCAGCACCTGGCCAGCCTGAGCGAGTTCATCTGCAAACCTATCTCGCTTCAGGCCGAAGCCGTGATGGCGCAGGAACAATACGACATCGTGCTGATTTGAGCATCAGGCGACTGACAACAATGCTGAGCCGAACCACCGCCAATCCAAAACCGATTCCGATTCTGGTTTACCACCAGATTGCGGCCGCGCCTCCAAAAGGCAGTCCATTTCGAAGCCTGTATGTCGCGCCAGGCGCCTTTGCCCGGCAGATGGCCTGGCTTGCACGGCTTGGGTACCTGGGGTTGTCGATGAGTGCCCTGAAGCCGTATTTGCTCGGCGAAAAGCAGGGAAAGGTGGTTGGCATCACCTTTGACGACGGTTACCTCAATAACCTTGCCCATGCCCTGCCGGCCTTGACCCGCCAGGGCTTTTCATCCACCTGTTACGTGGTGAGCGGTTTGCTGGGACAGACCAATGTGTGGGACGGCTCCCTGGGCATTGCGCAAACTCCGCTGATGAATGATGCTCAACTCCTTGAGTGGATTGCCGCAGGACAGGAAGTGGGCTCGCATACCCATCGGCATGCAGATCTAACAGCCGTTGCCGAAAGCCAGTGCCGCGAAGAAGTCTCGCTTGGAAAAAGCGAGCTCGAAAGGGTGGTCCACCAGCCGGTTGAGCATTTTTGCTACCCCTACGGCCGGTATGAACCCCCGCATGTCGGGCTGGTTGCCGATGTGGGCTTCGCAACGGCCACCACCACGGCGCGCAGCCGCTGCCATGGACATACCGACCTGCTGCAATTGCCGCGCGTGCCGGTTTTGCGTTCTACCACCCTGCCTGTCTTTTGGCTCAAGGTTGCAACAGCTTACGAAGACAGACGAAATAAATGAGCCAGCCTGGCGCAAGCGCCCACGGTCCTATAAAGCCAGTCCAAAAAAAGTTGCGTATCGCCGTTTTGAATCGAACTTTTTCGAACGCTGGCGGCGGTGCAGAACGGTATTCCATCGCCATGGCCGAGCAACTTGCCGCCCGGCATGACATTCATGTGTTCGCCCAGGAAATTGACCACCAGTGGCCGGGCCTGACGTACCACAAGGTGCCGGTCTTGCTGCGCAAACCTCGCTGGATCAACCAGTGGTGGTTTGCCGTTTTGACCTGGTGGATGACGCGCCAGGGCTTTGATGTGGTGCATTCGCATGAAAATACATGGCAGGGCGATGTGCAGACCGTGCATGTGTTGCCGGTCAAATACACCCTGCTTGCAAAACCCAGGGGGTGGCGAAGAGCCATGCGATGGCTCAAGATAGCCACTAGCCCCCGCTTGATGGCTTACCTGGGACTTGAGCGCTTGCGGTTTCAACCCCGCCCAGCCAAAAAAGTGGTGGTGACCTCACCAAGCCTCCAGCGCATCATGGAGACTACCTATCCTGCCTGCAGAAAAATGCTTGGCGTCATCACGCCTGGAATAGCCATGCCCCCGTTGGCACGGGGCATGTCAGGCCGCATCGAAGCAAGAAAGCTCTTGGGCTTGCCTCAGGACGGGCGCTGCATTTTGTTCATCGCCAATGACTATCGAAGGAAGGGCCTGCCAACCTTGCTCCAGGCCCTGGCCGGATTTCCTGCCGACTGCGTGCTTGCCGTCGTGGGCAACACCTTGCAAAAGCATGCTTTTGATGAGCAGGTAAAAACGCTTGGCCTGAAGGCCCGGGTTTACTTTCTGGGGTCATTGAAGGATGTCGCCCCGGCGTATGAAGCTGCAGATTGCCTGGCCCACCCAACGCTGGAAGATACCTTCGCAATGGTGGTGCTTGAGGCCATGTCCCATGGCTTGCCCGTGGTGGTCAGCCATGCGGACTATTGCGGTGTTTCGGGGCTGCTGCAGCATGGCGTCAATGCACTGGTCGTCAACAATCCCCGGGACCCGGATGAATTGCGCCACGCGCTGGACCAGGCCCTCAATCAACCGCTGCTGACAGCGCTGTTGCGCAAAAATGCTGTTGAATTTGCCGGCGGCTACCAATGGAACAGGCTGGCTCTGGCGCAGGAGGCGCTTTACCTGGAAGTGGCTGCCAGCAAGAGCGGGGCGCACACCGGGCCCTGAAACCAAATTGGCCGCTTCATGTTCAGTGAAGCGGCCAATTTTTAAAAGGATGACAGCGCAGCATGGCGCCGGCGGTTTTTCATGCAACAGGCTGAAACCGGTCCATCGGCGCCTGGTTGAGATTTGCCTAAAGCACTTCGCTGGCAAAATCGGCAAGACGCGAGCGTTCACCACGCGCCAGCGTGATGTGGCCGCCGTGCGGCCAGCCCTTGAACCGATCAACGGCAAACGTCATGCCTGAAGACCCTTCGGTCAGGTACGGCGTGTCAATCTGCGCGAGGTTGCCCATGCAGACAATCTTGGTGCCCGGCCCGGCCCGGGTAATCAGGGTTTTTATTTGCTTGGGCGTCAGATTCTGTGCTTCATCAATGATGACGTACTTGTTCATGAAAGTCCGGCCGCGCATGAAGTTCATGCTCTTGACCTTGATGCGCGACCGGATTAGCTCATTGGTCGCAGCACGACCCCATTCGCCCGAGCCGCCTTCGGTCTTGCCAAGAACCTCCAGGTTGTCGTCGAGCGCGCCCATCCACGGGCCCATTTTTTCTTCTTCGGTTCCGGGCAGGAAACCAATGTCCTCGCCGACTGACACCGTAGCGCGGGTCATGATGATTTCGGTGTAGCGGCGGTCATCGAGCACTTGCGTCAGGCCGCTGGCCAAGGCCATCAGTGTTTTGCCAGTGCCTGCCGTGCCGGCCAGCGTGACAAAGTCGACTTCCGGGTCCATCAGCAGATTCATGGCGAAATTTTGTTCGCGGTTTCGCATCGTCACGCCCCAGACTGAATTTTTCAGATGGGTGAAATCTTTCAAGGTTTTCAATACCGCCGTTTTTGCCTGGATTTCGGTCACGCGCGCATACAGCGACGGCTCGCCGGGGGACTCAAAGAAAACAAACTGGTTGATGAGCAGGCTCGGGACGATCGGCCCGGTGATGCGGTAAAACGTGTGGATTCCCTGCTGCCAGCTTTCAATGGTCTTGCTCTGGCGGGTCCAGAAATCAGCCGGCAGGGCGAGCGAACCTGCATACAGCAAGTCCCCGTCCTCCAGAACCTTGTCATTTTGGTAATCGTCGGTATTGAGCCCCAGGGCACGCGCCTTGACGCGCATGTTGATGTCTTTTGAAACCAGCACCACTTCCCGCGCCGGATACTCCTTGCGCAGTGCCTCGACCACGCCCAGAATCTGGTTGTCTGCCTTGCCCTGCGGAAGGCTCATTGGCAATGAATAGTCGAGCACCTTGGTCTGGAAAAAAAGGCAGCCGCTGGCTTCGCGGTGGCCCGTCGTGTCGAGCTTCAGTCCCTTGGCAATATCGGCACCGTTCGCGCCTGCGAGGCCATCGAGCGTCCGGCTGGTTTGGCGCGCATTGCGGGCGACTTCCGTCATTCCCTTTTTGTGCCCGTCGAGCTCTTCCAGCACGATCATCGGAAGAAAAATGTCATGTTCCTCGAAACGGAACAGGCACATCGGATCGTGCATCAGAACATTGGTGTCCAGTACAAACAGCTTGGGATGGCCGGTCGATTTGGTTTTTTTCGGCCTGAAAGCCGGTTGGGCCTTGGAAAGGCTCTCTTTTTGAGGGCTGTTGACCCGTGCGTTTTTTGCAGGAACCGGGGACTTGTCTACATAAATAAGGGCTTGGCCGGCATTGCGCGCAATGGGTTTTTCAAGCATTTCCAGGGCTGCAGTCTGGCCCATGGAAGCCTCAGGCTTGGTGGCTTTTCGCGGAGCTTTTGCAGGCGCGCGAACAGGAGCATTGAGGACGTCGGAGGAAAGCAGGGCTGCGCGTTTGGTCGGGGCGGGTGGCAAGGGCATGGTGCTTGGAACTCTTTACATGAAGTTGCAGAAATAAAAAAAGCCGCCTCAGAGCCGGGGCGGCTTTTTTTGAATGCATTAGCAGGGGGTCAATTGCATGAAGTCATTATGCACAAGTCAAATGACCGCCCTGGCAGCGGGTGTGCCGCAGGTTTCAGACTTCTTTTTTCAGGCCCTTGACGGCTTTGAGCACTTCCTCGACGTGGCCGGGAACCTTGAGCCCGCGCCATTCTTCCTTCAGCAGACCATCGGGTCCCACCAGAAAAGTACTTCTTTCAATGCCCTTGACCTTTTTGCCGTACATGATCTTGTTCTTGACCACGCCGAACATGTGGCACATTTTTTCTTCAGTGTCTGCAATCAGTTCAAACGGCAGCTCAAGCTTGGACTTGAATTCATCGTGCGATTTCATGTTGTCACGCGAAACCCCGAAAACCGTCGCACCAGCCTTGAGAAAATCCTTGTAATGGTCACGAAACTGCATGGCTTCGGTGGTGCAACCCGGCGTGTTATCTTTCGGGTAGAAAAACAGCACGACCACTTTACCCAGGTGTGTCTGGTTGGAAACTTTGAGGCCGCCCGTGGCGAGCGCTTCAAATTCAGGAAGAGATTTATTAACGACGACTGCCATACTAAGGGTACCCTGACAAAAGTAGTTGTAGTTAGCCGCGGCCTTTTCCAGTGAAAACAGAAGTAAGTCACAGGGTGCGGTGCCGAGTTCAACCCTATATTTTACTCTGAATGAGACAGCTCTACGCCCTCAAGCTGCGTGGGGATCAATCAACAAGGCTGCGAGCACATGGCGCCCTTCGCCAGCCAGAATGTTGTAGGTGCGGCACGCGGCCAGGGTATCCATGGTTTCAAGACCTATCTGCTGTTGGGCAAGGTCGCGCAAAAAAGCCGGCGGCGGAAACCGGAGCCGCTTGCCGCTCCCGAAAATGACCAGTTCCGGCTTCATGTCCGCCAGCAAGGCGAAGTGCGCGGCAGTCAGGTCTTCGAAACCGGGACAGTCCCAGGCCAGTTTTTCACCACGCGAGCCAATGACAATGCTGTAGTCGATTTTCTCGGCGGTGCCGTTGTTGCCCAGGCCTACCCATCCATCGCCGTAGGCAAGGATGGACTGGACTTCAAGGCGGTCAGGTTGGAGTTTCATGGGATTCGGGGCTTATGGAGTTCTGCACAAGGGCGGTAGTTCTCGGCGTTGGGGTGTGTTTGCAAGGCCGGAAAACAGTCGTTTATGTGGTCAAATTATAGATTCCGCCCTAAAACCAGGGGCCGGGCCGGTTTTTTGCGTGGGCGCAGCCCTTCAACAAGCGGCTTTGTCCGACATCCAATCAAAAAGCGACATGAAACCGATCACCAAGTCCGCCAAACTGGCCAATGTGCTTTACGACATTCGCGGTCCGATCATGGATGCGGCCAAGCAGATGGAAGAAGAAGGCCAAAAGCTGATCAAGCTCAACATCGGCAACCTGGCGGTGTTCGGTTTCGACGCGCCCGAGGAAGTGCAGCAGGACATGATCCGCAACCTGCCAGCGTCAGCCGGCTATTCGGACAGCAAAGGCATTTTCGCGGCGCGCAAGGCCGTGATGCACGAGACGCAAAAGCAGGGCATCAAGGGCGTGATGCTGGACGACATCTACCTGGGCAACGGCGCCAGCGAGATGATCTCGATGGCCACCAACGCCTTGCTCGACAACGGCGACGAATTGCTGCTGCCTTCCCCCGACTATCCTTTATGGACGGCTTCGGTCAGCCTGGCAGGCGGCACACCCGTCCACTACATTTGCGACGAATCCAATGGCTGGATGCCGAGCCTGGACGATATTCGCGCCAAAATCACGCCCCGGACCAAGGGAATCGTGGTGATCAACCCCAACAACCCGACCGGCGCGCTGTATTCGGACGCCTTGCTCCGGGGCATCGTCGAAATCGCCCGCGAGCACAACCTGGTCATCCTGGCGGACGAGGTTTATGACAAGGTGCTGTACGACGGCGCGCGCCATACCGCGCTGGCCAGCCTGAGCACCGATGTGCTGACGCTGACCTTCAACTCGCTGTCCAAAAGCTACAGATCCTGCGGCTACCGGGCTGGCTGGCTGGTGTTGTCAGGGCCCAAGAAAAGAGCGCAGGACTATATTGAAGGCCTGAACATGCTGGCCAACATGAAGTTGTGCTCCAACGTGCCAGGCCAATGGGCCATCCAGACGGCGCTGGGCGGCTACCAGAGCATCAACGACCTGACCGGCGAAGGCGGGCGTTTGCGGCGTCAGCGCGACCTGGCCTATGAACTCATCACCGCCATTCCGGGCGTGAGCTGCGTCAAGCCAAGCGCCGCGCTGTATATGTTTCCCCGGCTTGACCCGGAGGTCTACCCCATTACCGACGACCGGCAATTTTTCCTTGAACTGCTCAAGGAAACCAAGGTCATGCTGGTGCAGGGCACCGGGGTCAACTGGGCCGCGCCGGACCATTTCCGCATCGTCTTCCTGCCGCATGAAGAAGACCTGCGCGAGGCCATCGGCCGCATTGCCCTGTTTCTCGAGAAATACCGCAACAAGCTGATTTGAGTTTTGACATTTATTCCCGCTACGCCGTTTCAGCGGCCAGCTTGCACAACCACGACACGCAGGACTTCAGGTGAACCTTAAAACGACAACGACGAATTTGAGCCCTATCCGGGTCGGCCTGCTGGGCATCGGCACCGTGGGCGGCGGAACCTTCAACGTGCTCAGGCGCAACCAGGAAGAGATTCGCCGGCGCGCCGGACGCGGCATCGAGATCACCATGGTGGCCGACCTCGACGTGGCGCGTGCCCAGGCGCTGGTGGGCGATGGCGTGCTGGTGGTGGACGATGCGCGCAAGGTGGTGGCCAGCCCGGACATCGATATCGTGATCGAGCTCATCGGCGGCTACGGCATTGCCAAGGCCCTGGTGCTGGAGGCGATCGAATCCGGCAAGCATGTGGTGACCGCCAACAAGGCGCTGCTGGCCGTGCACGGGACCGAAATTTTTGCCGCCGCGCAGCGCAAGGGCGTGGTGGTCGCGTTCGAGGCTGCAGTGGCCGGCGGCATTCCGATCATCAAGGCGCTGCGTGAAGGGCTGAGCGCCAATTCCATCCAGTGGATCGCCGGCATCATCAACGGCACGACCAACTTCATCCTGTCCGAAATGCGCGACAAGGGGTTGGACTTCTCCGTGGTGCTGAAGGAGGCACAGCGCCTGGGCTATGCCGAGGCCGACCCGACCTTTGACATTGAAGGCGTGGACGCGGCGCACAAGGCGACGCTGATGAGCGCCATCGCCTTTGGCATACCGGTGCAATTTGGCAAAGCCTATGTCGAGGGCATCACCGGCCTGGCCGCGCAGGACATCCGCTATGCCGAGCAGCTCGGCTACCGCATCAAGCTGCTGGGCATCACCAAGCGTGTGGCGGGCGGCATCGAATTGCGCGTGCACCCGAGCCTGATACCGGCCAAGCGGCTGCTGGCCAACGTTGAAGGCGCGATGAACGCCGTGGTGGTGCATGGCGACGCCGTGGGCACCACGCTCTACTACGGCAAGGGTGCCGGCAGCGAGCCCACAGCGAGCGCGGTGATTGCCGACCTGGTGGACATCACCCGCCTGCACACCGCCGACCCCGAGCACCGCGTGCCGCACCTGGCTTTCCAGCCCGACGCCATGAGCGACCTGGCCATCCTGCCCATGTCTGAAATCGTCACCAGCTACTACCTGCGCCTGAACGTGGCCGACGAGGCCGGCGTGCTGGCCAGCGTGACCGGCATTCTGGCGGCATTCGGCATCAGCATCGACGCGGTGCTGCAGCGCGAGGCCGATGAGGTGGGCGGCGAAGGCTCCACGCAGACCGACCTGGTGATCCTGACGCATGAGTGCGTGGAAGCCAGGATGAACGAAGCGCTGGCGCAAATGCAGGCGCTGTCCACGGTGCTGGCACCCATCACCCGCATCCGCAAGGAGGAACTGGCCTGATGCATTACATCTCCACCCGCGCCTCGTCAGGCAAGGCGCCCGAACGCAAGCGCTTTTGCGAAATCCTGCTGGAGGGCCTGGCGCCCGACGGCGGCCTGTACCTGCCCGAACACTATCCGCAGGTCGATGGCGCCACGCTTTCCCGATGGCGCGACCTCTCTTACGCCGAACTGGCGTTCGAGGTGCTGTCGCTTTATATCGACGACATTCCCGCCGGCGACCTGAAGGCCATCTGCACCAAAACCTACACCGAGGAAGTTTTCGGAAGCAAGGAAATCGTGCCGCTGCGCCCGCTGGAGCCCGGCCTCTACCTTGAAGCCTTGTCCAACGGGCCGACGCTGGCCTTCAAGGACATGGCGATGCAGCTGCTGGGCAACCTGTTCGAGTACGAACTGGCCCGGCGCGCCGAGGAACTCAACATCCTGGGCGCCACCAGCGGCGACACCGGCAGCGCCGCCGAATACGCCATGCGCGGCAAGCAAGGCGTGCGCGTTTTCATGCTCTCGCCCAAGGGCCGCATGAGCCCATTCCAGCAGGCGCAGATGTTCAGCCTGCAGGACGCGAACATCCACAACATCGCCATCGACGGCGTGTTCGACGACTGCCAGGACATCGTCAAGGCGGTGTCGAACGACCTGGCCTTCAAGCGCCAGCACAAGATCGGCACGGTCAATTCGATCAACTGGGCACGGCTGATGGCGCAGGTGGTTTACTACTTTGCCGGCTATTTTCACGCTACCCCTTCCAATGCGGAGAAGGTCAGCTTCACCGTGCCGTCGGGCAATTTCGGCAATGTCTGCGCCGGCCATGTCGCCCGCATGATGGGCCTGCCGATTGACAAGCTGGTCGTTGCCACGAACGAAAACGACGTGCTTGACGAGTTTTTTCGCACCGGCATCTACCGGGTCCGCACCAGCGCCGACACGCATGAGACCTCCAGCCCGTCGATGGACATTTCCAAGGCATCTAATTTCGAGCGCTTTGTCTTCGACCTGCTGGGGCGCGACGGAGGCAAGACGCGCTCACTGTTTCATGACCAGATCGCCAGCCAGGGCAGTTTCGACCTGGGCGCCGACCCGGCCTTTCCACAGGCGGCCGACCGTTTCGGCTTTGCCAGCGGCAAAAGCACGCATGCCGACCGCCTGGCGACGATCCGGGACACGTACCGGCGTTTTGCCACCATGATCGACACCCACACCGCCGACGGCCTGAAGGTGGCGCGTGAGCACCTGCAACCCGGCGTCCCCATGATCGTGCTGGAAACCGCCTTGCCCATCAAGTTCGCCGCCACGATTGAAGAGGCGCTGGGCCGGCCGCCGTTTCGGCCTGCGGGCTTCGAGGGCATCGAGGAACTGCCCAAGCGGGTCAAACTGCTGCCCGCCGATGTCGCGTCCATCCAGCGGTATATTGCTGAAAATGTGCAGTAAACCAGACACGCCAGCTTGCCGCAGGGCCACTGGCAACCATGCACCGTGCGTGGTTGACGCGCCTGAGGCGATGTGATGAAGGTCATCGGATTTGCCGGCTATTCCGGCTCGGGCAAGACCACGCTGGTTGAAAAACTGATTCCCGCGCTCAAACTGCGCGGTCTCAGGGTGTCGGTCATCAAGCATGCCCATCACAAATTTGACATTGACCACCCCGGCAAAGACACATTTCGCCACCGGGAAGCCGGTGCCTTCGAAGTGGTGGTGGCGTCGAAAAACCGCCTGGCGCTGATGCGCGAGTTTGAGCAGCCCACGGATTTGTCAGTGCACCAGCTGATTGCCGAGTTGTATGACGGCGTGGACTGGGTGCTGGTCGAAGGCTTCAAGCACAGCGACTTGCTGAAAATCGAGGTCTGGCGCGCCTCGTCCGGCAAGCCGACGCGCTACCGTGACGACGATTTTGTCGTCGCCATTGCCACCGATTCACCCGAACAGTTGCCAGAGGCGACCTTGCGTCCGGTGCTGGATTTGAATAATGCGGACGCCGTGGCCGATTTCCTGGTCAACAATCAGGATCGCTTTCACTACGCCTTTGAAAACCGGCTCGATTGAACGGTTTCAAGGGGTTCGACGCTTTTTTCTGATCCGGATCTTTCGCCATGAGCCCAGCCTTGATTTCCAACCCGCTGCCTGCGCGTACCGAACGCGCGCCCCTCAAGCCGCTGGACGTGGCGCTGGCTGAGCTGCTGGCCTTGGCCAGGCCGGCCGCGCCCGCCGAAAGCGTTTCGACCTTCGAAGCGGATGGGCGCGTCCTTGCGCAAGACATTTTGTCCAGTCTGGACGTGCCGGCGCACGACAACAGTTCGATGGACGGCTACGCCGTGCGCTGCGCCGACTGGACGCATCCCGACGCGCTGCTGCAGGTGAGCCAACGCATTCCGGCCGGCAGCAGCGGCCACCTGCTGGCGCCTGGCTCGGCAGCGCGGATATTCACCGGGGCGCCGATACCGCCCGGTGCCGATGCCGTCGTGATGCAGGAGGACTGCATGGCGGACGCAGCAGGTGTGCGCCTCCCGGCAAAACCCGCGGCCGGCCAGTGGATACGGCGCCGCGGCGAAGACGTTGCCGCGGGCCAGGTGGTCTTGCGCGCGGGCGAGCGCCTGGGGCCTGCTTCTTTGGGCCTGGCAGCCAGCGTCGGCTTTGACCGGCTCCTGGTAGCGCCCCGGCTGCGCGTGGCGCTGTTTTCCACCGGCGACGAACTGGTCATGCCCGGCGATGTGGCGCCCGCCGACATGAACCCCGGCGCTGTGTACAACTCCAACCGCTTTTTTCTGAAAGCGCTTTTGCAGCGCCTGGGCTGCACCGTGACCGACCTGGGCATCGTGCCCGACCGGCTGGAGGCAACAGTGGATGCGCTCAAGGCAGCCAGCCAGCACCATGACCTCATTTTGACCAGCGGCGGCGTGTCGGTGGGCGAGGAAGACCATATCAAGCCGGCGGTGCAGTCGCTGGGCCAGCTCAAGCTCTGGCAAATCGCCATGAAGCCCGGCAAGCCGTTTGCCTGCGGGACCATCGGCGCCGCGCATTTCGTCGGCCTGCCGGGCAATCCGGTGTCGAGCTTCGTGACGTTTTTGCTGCTGGTGCGGCCGTTCATTCTCAGGCTGCTGGGCGCCACCGAGGTCGCGCCTGGATCGATGGCAATTTGTGCGGATTTCGATTGGGCCAAGGCCGACAAGCGCCGAGAATTCCTGCGGGTCAGGATGAATGCCGCCGGCGCGCTGAGCCTGTTTGAAAACCAGAGCTCCGGCGTGCTGACCTCGGTGGTCTGGGGCGACGGCCTTGTGGACAATCCGTCAGGCCAGACGATTGTCCGTGGCGACATGGTGCGCTTCCTTCCCTTTTCGGCGCTGCTGTCCTGAAAGTATCTGCGGTATGCAAGTCACCATCAAATATTTCGCCTCGATCCGCGAGGCCATCGGACAAGGCAGCGAATCGCGTGAAACCGGGGCCATGCGCCTGGCCGACTTGCGCACTGAACTCCTGGCGGCCAGCCCGGCGCATGCAGCCAGCCTGGCGCGCGGAAAATCGGTTCGCATGGCCATCAACCAGGTCATGAGCGACGAATCGGCGCTGCTGACCGAGGGCTGTGAAGTTGCTTTTTTCCCCCCTGTCACCGGAGGCTGAGCGCATGGCTGCACGGGTAAGCATCCAGACGAGCGACTTCAATCTGAATGACGAGGTGGAAGCGCTGCGCCAGGGCGACAAGCGCGTTGGTGCTGTGTGTACCTTCACCGGCACCGTGCGGGATCGCAACGATGGCTTGGCGGTCAGTTCCATGGAACTCGAGCATTACCCCGGCATGACTGAAAAAGCCATTGAGGCCATGGTTGACGAGGCTTTGGCGCGCTTTGACATCTTTGCCGCCAGGGTGGTCCACCGGGTGGGCCTGCTGCAACCCCTGGACCAGGTGGTGTTGGTGGCCGTCACCTCGGCCCACCGGGGCGACAGTTTCAAGGCCTGCGAGTTCCTGATGGACTACCTCAAGACCCAGGCGCCTTTCTGGAAAAAGGAAGAAACGCCAGAAGGCGCGCGCTGGGTCGATGCCCGGGTCAGCGACGACGCAGCGCTGGCCAAATGGGGCATCCACGCATCCAACACCTGAAGCCAGAGGGGCTTGGCCGTGTCTACTTGGGCTGAAAGCCGCTGGTCCGGATGATGCGCTCCCAGGTCTGGGAGTAGTTGCGCACCACCGCGGCAAATGCCGCCTGCGGCTGGTAATTGACCGTCAGGCCCATGGCCGCCATGGTGCCCAGCACATCGGGCATCGCCAGCACCCTGGCCAGTGCCAGGTTGAGCCGTTCGATGACGGCACCAGGCGTGCCGGCCGGTGCGAACAGGCCGTAATAAGGCAACTCTTCCAGGCCGGCAAGCCCCAGTTCTGCAAACGTCGGCACGTCTGGCAGCACGGCCTGCCGTTTGGACCCCATCAAGGCGACCACCTGCACCTTGCCAGCGCGGTGCTGCTCGATAAAGTCGGGCACCGAACCCACGCCGGCCGCAATCTGGTTGCCCATCATGTCCGCCACCATGGGCGCGCTGCCGCGGTAAGGCGCCGCCTGCAGGTCGAGCTTGTACTTGCTTGCCAGCAGGCCGACGATGAATTCGGGAATCGAGCCAGGTGCCGGTACGCCGATAGTGTCCTTGCCGCCGCGCGACTGCACCCGGCCCACATAGTCGGCCAGGCTGCGCGCGGGCGTTGCGGCCGAGATGGCCAGGGCATTGGCAAAACTCGCAAATCCCGCCACCGGGATGAAGTCCGTGGCGGGGTTGAAGCCGGGATTTTTGGTTACCAGCGGCAAGATGGAAATGGAATGGTCGTGGCTGAGAAACAGCGTGTGTCCGTCCGGCGCGGCCGCCTTGAGTGTCTGCGCGGCGATCTGCCCGCCAGCGCCGGCCCGGTTCTCGACCACCACGGGTGCGCCCAGCAGGTCCTTGAGCTTGTCAGCCAGCAGGCGGGCAATGGCATCGGTGCCGCCCCCGGCCGGAAAGCCGACCAGCAGCCGCGTTGCCGTGGTCTGGGCCTTCAGCCCACCGGACATGGCCAGCAGCCCCCCGGCCAGCAGGCGGCGCCGGAACAGGGAAACGGGTGAACTGCGAGGTTGGGATTCGCGCATCGGGGTGGCTCCTTGGGGTGCTCTGGATGATGAAAACATGGCGGGTTGCAAGCAACCGCTGACTGCATTTTGCTTTATCCGCAGGCCGTAGCGATCCCATTGCAGGCCTGCGTTTGCATGGCTCGCCATTGCGCCAGATCAAATGCGGGGCATGCGCAGACATCTTGAATTAGCCTTTGCCAGCCCAAATTGATTCGGCAGAAGGAGCTTTACATGCGACAAGACAAACTCACCACCAAATTTCAGGAAGCCCTGAGCGATGCCCAGTCACTGGCGCTGGGCAATGACCACGGCTACATTGAGCCGGTGCACCTGCTGGCCGCCATGCTGCGCCAGGAAGACGGCCCGCGTGCCTTGCTGGAGCGGGCCGGCGTCAACGTGCACGGGCTGGCGCAGGCTGCCGACGCCGCCGTCAGGAAACTGCCGCAGGTCCAGGGGCAGGACCAGATCAGCGTGGGCCAGGAACTGGCGCGGCTGCTGCAGGCGACCGAAAAGGAAGCCATCAAGCGCAGCGACCAGTTCATTGCCGGCGAGCTGTTTTTGCTGGCGCTGACCGACAGCAAGGCCGACGTGGGCAAGATTGCCCGCGAAAACGGCTTGACCCGCAAAGCGCTCGAAGCGGCGATTGACGCAGTGCGCGGCGGACAGGGCGTGAACAGCGCCGACGCCGAAGGCCAGCGCGAAGCCCTGAAAAAATACTGCCTCGACCTGACCGAGCGCGCCCGGCTGGGCAAGCTCGACCCGGTGATCGGCCGCGACGACGAAATCCGCCGCGCCATCCAGGTGCTGCAGCGCCGCACCAAGAACAACCCGGTGCTGATCGGCGAGCCCGGCGTCGGCAAGACCGCGA
>JAQGMZ010000050.1 GCA_028292045.1 Polaromonas sp. | reverse complement strand
CTGCACAGGACAGCGTAGGAGGTAATACCTCTCCACCGCGAGGTGAGGATCAGAGCAACAGAGACGAGCCGCTTCAGTGCGGGTGAAACGGGCAATCTCTACGCGCAGCAACACCAAATAGGCCAGCATTGATGTGGTTCCGCAGAGCTGGCGGGTAGGTGGCACCGAGCCGGGTGGGCGACCCCCGGCCCAGATTAATGGCGGTCACACCGGACAACCGAAAGGAAGCCCGGCGCACAAAATCCGGCTTATCGGCGGGCTTCACACTTTCATGCTTACCGCCGTTGGGCCTTAGTGGCTGCCCATCAGCGAACCGCCCAGGGCAAACACCGAGTTGGGCACGGTGGAATAAACCGGCTTGGACTTGGGCACGGCGTAGACGCCGCGCTTGGAGGGCTTGGCCTCGATCTTCACGCCCTTGGCGCGTTGTTCGCTGGCCAGGTGGCGCAGGCTGATCGACTGCATGTGCTCGACCATCTTGGCGTTCAGTGCAGCCCACAGTTCCTGCGTCATCCACTCCCCCGAGCCTTCCTGCCGGGCAAGCCTGGTTTCTTCCTTGCCCGACAGGTCAGAGGGAGCCTCGACGGCGGCAATGATGTCGGCCACCGAAATGCTTTCGCTGGCGCGGCTCAGCGAATAGCCGCCGCCGGGGCCGCGGGTGCTCTCAACCAGCCGGTGCTGGCGCAGCTTGCTGAACAGCTGCTCCAGGTAGGACACTGAAATCTTGTGCCTCAGGCCAATGTCGGCCAACGATATCGGGCCGGCGTTGCCTTGAAGGGCGATGTCGATCATGGCAGTTACCGCAAAACGGCTTTTGGTACTCAGGCGCATCAGGGTTCTCCTTTGAACATCAAAAATGATGTGATGGCCTTGACTATAAAAACGTTTTTACTTCGTGTAAATTCGTATTTAAAAGCTTTTCAATTCGAAAAATACGAACTATCTACGGGTTAACCACGAGTGGCCCGGTGAAATTTTTAGGAATCCGACTGTGAACTTCAAGCATTTGTATTATTTCTGGGTGACCGCCAAGGCCGGCGGCATCAACCGCGCGGGCGAGCAACTGCACACCACGCCCCAAACGCTTTCCGGACAGATCAAGCTGCTCGAAAGCTGGCTCGGGCGCCAGTTGTTCAGGAAGAGCGGACGCCAGCTGGAGCTGACCGACGAAGGCCGGCTGGCGCTGGGCTATGCCGACCAGATATTCACCTTGGGCGCTGAAATGGAAACCGCGCTGCGCCAGGCCAGCGGCGGGCAAAAAACGCTGGATTTCCGGGTGGGCGTGGCCGATTCGGTGGCCAAGTCGGTGGTGTACCGGCTGCTGGAGCCGGCCTTGTCCATCCGCGACCCGGTGCGCCTGATCTGCAGCGAAGGCAAGTTTCCCGACCTGCTGGCCCAGCTGGCGCTGCACCGGCTGGACCTGGTGATGGCGGACGAGCCCATGTCGGGGCGGCTCAGCATCAAGGCTTTCAACCACCCGCTGGGCAGCACGCCCATGAGTTTTTTTTGCACATCGGCACTCAAAGCTTCGCTCACGGGCAAATTTCCGCAGTGCCTGAACCATGCGCCCGTGCTGATCCAGGGCGCTTCGTCATCGGTGCGCAAGCAGCTTGACAGCTGGTTCACCAAGCACCAGATTCACCCTAGAGTCATCGGCGAGTTTGACGATGGCGCGCTGA
This sequence comes from Polaromonas sp., assembly GCA_028292045.1. GTDB lineage: Bacteria > Pseudomonadota > Gammaproteobacteria > Burkholderiales > Burkholderiaceae_C > Polaromonas. The sequence goes on along the minus strand of JAQGMZ010000050.1, from coordinate 29,579 downwards.
TGAAAGCGTTTGGACGCGAAGGGCGGGGCATTTTCATGTCGGCCAGCGTGCTGGATGCGGAAACCGTCACGCAATACGGCGTGGAGGTGATCGGCAGCACCGATGAAATGGTGGAGGATTTTTTTGCGGTCACGGTGGACAGGCGCATCACGCATCCGTGCGTGGCGGCCATCACCGAGTCGGCACGCGGCCAGCTGCTGCATGGCCTGGGCCGCCGGAGCGCCTGATTTGTTCTGATCAGGCGCTGTTTGTAATCGCCTTATTTGGACGCCGCTGCGGCCGGTACGGGCGCCGAACCAAAATACTGGGCATAAATCCTGGCGTAGGTGCCGTCTTCACGGATACCTGCCAGGCCCTGGTTGATTTTGGCCAGCAGTTCGGTATTGCCTTTCTTGACCGCGATGCCGTATTGCTCTGCCGCAAAACTGCTGTCGGCAAGGGTTTTGAATTTTGAGTTGGGGTTGTTGTTCACATAGTGGACCACCACGCCGTTGTCGGCCACCACGGCATCGACGCCGCCGCTTTCCATTTCCTTCAGCGCCAGCGGCGTGGACTCGAAACGCTTGACGTTCGGGCTGTCCTTGCCCTGCAGCTTGGTGATGACTTCGTCGCCGGTGGTGCCGTTTTGAACGCCAACCTTGAGTTTTTTCAGGTCGTCGAATTTGGCGATTTTCGAATCGCTTTTCACGGCGATCAGCTGCTGCGCATCAAAGTAAGGCGCGGAGAAGTCCAGCGTCTGCTGGCGCTCGGGTGTGATGGTGATGGACGACACCAGCAAGTCGCGGTCGCCCTGGGCCACCGAATTGAAAATGCCTTCCCAAGGGGTGTTCAGGAACTTGACTTCAATGCCGGCTTTTTGCGCAACCGCCTTGACCACGTCGATGTCAAACCCAACAATCTCGCCTTTTTCATTCTGCGACTCGAAAGGCGCGTAGGCGGCGTCGGTGCCGACCACATAGACCTTTGCGGCAGCAGGCGCAGCGGCTGGCGCGCTGGCGGCGGGTGCTGCGGGCTCTTGTTTGCTGCAGGCTGCCAGCACCAGTCCGGCCAGCACGATGCCAGTAGTTTGAATAAATTTACGCGTCGTGATCGTTGGCATGAGGCATCCCGTCATAGTTGGTTGGAAACCGCCCGATGGGCTCGACCTCTCGGGCCTGGAGCGGCTGGGCAAAAGTATAAGGCTCAGGCAGCGCGCCGCAAGGCTTCAATCCGGTCCACATGCGCCTGCAGCGAGCGCAGGGCGATGGGCCAGAGGCGGGGGTGCGTGTCGTCATAGGCCAGCGCCACCCAGTCCTGCAGCGTGCCGCCAGGGCGGGCCTGCATGGCCGCCGCTACCTTGGCCTCGCGCTTGATGCGGTGCGCCTTCAGCAGGGCAATCGCCTGCGCCGCTTCACCCAGCACGTGGCCGTGCGCCGGCAGAATGAAGTCGATTTCGTGCGCGTCGCAGGCGCGACTCAGCTTGTCCAGCGAATCGAGATAAGCCGTCATGTCGCCATCGGGCGGGTTGATGATGGTCGTGCTGCCGTTCAAAATGTGGTCGCCTGAAAACAGCAGGCCGTCTTCGACCAGCGCCAGGCACACATGGTTGGCCGCATGGCCGGGGGTGAAAATCACCTTCAAAGTATGCGTTTCCGTCTGATGGGCAAGGGCGAGCAGTTCCTGATCCAGCAACACCCGATCCGGCGCAAAAAAAGAGTCGGCGCGCGCGGTGTCGGCAGAAGGCAGGCCCAGAATGGGCGGGCGGCGGGCGCACAGCTCCTGCAACGGCCGGGCGCCGGGCGAGTGGTCGGGATGCGAATGGGTGCACACGATGGCTTCGATGCGCCCGCCCGTGGCCTCGTGCAAACGCCTGATGTGCGCTGCGTCGTCCGGTCCGGGGTCGATCACGATGTAGCCGGTGCCTGCCGTGCCGACCAGGTAGCTGTTGGTGCCGGGGCCGGTCATCATGCCGGGGTTGGGCGCGGTCAGGCGCATGACGTTTTTCAGCAGCGGCACGGCATGCTCGCATTGCCAGTCGAGCGAATGCACGAGCTGCCCGTCGGGGCTGGTCAACGCCAGTTCGCCGTAGGGCGAGTCGTGTTCCATGTAGCGCGCATCCTGGCCGCCCAGCAGGCCGGCGCGCGGGCATGAGATCCACAGCGGCTTGTCATGCGCGCAGGCCGACAGTACCGCGTCCACGCTGGCGTAGGGCGCCAGCCGCTCCAGCGTGCGAATGGTCGGGAAGATCATGAAAAAATTTCCGGCGGCTTCCTGGGACAGCGCATCGGCCGGGCGCATCCAGACGGGTTCGAACTGCTCGGTTTCGTTGGCCACCGGCACCTGGCCTTCGGGCATGCGGGCGACCAGAAAAGGCACGTCGAAGCGGCGCGGCAAGTCGCGGTCGGTGACCCAGTGGGCCAGCGTGAACACTTCGGCGCCTGCCAGCGTGAGGCCGTGCGCAGCGCATTGCGCAGCCAGCGGCGCCAGGCGGTCCAGCACCGCCACGTCTTCGGCCGCCGCAGGCCGCCCGTCGGCATGGCGCGCCAGCAGCACGCCGAGTTCTTCAAAGCTTTCACGGATGGCGGCCAGCGCCTGGGTCAGGTGCAGGTCGGCCTGTCCCGCCCGGCGGGATGACAGCGCATGGGCCGCCGCGTCGGCGGCGTCAATGCCGCCGCCCGGGAAAACATAGGCGCCCGGCGCAAAGCTGGCCGCCAGCGACCGCCGGGTCATCAGCACTTCCAGGCCCACGGCCGTGTCTCGCAAAAGCAACAGGGTGGCGGCAGGGCGCGTGGGAGCCGGTTCGCGCTGGGCATAGAGGAGTTGGGTGGGTCGGACCATGGGGAATTATGGCTGCATGCCTGTGGCGGCGCTGCCAGCGCCTAGGGCAGATGCTTGACTTGTCAGCACAGGCTACACAGATAATCAGGGCCATGCGAATCCGATTTACCAAAATGCAGGGCGCGGGCAATGATTTTGTGATGCTCGACGAGACCCGCGGCTCCCCGGGCCTGAACGCTGCCCAGTACCGCTTCCTGGCTGACCGGCATTTCGGGGTGGGCGCCGACCAGGTCCTGACGGTGCGGCCTTCGCCGGCCGAAGGCATCGATTTTGAATACGTGATCCACAACGCTGACGGCGGCGAGGTGGAGCAATGCGGCAATGGCGCACGCTGCTTCGTGCGTTTCGTTCGCGAACAGGGACTCACCACCAAAGACGCGCTCAGGGTCAAGACCCTGGGCGGCATCATCGAGCCGCGCATGCTGGCCGACGGCCGCGTGCTGGTCAACATGGGCATGCCGGTGTTTGACCTGGACTGCATTCCGTTCAGCTCCGCCGGTATGGCGCCTGTTCCTTTCGGCGCATGGCAAAAATGGCCGCTGGCGCTCGCCGGATGCGCGCAGGCCGCGCCTGTGTTGGTCGCAGTCGTGTCGATGGGCAACCCCCATGCGGTGCAGCTGGTCGACGACATAGACGCTGCGCCGGTGCTGCAGACCGGTCCGCTGATCGAGGGCCACGCCGCGTTTCCCAGGCGCGTGAACGCCGGCTTCATGCAGGTGGTCAGCCGCAGCCAGGTTCGCCTTCGGGTGTATGAGCGCGGCGCCGGCGAAACGCTGGCCTGTGGCACCGGTGCCTGCGCGGCAGTGGTGGCGGGCATCCGGCTGGGCCTGCTGGACCCCCGGGTCGATGTGCTGACGCGCGGCGGCCTGCTTACCATCGAATGGACCGGCGAGCCGAAGGCGCCGGTGATGATGACCGGACCTGCCGTGACCGTGTTTGAATCAGAGATTGAAGTTCCCGACAGGCTGTGACATGCCGGCATCCCTGCGCAAAGGAAATGCCGTTTTAATAAAAAATGGAGACAAGGCCACCATGAATCCCGTCCTGCACCCGATTACCGAAGACGACATAGCCGACTTCCTGGCCAACCGGCCCGATTTTTTCGAGCGCCATGCCGAATTGCTGGCTTCGGTGCAACTGTCCAGCGGCCATGGCGGCCGCGCCATCAGTCTGCAGGAGCGCCAGGCCAGCCTGCTCCGGGAGAAAATCAAGGGTCTTGAAAGCCGGGTGGTCGACATGATCCGCCATGGCCAGGACAACCTGGTGATTGCCGGCAAGCTGCAGTCCTGGACCCGCCGGCTGCTCCAGACCGCGCAGCCACGCGACCTGCCCGGCGCCATCGTCCACGGACTGGCCACCGAATTCCAGATTCCACAGGCTGCGTTGCGGCTGTGGGGCGTGGACAAGGCCTATGCCGGCGAAACTTTTGCGGCCGATGCGGGCGAGGCGGTGCACACCTTCGCCGCCTCCCTGAGCGTGCCTTACTGCGGTGTCAATGCCGGTTTTGAAGCCGCTTCCTGGCTGCCGCAGGCCGACCAGATCCAGTCGCTGGCGCTGATTGCGCTGCGCCCCGACAACGACGCCCCCGTCTCCGGCTTGCTGGTGCTGGCCTCGCCCGATGCCCAGCGGTTTCACAGCGGCATGGGGACCGAATTTTTGGAGCGCCTGGGCGAAATGGCCGGTGCCGCCCTGTCGCGCCTGCGCGCGCCGCTGGCGCTGGCCATGGCGGCCGGCTGAACCAGGCTCATGGTCCGCCCGACAGCACCGCAGCCTTCCGCGCCTGAAGCGACGGACCCGCTGGTCAGCCGCTACCTGGACCATGTCCGGGTGGAAAAACGCCTGGCCCGGCGAACCGTCGAGCTGTACACCGCCGATCTGCAAAAACTGCAGGCCCAGGCCAGCCAGGCCGGTTTGCTGCTGACCGATGTCAAGCACACGCACTTGCGCCGCTGGGTGGCGCAGATGCACAGCAGCGGGCGCAGCGGACGCGGCATTGCGCTGATCTTGTCGGGCTGGCGCGGCTTTTATACCTGGCTGGGCCGCGAAGGCCTGGTGCCCGGCAATCCGGTTCAGGACGTGCGCTCGCCCAAGGTGGCCAAGCCGCTGCCCAAGGCGCTGAGCGTCGATGAAGCCGTGCAGCTGGCCAGCTTTGAACCCGAAGCCAGCGGCGACGATGGTTTTCTGGAGGCCCGCGACGCCTGCATCACCGAGTTGCTCTACGGCTGCGGCCTGCGCATTGGCGAGCTGGTCGGCCTGGATGCGCAGGCCAGCGCCAGGGCGCGCGGCTGGATCGACCTGGCGTCAGCCGATGCGCATGTGCTCGGCAAAGGCGAAAAGCGGCGCAGCGTGCCGGTGGGCAGCGCGGCGATCCAGGCGCTGCACAAGTGGCTGGCGGTACGCAGTCTCTGGGCACCGTCCGGCCCTGAAGCGGGCGCGGCGCTGTTCATCAGCCAGCGCGGCACCCGGCTCACGCCGCAGCACATCCGCGTGCGCCTCAGGCAGCGCTCGCAGCAGGCCGGGCTGGCGACGCCGGTGCACCCGCACATGCTGCGCCATTCCTTCGCCAGCCATGTGCTGCAGTCCAGCGGCGACCTGCGCGCGGTGCAGGAACTGCTGGGCCACGCCAATATCACCACCACGCAGGTCTACACGCGGCTCGATTTTCAGCATTTGTCAAAGATTTACGACGCAGCGCATCCCCGCGCCATGTCCGACGGCGCCGGTGAAAGGTTCAAGGCGCCGCCCGCGGATGCCCTGCCGCGCATGCCAAAGTAGCTGGACTGGGTGCGGTGGGGGCCGCAGGCTGCCGCGACAATAGCGCCATGAACATCATTCGACTGAAAGAGGGCAGGGAGCGCTCCTTGCTGCGCCGCCACCCCTGGGTTTTTGACGGGGCCATTGCCAGCGGCAGCGGGGCGTCTGGCGAAACCGTGCGCATCGAAAGCCATGCCGGCCAGTTCCTGGGCTGGGCCGCGTTCAGCCCGACCTCCAAAATCCGCGCCCGTGTCTGGAGTTTCAACGAGGCGCAATCCATCGATGCCGCATTTTTTGCCGCGCGCATTGCGCAAGCCATCGGCGCGAGATCCTATTTCGACCTGCAAAGCGACGGGCTGCGCCTGATCCATGGTGAATCCGACGGATTGCCGGGCCTGGTAGTTGACCGCTACGGCGGCACGCTGGTGGCGCAGTTTTCCAGCTGCGGTTCTGAAAAATGGAAAGCCGTGATCGTCGACGCACTGCTGGCGCAAACCGGTTTGACGCGGCTCTACGAGCGCTCCGACGCCAGCGTACGCCAGCTGGAAGGCCTGTCTGAAGCCACCGGCTGGCTGGCTGGCGCAGGCGACACCGGCATCGTCATCACCGAGCACGGCTGGCAGCTGAGCCTGGACGTGGCGGAAGGCCACAAGACCGGCTTTTACCTGGACCAGCGCGACAGCCGCCACAAGTTTGCTGCCTATGCGCGCCGGCTGGGCTTCAAGGACGTGCTGAATTGCTATTGCTACACCGGCGGCTTCACCGTGGCCGCGCTGGCGGGCGGTGCGGCGCATGTCACGTCGATCGACTCGTCCGGCCCGGCCATCGAACGCGCCAGGGCCAACGTCGCGCTGAACGGCTTTGACGCCAGCCGCACCACGATGCTCGACGCCGACGTGAATGCCACGCTGCGCCAGTATGCGAAAGACGGCCGGGTCTTCGACGCCATCGTGCTGGACCCGCCCAAGTTCGCGCCCACCGTCAACCATGCCGAGCGGGCCGCCCGCGCCTACAAAGACATCAACCGGCTGGCCTTGAGCCTGCTGGCGCCCGGCGGCGTGCTGTTCACCTACTCGTGCTCGGGCGGCATCAGCGCCGATCTGTTCCACAAAATCGTCGCCTCGGCCGGCCTGGACGCCGGGGTGGACGCCTTCATTTCCGAACGCATGGGCGGCGCGCCCGACCATCCGATGACGGTCAACTTTCCGGAAGGCGAGTACCTCAAGGGGCTGGTGCTGGTCAAGCGTCCGGCGGAGTAGCAATTACCGGCAAGCAGGTCGGCCTACCTTGCTGCCCGTCGGGCCAGCGCGGGCACTTGAAGCGGCCGATAAAATCCCCAGCTTGGTCTTCGGCGTTGCGCGTGTTCTTCATGTTGCGTCTTTTTTATAGTTCCCTGTTTTTAGGCAAACACCATGAGCTTGATTCCCGTCACCATCCTCACCGGCTTTTTAGGTTCGGGCAAGACCACGCTGCTCAAACGCATCCTGACCGAAGCCCACGGCCAGAAGATCGCCGTGATTGAAAACGAGTTCGGCGAGGAAAACATCGACAACGACATTCTGGTCAACGACACGCAGGAAAACATCATCCAGATGAACAACGGCTGCATCTGCTGCTCGATCCGGGAAGACCTGCGCGAAACGCTGCAACTCCTGGCCGCCAAGAAGCGCAAGGGCCTGCTCGACTTCGACCGCGTGGTGATCGAGACCACCGGCCTGGCCGACCCCGGCCCGGTGGCGCAGACTTTTTTCATGGACGAGGAAATCGCCGAGCAGTTCCTGCTCGACTCCATCCTCACGCTGGTCGATGCCAAGCATGCGCCCCAGCAACTCAACGACCGCCAGGAGGCGCGCCGCCAGATCGGTTTTGCCGACCAGATTTTCATCAGCAAGACTGATCTGGTGGCCGAGGGCGAAGTGCAGGCGCTGATGCACCGCTTGACGCACATGAACCCGCGCGCGCCGCAAAAGGCGGTGCATTTCGGCGAGGTGGCGATTGCCGACGTGTTCGACCTGCGCGGCTTCAACCTCAACGCCAAGCTCGACATCGACCCCGATTTCCTCAAGGCCGACGAGCCGCATGACCATGACCACCATGACCACCATGACCACGCCCCCGGCGAGCACTGCGACCATCCGTCGCATGCCGCCGAAGGCCCGGGCCATCACCACCACCATGACGACGACGTGAAAAGCTTCGTGTTCCGCTCGGACAAGGCTTTCAGCCCGGCTAAGCTCGAGGATTTCCTGGGCGCCGTGGTCAACATCTACGGGCCGCGCATGCTGCGCTACAAGGGCGTGCTGAACATGGAAGGCACCGAGCGCAAGGTGATCTTTCAGGGCGTGCACCAGCTCATGGGCAGCGACCTGGGACCGGCCTGGGCGGAGGGCGAAGCCAAGAACAGCAAGATGGTGTTCATCGGCATCGACCTGCCAAAGGATATTTTCCTGCAGGGGCTGGAGCAGTGCCTGGTTTGATCTGAAACGGTGGCTGGCCGCCTGACTTTGAACTGATTGCAAGCCCGCATGCCCAGTGCATTTTTTTGCAATTCCTGTTCAGTCAAGAGCGAGGGCCCGGCAAGCCGCTACAATCGCGCGCCGACCAAAATACCCGGAAACCAGAATCGGGAAACCAGCCACAGGCTCAAACGCGTTCACGCGGGCCCAGGGGTTGCATCGGCGCAGACACACCAGATTATCTGGCACCAGGTAGGGCTTGGCTGCATAAGGCAGTCCGGCAAAGAAACGGTTCGGGACATCACCCCAGGCCGCTTCCCAGAGGAGAGACTCAGTGAATACCCCAGACAAGAAAATCAAGACGACCGTGCAGACCGCAGTCAAGGTTCCCGCCAAACCGGCGGCAAAGGAAGGCAAAACCGCCAAGGCCACAGCCTCCGCGCCAGTGGCGGCGCCTGTGCGCATGGACTCTGCGCCGATGAAGCCCGGACGCAGGAGCTCGGCCCGCACGGCCATCCAGACCCCAACGCCTTCGCCCATGCTGCCCACGTATGCGCCAGACGCCGCCAAAGCCAGCTATTCCACCATGACCGACCGCGTCATTGCGCCGCCGGTGCACACCGCAGCGCCCAAGGATCCGAAGCTGGCCAACAACTGGAAGAGCAAGCCGGCCAACCAGTTGACGGACGCTGAGATCAAGGCCATGCCCGATGCCGAATACATGAACGAAGTGCAGCTGGCATTTTTCCGCCACAGGCTGTCGTTGCTCAAGCAGGACATCCACAACAGCGCCGGCCAGACCACCGAGCATTTGCGCGAAGACGCGGCCATCGTTCCCGACCCGGCGGACCGGGCCACGATCGAGGAAGAGCACGCGCTCGAACTGCGCACCCGCGACCGCGAGCGCAAGCTGCTCAAAAAAATCGAACAATCGATTGCCCGCATCGACTCGGGTGATTACGGCTACTGCGATGAAACCGGCGAAGCCATCGGCGTTGGCCGCCTGATTGCCCGGCCGACCGCCAACCTGTCGCTGGAAGCCCAGCAGCGGCGCGAGCTGAAGCAAAAGATGTTCGGCGACTGACGCCTCTGTCACTGCGTCACTACTAACGGATCAACATGGCCAAAGACGAAACTGCTTCCGGTTTGTTGTCCAAGCTGGTGAAGTTCGTTCGCAATCCGGCAACCAACTGGACCGAACTCGACTCCATCAACGGTAGCAAGGACGACGCGGTCACCAAGCAGGCACTCAATGAAATGATTGAGCGAAAGCGCCGCAACGACTTTGTGCGCAAGCGTGAATTCGATATGCTCAGAAAGCTGCAAAAGCTTGGGGCACGGGTTGGAACCGCATCCGAAATCGGCAGCCGGCCTTCATTTTTTCAGAGCAGCATCACTTCCAACGTCGAAGACCGTGCGGTAACCCTGAAAAAGATTGACGACATCGAAGCGCAAATGTCGATGCAGTGGTGGAAAACGAAAAATTACGTTCCTTCCAGCGCGCAAAATGATTTGGTGCCCCTGCCATTCCCGCCGGCCCAGCAACCCGTCGCTTCGCCCTTGGTGGCTGCCGCCGGGCCAGCCCCGCGTGCCGATGCGGCGGCGCCCAAGTTTCTGCAGGGCGCTCTGGTGCAGGCACCGCCGCTGGGTCTGGAACAATCCGGGTTTCCAAAAATCGACAATTTCAGCGACAGCAGCAACATGGGCATCTTGTTGCCCATAAGCGGGTCGGCCATGCCGGAACGCAAGCGCGATCCCATCGTCCATGACGCCGATCTTGAAGAAGCCGCCATCTTGTTTGCCAATGGCGATGATGCCGGCGCTGAATTCGGGCTGCTTGAAATTCTGGCCCTCGGGGCTTCGCACGCGGACGACAAGCATGCCTGGCTGACGGTGTTTGACCTGTACCGCGCCACCGGGGAACACGCCAAGTTTGAAACAGCGGCCCTTGAATTCGCCCTTCGCTTCAGCCGCTCCGCGCCGCAGTGGTATTCGCTTCCCGACCAGGTCAAGGCACTTGTCCAGCCGAGCGAAAAGCCCATCCAGCAAAGCATGGATGTCGACTGGGTCTGCGCATCCGTGCTCGGGACGCAGTCGCTAGGCGTCCTTCACCTGGCCCTTGCCCGCGTACCGATGCCCTGGCGTCTGGACTGGAGCCACCTCAAATCCATTGATGCGGCCGCACTCGAGCCGCTGCTCAAGTTGTTCAGCCATTTGGCGAGTCATGCCGTGAAGCTGCGCTTCATGGGTGAGTTGCAACTGCAGGCGGCGCTTGCAGCCGCCACGCCTTCCAGTGAACGGGCTACCGATGCGAAGTGGTGGCTGCTGCGGTTGGAGATGTTGCGTGTCATTCACCGGCCCGATGATTTTGAACTCGCCGCACTCGATTTTTGCGTGACCTACGAAGTGTCGCCACCCGCCTGGGAAGTCGCAGGCTGCGAGTACAGGTCACTCGATGAAGACGGGGATGGCATGGGCAGCGCGACCATCATCGGCGAACCCATTACCGAATACATTCAATCCACCCTGATGGGGCTGGAGGACGAGGCTGAAATCAATTTTGCGGACAGCACTTCCATCCGCTCATTGACGGTGGACCTGTCCGGCCATATACAGGGGGATGCGGTAGGCGTCATGGAAAGGCTCGAAGCCAGTTTGATGGGAGCCGAGAAGATGCAGATTTCCTGCGCCAAGCTGATCCGGGTCGATTTTTCTGCGGCAGGCATGTTGCTCAACTGGGTTGCCGCCCGGCATGCCGAAAATCGTTATATCGAGTTTTACGAGGTCAATCGGCTGGTGGCTGCGTTTTTCAATGTCATCGGCATTGTCGAGTACGCCAGGGTTACCGCCCGCAGTGATTGAGATTTGCGCAAAGGGCTGTGCTGGACACAGCCCTTGCCGCAACAAGCCTTGCAGCAGAGGCATCTGCTCAAGAGTCAAGACGATTGACCGCCTGAGCAATATCTTCTGCGGTTCCAGCTGATTGGGAATTTCCAGCTTTCCGTTTGTAAAGAAAAAAACAAAATCTGTAGGTTTTCTGTTTCAGAAAAACACAATATGTGTTTATTTTTGAACCTGAAAACGCATTTTTTGTAGTCCTGCGCCGTGTTTTCCCCAAGGCCTTGTCCTAGCTAAATTCTGAAGCCAATCAGTAACTTGCAAAGCTTGTCAAGCGCGAAAACGGGTTCCAAGTGCTATATTTTTGCTAGCTCTAGAGGTCGAAGGCCTAAGGCTGGCAGCCGGAGTTCCGATGTCCGCCCTGGCGCTGTTATTTCATATTCCAGGCTGTAAAGCGGGTTATGTGCCAAATTTGGCAAAAAATAGTTTCTTGTAATTTATTAAGCAATCGGGCCAAACGGTTCAGTTTGTTAATACTTGACTTTCAAAATGCGCGCCAAGTTATTAATAACAAACATTATTTAAATCCCCGGCGACTTTCATCCAGCACCCTAAGTTATTGATTTCATTGAAATAATTTGTGTCAATTTCTGGGCTGACAGTGTGTTCCCTGATACAGTGGGAATATGTGCAGTTCGGTGGTGAAAAGTGTAGGGATGAGGATTTAATAGTGTTACAAGGTGCGTCATTTCTTGCTCTCGATGCCAAAGGAAGGCTTTCCATGCCTACCCGTCATCGCGAAGCAATGGGTGCCGCCTTTTCAGGCAGGTTCACCTTCACCAAGCATCCCCACGGCTGCCTGATGATTTTCCCGGTCGGCGAATGGGAAAAGTTTCGTGAGCGCATTGCTTCGCTCCCCATGCAGGCGCAATGGTGGAAACGGATTTTTCTGGGCAATGCCATGGATGTCGAAATGGATGCAACCGGCCGCGTACTCGTATCGCCGGAACTGCGAAAGTCGGCCGGCATCAGCAAGGACACCGTTTTGCTGGGCATGGGCAATTATTTCGAGCTTTGGGACGCTGCAACCTATGCGGCCCAGGAAGCGGAGCAGATGAAAGGCGAAATGCCTGATGTCTTCAAAGATTTTTCTTTCTGAAAGCAGCTGGTGAACGCCACATGGACACACCGCACCGTCCTGTTGAACGAAGCCGTCACGGCGCTTCAGGTCAACCCGGACGGCCATTACATCGACGCGACGTTTGGCCGCGGCGGCCATTCGCGCCTTTTGCTCTCGCTACTGTCGCCGCTTGGGCGTCTGACGGCATTTGACAAGGACCTGGATGCGGTGGCCGAAGCCCGGTCCATTGATGATCCCCGGTTTTCCATTCGCCATGAGGGCTTCAGGCATCTGGACCAGATGCCGCAGGCGGGCATTGCCGGCGTGCTGATGGACCTGGGCGTGAGTTCGCCCCAGATCGACAACCCGGAGCGCGGTTTTTCTTTTCGCAATGAAGGCCCGCTGGACATGCGGATGGACACCACGCGCGGCCAGAGTGTGGCGCAATGGCTGGAAGACGCGTCCATCGACGCCATGACCGAAGTGATCCGCGACTATGGCGAAGAGCGCTTTGCCGGGCTGGTCGCCCGGGCAATTGACCGCTACCGGCAGGCGTCTGGCCCCCTGGTCACTACCGCCCAGCTGGCCGAGGTGGTGGCCAGCGCCGTCAAGACGCGTGAGCCCGGCAAGGACCCGGCAACCCGGACTTTCCAGGCGCTGCGGATTTTTATCAATGCGGAGCTTGAGGAGCTGCAGCAGGCGCTGCAGGCTTCGCTGGGCGTGCTGGCGCCTGGCGGCCGGCTGGTGGTGATCAGTTTTCATTCGCTTGAGGACCGGATCGTCAAGCAATTCATGGCCACCCACTCGCGCGAAGTGTATGACCGCCGCACGCCATTTGCCGCGCCGAAAGTCATGCAGCTCAGTTCCTTGGGGCGCATCAGGCCAAGCGAGCAGGAAGTCGCCGCCAACCCGCGCTCGCGCAGCGCCGTGATGCGGGTTGCCGAGCGCACCGGAGACACGGCATGAACCATCTGTCGCTGCACCTGGCAGGCGGCACAAGGGGCGGGCCATGGGACGCCTGAATTTTGTGCTGCTGCTGGCGGTGCTGGCCAGTGCCTTGTATCTGGTGAAAACCCAGTATGAGTCGAGGCGCCTTTATGTCGAGCTTGAAAAAGCCGCCGCGCAAAGCCGCAAGATCGAAACCGAAAACGACCGCCTGAAGGTTGAAAAGCGTGCGGAAGCCACGCCGCTGAAAATTGAAAAACTGGCCAAGGACCGTCTGCTGATGCGCACGACCACGCCGGCCATCACCGAATACGTCAAGTACAAGTCCGCAGCCGATGTGGCGGCCGCTGCCGTGCAAAAGGCGCCGCAATGAGCAGCAAAAGCGTTCTCTACACCTCCAGCCCCTTGCTGGCCAGCAAGACGCCGGTTTGGCGCAGCAAGTTCATCGTTGCCCTGATTGCGCTGGCATTTGTCGCGCTGGCTGTCCGGGCGGCGTATATCCAGGTGTACGCCAACGCATTTTTTCAACGCCAGGGCCAGGTGCGTTTTGCCAGGACCCTGGAACTTCCCGCCAACCGCGGCCGCATCCTGGACCGCAATGGCCTGATCCTGGCTTCCAGCGTGCCGGCGTCCAGCATCTGGGCGATCCCGGAAGATGTCGAGGCCAGCCCTGCCCAGCTGGCGGAACTGGCAAAACTTCTGGAAATGCCGCTGAGCGAACTCAACAAGAAGTTCAGCGACGAGGAAAAGACTTTTGTCTGGATCAAGCGCCAGCTAGAGGAACCGGTGGCCCGGAAAATCGAGGCCCTGGGCATTGCAGGCATCTACCAGCGCAAGGAATACAAGCGCAAGTATCCCGAAGGGGAAACCATTGCCCACGTCGTGGGCTTCACCAATGTGGAAGACAAGGGGCAGGAAGGCATCGAGCTGACCTTCAACCAAGCGCTTTCCGGCAAGGCGGGTTCCCGGCGGGTGATCAAGGACCGCCTGGGCCGTGTGGTCGAAGGCGTTGGCGAGCAGGTGCCGCCTGTGGATGGCCAGGACATCCAGCTCAGCGTCGACAGCAAGGTGCAGTTCTTTGCCTACCAGAAGCTGCGCGATGCGGTCATTGCGCGCAAGGCCAAGGCCGGCAGCGTCGTGGTGCTCGACACGGTCACCGGCGAAGTGCTGGCCCTGGCCAACTATCCCAGCTATGTGCCCGACAAGCGCCAGAACCTGACCGGCGAGCAGCTGCGCAACCGCGCCGTGACCGACACCTTCGAGCCCGGTTCGACCATGAAGCCGATCACCGTGGCCATGGCGCTGGAGGCCGGCCGCATCAAGCCGCAGACCTTGATTGAAACCGGCCCCGGCCGCTTCAATATCGGCGGCTTCACCATCAGCGACACCCACAATTACGGCACGTTGACGGTAGAGGGAGTGATCCAGAAGTCCAGCAACGTCGGCGCGCTGAAAATCGCCCAGAAAATGACGCCCCACGAAATGTGGGACACCTATGTCGCCCTGGGCTACGGGCAAAAACCGCAGATTGAATTTCCCGGTGCGGTGTCGGGCCGCCTGCGCCCGTGGAAAACCTGGCGGCCCGTGGAGCAGGCCACCATGGCTTACGGCTACGGGATGTCGGCATCGCTGTTCCAGATGGCGCATTCCTACACTTCGTTTGCGCATGACGGCCAGATCATTCCGGTCACCATGCTCAAGAAAAATGAGCCGGCTGTCGGGGTCAAGGTGTTTTCTCCCCAAAATGCCCACGCGGTCCGCAAGATGCTTCAGATGGCCGCGGCACCGGGCGGCACCGGCCAGCTTGCCCAGACCGTCGGGTATTCCGTCGGCGGCAAGTCGGGCACGGCGCACAAGCAGGTCGGCAAGGGCTATGCCAGCAACAAATACCGCGCCTGGTTCACCGGCATGGCGCCCATCGAATCGCCGCGCATCATTGTCGCGGTGATGATCGACGAGCCGAGCGACGGCAAGTACTTTGGCGGCATTGCAGCGGCCCCGGTGTTCAGCGAAGTGGTGCAGCAGACGTTGCGCATGATGGGCGTGCAGCCCGACGTCAGCGTGGTGCCGCAAATCATCACGCAGACGGTGGAGGAGTCGTTTTGACCATCGTTCAACTGCACACGCCGGAACAGGCCGCAAGCTGGCTGCAGGCGCGCGTGACGGGCACGCTGTGGGCCGACAGCCGCATGGCCGGCAGCGGCGACGGCTTCATCGCCTGGCCGGGAGCCGCTACCGACGGGCGCAGGTACGTCAATGCCGCCCTCGCTGCCGGGGCTGGCGCGTGCCTGGTTGAAAAAACAGGTGTGCAGGCCCACGGCTTCAAGGATGAGCGGGTGGCCATGTACGAAGGGCTCAAAGCCGCAACCGGCCTGATCGCTGCTGCTTACTTCGGCGCGCCCAGCAGGCAGCTGCAACTGGTGGCCGTCACCGGCACCAATGGCAAGACATCGACCGCTTGGTGGCTGTCGCAGGCGCTTGGGCGGCTTGGGCACCCGTGCGGCATGGTGGGGACGCTAGGCATCGGCAAGCCCGGCGCCATGGTTGCAAACGGACTGACCACGCCTGATCCCGTGCTGCTGCAGCAGCAGTTGCGACGTTTCGTGGACGAAGGCTTTTCTGCCTGCGTGCTGGAAGCGTCGTCGATCGGCCTGGAGGAACGGCGGCTGGACGGAACCCGGGTCGACGTGGCGGTCTTCACCAACTTCACCCAGGATCACCTGGACTACCACGCCGGGATGGAAGCCTACTGGCAGGCCAAGAAAATGCTGTTCAGCTGGCCTGGCCTGGGCGCGGTGGTGGTCAATATCGACGACCTCAAAGGCATTGAGCTGCATGCTGCACTGGAGCTGACCGCCATGGACGTCTGGACCGTGTCATGCACCGGTCCGGCGCGGCTCCAGGCGCAGGCAATTGCCCAGGACGCGCATGGCGTGGCTTTTGACGTGGTGGAGGGCGCTGAGCGATTCCCGGTTGCAAGCGCAATGGTCGGCCTGTACAACGTATCGAATTTGCTGGGCGTCCTGGCCAGCCTGCGGGCGCTGGGCGTGCCGCTGTCGGCCGCTGTGGCTTCCTGCGTTGACCTGATGCCCGTGCCCGGTCGCACCGAAACCCTGACAGCCGCAGGACTGC
The DNA here is from genome assembly GCA_028292045.1 of Polaromonas sp. Classification (GTDB taxonomy): domain Bacteria; phylum Pseudomonadota; class Gammaproteobacteria; order Burkholderiales; family Burkholderiaceae_C; genus Polaromonas. The sequence continues at coordinate 13,517 of JAQGMZ010000050.1, read as the reverse complement.
CCTGGGTCGTGATCGACTATGCCCACACGCCCGACGCACTGGAAAAAGTGCTGGCGGCGCTGCAGCCGGTGACGCAGGCCCGCGGTGGCCGGCTGTGGTGTGTTTTTGGCTGCGGCGGCGACCGCGACGCCAGCAAGCGCCCCCTGATGGCCGCTGCGGCAGAAAAAAATGCGGCCGAACTGGTGTTGACCAGCGACAACCCGCGCAGTGAAAACCCGCTGGCCATCATCGAGCAGATGCTGAAGGGCCTTACTCGGCCCAAGGCTGCGCATGTGGAGCAGGACCGCCAGGCGGCCATCGCCCGCGCGCTCAACTTGGCCGCACCGCAGGATGTGGTCCTGCTGGCCGGCAAGGGACACGAGAACTACCAGGAAATCAAGGGGGTACGGCGGGCATTTTCCGACCGGGACCAGGCGCAGGCCATATTGAATGCGCTGGCTGCCCAGCGCCAGTCGAAGGGGGCCGCATGACCAGCCTGGAGCAAATTGCCGCCTGGTTGCCATCGGCCCGGCTAAAGGGCGATGGCCGCATCGTGCCGCTGCGAATTCATACCGACTCCCGCAGCCTGCGCCCGGGCGACCTGTTCCTGGCGCTCAAGGGCGAGCATTTCGATGCGCACGGGTTCCTGGCGCAAGCCAGGGCGCAAGGCGCGGTGGCGGCCATTGCCCAGCACGGACTGGCCGAGGCGGGCCTGCCCGGCATCGAAGTGGACGACACGCGCCTGGCGCTGGGCCGCATCGGCGCGGCCTGGGCAGCGCAGTTCAACCTGCCGCTGATTGCAGTGACCGGCAGCAACGGGAAAACCACCGTCACGCAGATGATCGCGTCGATCTTGCGCGCCTGGAAGCCAGACGCGGCTTTTGCCACCGAAGGCAACCTCAACAACGACATCGGCGTGCCGCTGACGCTGCTGCGCCTGCGCGCTGCGCATCAGGTCGGCGTGGTTGAACTCGGCATGAACCACCCCGGCGAAATTGCCTACCTGGCGGGGCTGGTCAAGCCCGCGGTGGCGCTGATCAACAATGCCCAGCGCGAACACCTGGAATTCATGGCCACGGTGGACGCCGTGGCCCTGGAAAACGGCTCGGTGCTGGCATCGCTGGATGCGTCGGGCACCGCCGTTTTCCCGGCGAACGATGCTTACTCCGATCTCTGGCGCCGCCTGTCGGGTGCCTGCCGGGTGATGACTTTCGCGCTTGACGGACCCGCCGATGTGACGGCCAGCGCACGCTGGAATGGCAACGGCTGGCAGGTAATTGCCCAGACGCCATCGGGGCCGCTCGAATTCGCGCTGCACATCGCCGGCCGGCACAACATCAAGAACGCCCTGGCCGCTGTTGCCTGCGCCCTGGCTGTGGGTGTGCCGTTGGACTCGATCGCCACGGGACTGTCGGAATTTTTGCCGGTCAAGGGACGCTCGCGCGCCCTGGCCATCGCATTGCCAGGGCGCAGCGTGACGCTGGTCGACGACACCTACAACGCAAATCCCGACTCGATGCTGGCCGCGCTCCAGGTGCTGGCCGAACTTCCCGGACCGCGCCTGCTGGTCATGGGCGACATGGGCGAAGTCGGCAGCCAGGGCCCGCAGTTTCACCGCGAAGCAGGCTGCGAGGCGCGGCTGGCGGGCATTGAAAAACTTTTCACTCTGGGCCCGGAATCGCAGCACGCCAGCACTGCCTTCGGCGAAGGCCGCCATTTCAGCAGCGCGGACGAACTGATCGCTGCCGTAATTCTCGAATTGCCGCATGTTGCCAGCATCGTGGTCAAAGGCTCACGGTTCATGAAGATGGAACGCATTGTTCAGGCCGTTGTGGCGGCCGGCAATGGCCTGCAAGAACAACATGAACAACAAAAAAAGAAAGAGCCGCATGCTGCTTAGCCTGGCCCAATGGCTTCAGACCCTCTCGCCCGACCTGGGATTCCTGCGCGTGTTCCAGTACCTGACGCTGCGCGCCGTCATGGCTGCGCTGACCGCGCTGCTGATCGGCCTGCTCGCCGGTCCGTTTGTGATTCGCCGCCTGATCGCGCTGAAGATTGGCCAGCCGATCCGCGAGTACGCCATGCAGACGCACCTGAGCAAGAGCGGCACGCCCACCATGGGCGGCGTGCTGATCCTCATGGCCATCGGCATTTCAACCCTGCTCTGGTTCGACCTGGCCAACCGTTTCGTCTGGATCGTGCTGCTGGTCACCCTGGGCTTTGGCGCCATCGGCTGGGTCGATGACTGGCGCAAGGTCGTGCTCAAGGACCCGGAAGGCATGCGTTCGCGCGAAAAATACCTCTGGCAGTCGGTTGTTGGACTGATTGCCGCGCTCTACCTGGTGTTCAGCATTTCGGAAAGCTCCAACATGCGGGTGCTGGAACTGTTCGGGAGTTGGGTCCGGTCGGGGTTTGACGTCAACCTGCCGCCCAAGGCCGGCTTGCTGGTGCCGTTTGTGAAAGAGGTGAGCTACCCCCTGGGCGTTTTCGGCTTTGTGATCCTGACTTACCTGGTGATCGTGGGCTCGAGCAACGCGGTCAACCTGACCGACGGGCTGGATGGGCTGGCCATCATGCCGGTGGTCATGGTCGGCTCGTCGCTCGGCGTTTTTGCCTATGTGACCGGCAGTTCGGTGTATTCCAAGTACCTGCTCTTCCCGCACATCCCCGGTTCCGGCGAGCTGCTGATTTTTTGCGCCGCCATGGCGGGCGCCGGCCTGGCGTTCTTGTGGTTCAACACCCACCCGGCGCAGGTTTTCATGGGCGATGTGGGCGCGCTGGCACTGGGCGCGGCGTTGGGCACCATCGCCGTCATCGTTCGCCAGGAAATCGTGCTGGCCATCATGGGCGGCATTTTCGTGGTCGAGGCGCTGTCGGTCATGCTGCAGGTGAGCTGGTTCAAGTACACCAAGCGGCGCTACGGCCAGGGACGGCGGTTGCTGCAAATGGCGCCGCTGCACCACCATTTTGAAAAAGTCGGCTGGAAAGAAACCCAGGTCGTGGTGCGTTTCTGGATCATCACCATGCTGCTCTGCCTGGTCGGGCTTTCAACCCTGAAACTCAGATGAACACGCTGGCGGATCAACACATTCTGGTATTGGGCCTAGGCGCCTCGGGCCTGGCCCTGGCGCGCTGGTGCGCCCGCTCCGGCGCCCGAGTCACTGTGGCCGACACGCGGCCAGCGCCGCCGCAACTGGCGGCATTGGCAACCGCCGTGCCGGCCGCTGAATTTGTATGCGGCCCCATGGAGGGCGCGTTGCTGGAGCGCGCCGGTTTTGACCGGGTGCTCAAGAGCCCCGGCCTGTCGCCCGCTTCCATCAGCGGCGTGGTCGCGGCAGCCCGGGCGCAAGGCATTGCCTGCGAGAACGAGCTTGACTTGTTCTCGCAGGCGCTGTCCGATTTGAAAGAAGACCGGGGCTATGCGCCCCAGGTCATCGGCATCACCGGCACCAATGGCAAAACCACCGTGACCTCGCTGGCCGGCCAGTTGATCGAACGCGCCGGCAAGTCAGTGGCGGTGGCCGGCAACATCGGGCCGACGCTGCTCGACACCCTGGCTGAAAAGCTGGACGCGCAAGCCGCCGACGCGGCCTGCAGCCTGCCGCAGGTCTGGGTGCTGGAGCTGTCCAGCTTCCAGCTCGACGGCGTCACGCATTTCGAGCCTGCCGTGGCAACGGTCCTGAACATCAGCCAGGATCACCTCGACTGGCATGAAACCCTGCAGGCCTACTCCGCTGCCAAGGCGCGGGTGTATGGCACAAGCGGCCTCATGCTGCTCAACCGCGACGATCCGCTGGTGATGGCTGCCCTGCCAGCCATGGTCAAGGGCAAGCAGAGCCGCAGCTGCCTGACATTCGGCGGCGACGAGCCCAGGCGCCCGGGCGACTACGGCATACAGACCGCCAATGGCATGGCCTGGCTGGTGCGCGCGGACGAGGCGGACGAAACCATCAAGCGGCGCAGGGCCGAAGAGCCGGTGCTGCACATTCAGCGCCTTATGCCGCTGGAAGCCCTGCGCATACAGGGCCGCCACAACGCCACCAATGCATTGGCCGCGCTGGGCCTGGCCGTGGCCGTGGGCTGCCCCCTGGCCCCCATGCTGCACGGCTTGCGCGAATACCGGGGCGAGCCGCACCGGGTGCAATCGGTGGCTGTGCTCGACGGGGTGGAATATTTTGACGACAGCAAGGGCACCAATGTCGGCGCCACGGTTGCCGCGCTGGCCGGACTTGGCCAGGCGCGCAAGCTGGTGCTGATTTTGGGCGGCGAAGGCAAGGGCCAGGATTTTTCGCCGCTGGCCGATCCGGTGGCCCGCTATGTCCGGGCGGTGGTCCTGATCGGCCAAGACGCGCCGCGCATTCGCGCAGCGCTGCAAAACACCGGGGTTGAACTGCTGCAGGCTGGCTCGATGCTTGAAGCGGTGAGCCTGGCCGCCGTGCAGGCGCATTGCGGGGACGCCGTCTTGATGTCGCCTGCCTGCGCCAGTTTTGACATGTTCGACAACTACGAGCACCGCGCCCGTGTTTTTTGCGAAGCGGTGCAGGAACTGGCCAGTGAGCAGGGAGCCGTGCTATGAACCTGGGTGCACGCGCCTCTGGCTGGTTTTCGGGCTTTGGCAAGGCGGCCTCTGACGCCTTGCCGGTGCGGCTGGGAGGCCGCAGCCTGCCGGTCAAGCTGACCACGCCGGTTCGCCTGGCCGGGCTGGACTGGAGTCTGGTATGGGTTACCGTGGCCTTGCTGCTGTCGGGCCTGGTCATGGTGTATTCGGCCTCGGTGGCCATGCCCGACAACCCGAAGTTTGCGCGCTATGCCCATACTTTTTTCCTGACGCGGCATTTTTTCTCGCTGCTGGTCGCGGCGGTTGCGGCCTATGCGGCGTTCCAGATTCCCATGACGACCTGGGAAAAGTATGCGCCCTGGCTGTTCATGGGTTCGCTGCTGCTGCTGGCGCTGGTGCTGATTCCTTTCATCGGCAAAGGCGTCAACGGCGCCCGGCGCTGGATTCCGCTGGGCATCATGAATTTCCAGCCATCCGAGCTGGCCAAGTTCGCCGTGCTGCTGTATGCCGCCAACTACATGGTGCGCAAGATGGAGGTGAAGGAGCGCTTTTTTCGCGCTGTGCTGCCGATGGCGTTTGCGGTGGGCATTGTGGGGGTCCTGCTGCTGGCCGAACCCGACATGGGCGCCTTCATGGTGATCTCGGTCATCGCCATGGGCATTCTTTTCCTGGGTGGCGTGAATGCCCGGATGTTTTTTGTCATCTCGGCCGTGGTGGTGGTCGCCTTCGGCATGATGGTGATGTTCAGCGAATGGCGGCGGGAACGGATCTTTGCCTACATGGACCCCTGGAACGAAAAGTATTCCATGGGCAAGGGCTACCAGTTGTCGCATTCGCTGATCGCCTTTGGCCGGGGCGAGATTTTTGGCGTCGGCCTGGGCGGCAGCATTGAAAAACTGCACTGGCTGCCCGAAGCGCACACCGACTTCCTGATGGCCGTCATCGGCGAGGAATTCGGCCTGGTCGGCGTGGTGGTGGTGATTGGCGTGTTCCTGTGGATGATCCGCCGCATCATGCACATCGGCCGCCAGGCAATTGCGCTCGACAAGCTTTTTTCCGGACTGGTGGCCCAGGGCGTCGGCATCTGGATGGGCTTCCAGACATTCATCAACATCGGCGTGAACCTGGGCGCCCTGCCAACCAAGGGCCTGACGCTGCCGCTCATGAGCTACGGCGGCTCGGCGATCGTGATGAACCTGATTGCGCTGGCCGTCGTGCTGCGCATCGACTATGAAAACCGCGTGCTGATGCGTGGAGGCCGCGTATGAGTCCACACGGCAAAGCGGCAAGCGTGGGGGCCCGCGTCGCCTTGGTCATGGCCGGCGGCACCGGCGGCCATATTTTCCCCGGTCTGGCCGTGGCCGAGGCCCTGCGCGAGCGGGGCTGGCGCGTGCACTGGCTGGGCGGCAAGGGAAGCGCGGCGCGGCCCAGCATGGAAAGCCAGCTGGTTCCCCCGCGCGGCTTTCCTCTCGAGACGATCGATTTTTCCGGGGTGCGCGGCAAAGGCCCGCTGACCCTGGCGCTGTTGCCGCTGCGCCTGCTCAAGGCCTTCTGGCAAAGCGTGCAGGTCATCCGCCGCGTCAGGCCCGACGTGGTGCTTGGCCTGGGCGGCTACATTGCCTTTCCGGCCGGCATGATGAGCGTTTTGCTGGGCAAGCCGCTGATCCTGCATGAACAAAATTCGGTGGCCGGGCTGGTGAACAAGCTGCTGGCCAGGGTGGCTGACCGGGTGTTTACCGCTTTTCCCGAGGTGCTGAAGAATGCCGAATGGGTGGGCAATCCGCTTCGTCCGGCCTTTACCCGGCAGCCTGGGCCAGAGGTCCGTTTTGCGCACCGGCACGGGCCGCTCAAGGTCCTGGTGGTTGGCGGCAGCCTGGGAGCAACCGCCCTGAACGAACTGGTTCCCAGGGCGCTGGCCCTGATTCCGGCGGCAGGGCGCCCGCAGGTCACGCACCAGAGCGGCGCACGCCAGCTTGAAGCCTTGCAGGCCAATTACCAGGCTGCCGGCGTGCATGCCGAGCTGACGCCTTTCATTGAAGACACGGCCCAGGCCTTTGCCGACGCCGACCTAGTCATCTGCCGCGCAGGCGCCAGCACCGTGACCGAAATCGCTGCCGTGGGCGCTGCCGCCCTGTTTGTTCCCTTTCCTTCTGCGGTGGATGACCACCAGACCGCCAATGCAAGATTCCTGGTTTCCCAGGGCGGCGGCTGGTTGATGCAACAACATGACCTGACCCCTGAAAAACTTGCCATAATGCTACAAAAAACAGAGCGCATTGCGCTTGTTCAGTCTGCACTAAAGGCTAAAAACATGCAAAAAATCGATGCCACTGCCCATCTGCTGGCTGCCTGCGAGGAACTTGCGCGATGAAGCACGCCATCAAGCACATCCATTTCATCGGTATCGGTGGCGCGGGCATGTCCGGAATTGCCGAAGTCCTGCACAACCTGGGCTATGAAATTTCTGGCTCCGACCTGTCGGACAGCAGCACGTTACAGCGGCTGGCCGGCCTTGGCATCCGGACTTTTGTCGGCCATGCGGCTGGCAACCTGGTCAGTGTCGATGCCGTGGTCACCTCCACCGCCGTTCAGCCCGACAACCCGGAAGTGCTGGCCGCACGCGAAAAACACATTCCAGTCGTGCCGCGAGCCCTCATGCTGGCCGAGCTGATGCGGCTCAAGCAGGGCATCGCCATTGCCGGCACGCACGGCAAGACCACCACCACCAGCCTGGTGGCCTGCGTGCTGGCCGAAGGCGGAATGGACCCGACCTTTGTGATTGGCGGCCGGCTCAACAGCGCCGGCGCCAATGCCAAGCTGGGTTCGGGCGACTACATCGTGGTCGAGGCCGACGAGTCCGACGCGTCATTCCTGAATTTGCTGCCCGTCATGGCGGTGGTGACCAATATCGACGCCGACCACATGGAGACCTACGGGCACGACTTTGGCAACCTGAAAAAGGCGTTTGTCGATTTTCTGCATCGCATGCCTTTTTACGGCACGGCCATCCTGTGCACCGACGATCCGGTCGTGCGCGAAATCATGCCGCAGATGTCCTGCCCGATCACCAGCTATGGCTTGAATGAAGCCGCACAGGTGCGCGCTGTCAATGTGCGCGCCGTGGGCCCGCAGATGCATTTCACGGTGCAGCGGCGCAATGGCGTGCGGCTGCCCGACCTGGACGTGGTCTTGAACCTGCCGGGCCAGCACAATGTCCTGAATGCCCTGGCGGCCATCGCCATTGCGGTAGAACTCAACGTGCCTGATGCCGCCGTGCAAAAGGCGCTTTCCGGCTTCACCGGCGTGGGCCGCCGCTTCCAAAGCTACGGCGACCTGCCGGCCAGGGACGGCGGGGCGTTCACGCTGATCGAGGACTACGGCCACCATCCGGTGGAAGTGGCGGCAACGCTGTCGGCGGCGCGCGGTGCGTTTCCGGGGCGCCGCCTGGTGCTTGCCTTTCAACCGCACCGCTATACCCGCACCCGCGACTGTTTCGAGGATTTCGTCAAGGTCATCAGCAGCCATGCCGATGCGGTCCTGCTGGCCGAAGTCTATGCCGCCGGCGAGGCGCCCATCGTGGCGGCAGATGGCCGTTCACTGGCGCGCGCGCTGCGGGTGGCCGGCAAGGTCGAGCCGGTTTTTGTGAACGCCATCCAGGACATGCCCCAGGCCATCCTGGATGCCGCGCAAGACGGCGACGTGGTCATGTGCATGGGCGCCGGCTCGATCGGCATGGTGCCCGCCAAGGTGCTTGCCCTGCAGGCGCTCGAAGAAATCACGCTGCTGGAGGGCAATGCGCATGAAGCCGCTTGATTCCGGATTCGGCAAGGTCGCCGTGCTGATGGGCGGAAGGTCCGCCGAGCGCGCCATCTCGCTCATGTCCGGCCAGGGCGTGCTGGAGGCGCTGCGTTCGCAGGGCATTGATGCCCATGCCTTCGACCCCGCCGAGCGCGACCTGGGCGACCTGAAGCGCGAAGGGTTTGCGCGCTGCTTCATCGCGCTGCACGGCCGCTTTGGCGAAGACGGCACGGTGCAGGGCGCGCTGGAATTGCTTGGCATTCCCTACACCGGCTCTGGCGTCATGGCGTCGAGCATGGCCATTGACAAGGTCATGACCAAGCGCCTGCTGCAGTCCGACAACCTGCCCACGCCGCGCCATGTGCTGCTGCGCCGGGGCGCGTACAGCCCTGCGGAGGTCGATGGCGTGGCTGACACGCTGGGCCTGCCCCTGATCGTCAAGCCCGCGCGCGAAGGTTCTTCGCTGGGCCTCACCAAGGTGAGCAGCCGTTCCGGCATGGCCCAGGCCGTGGCGCTGGCTGAAACCATGGATGCCGACATCCTGTGCGAAGCCTTCATTGCCGGCGACGAGGTCACCTGTCCGGTGCTCGGCACCGGCGGGCAGGCGCGGGCGCTGCCGGTGATCCGCATCGTTGCCCCTGAAGGCAATTACGACTATGAAAACAAGTATTTCACCGACACCACGCAGTACCTGGTGCCCTGCGGCCTGCCCGAGGGTGAGGAAGCAGCCATTCAGCAACTGGTGCTGCAAGCTTTTCGCCTGCTGAACTGCCGCGGCTGGGCGCGCGCCGACGTGATGATCGACCAGGCCACGCGCAAGCCCTATCTGCTTGAAATCAACACCTCGCCCGGCATGACGGGGCATTCGCTGGTGCCCATGTCGGCACGCGCAGCAGGCATTTCCTACGAATCGCTGTGCGTCGAGGTGCTGAAATCCGCAGCGCTCGACACCCAGCCTTGCCCATCCCGGGATGGAACACAGCCGTGAATTCCACCCTGCCACTGCCTGTTGCCCTGCCGCCAGACGTCAGGCTCATGAACACCGTTTCGGTGCTTCTGGGCCTGCTGCTGGGCGCCATGGCGCTGGCTTTGGGCATGGCCTGGCTGGTGCGCCAGCCCGCCTTCAACCTCAGCGCCATCCGGGTCGGTGGCGAACTGACCCACAACAACGCCGTCACCCTGCGCGCCAATGTGGCGCCCAAGCTGGCAGGCAATTTCCTGACGGTTGACCTTGCCGCCACGCGGGCCGCCTTTGAAACCGTGCCCTGGGTGCGCCGGGCCGTGGTGCAGCGCGAATTCCCCAATCGCCTGAAGGTCGTGCTGTATGAGCACAAGGCCGTGGCCTATTGGGGGCCGCAGGGTGAATCCCGCCTGGTCAACAGCGAAGGCGAAGTGTTCGATGCGAATCCGGGCGATGTCGAGAACGAGGAGCTTCCCCTGCTGAACGGGCCCAAGGGGCAGGCGCCGCAGGTGCTGCAGGCTTACCAGGCCCTGTTTCCCCTGTTCGAAGAGATGGATGCGGTGCTTGAGCAATTGCAGTTGAGCGATCTCGGCAGCTGGCGCGCCCAACTCGACAGCGGCGCTTCGATCGAACTGGGCCACGGTTCACTGGCCGAGGTGCAGACGCGCGCCCGCCGCTTCATCGACACCGTGCCGCAGGTGTCCTCACGTTTCGGACGCGATGTGGAGTCGGCGGACCTGCGCTACGGCAGCGGCTACGCGCTCAAGCTCAGGGGCGTCACCACCGGCGACATCGCCGACGCAGTTGTCAAGAAAAAGAAAAGGTAGCTTACACATGGCCAAAGAATACAAAGACCTGGTGGTGGGTCTGGACATCGGGACCAGCAAGATCATGGTCGTTGTCGCCGAAGTCATGCCTGGCGGCGAGCTCAAGCTGGCCGGCCTGGGCATTGCCGCCAGCCAGGGCCTCAAGCGCGGCGTGGTCGTCAACATCGACGCCACCGTGCACAGCATCCAGCAGGCCCTGAAAGAGGCCGAGCTCATGGCCGACTGCAAGATCGGCCGGGTCTTCACCGGCATCACCGGTAGCCATATCCGCGGCATCAATTCCAGCGGCATGGTCGCGGTCAAGGACAAGGAAGTGACGCAGGCCGATGTCACCCGCGTGATTGAAACCGCCAAGGCCATCAATATCTCGACCGACCAGCGCCTGCTGCTGGTCGAGCCGCAGGAATTCGTCATCGACGGCCAGGACGTGCGCGAGCCCATCGGCATGAGCGGCCTGCGCCTGGAAGCCAAGGTGCACATCGTCACCGGGGCGCAAAGCGCGGCCGAGAACATCATCAAGTGCGTGCGTCGCTGCGGCCTGGACGTGGACCAGCTCATGCTCAATCCGCTCGCGTCCAGCCTGTCGGTGCTGACGCAGGACGAGCAGGAACTGGGCGTGGCGATGGTCGACATCGGCGCCGGCACGACCGACGTGGCCATCTTCACCGGCGGCGCCATCCGGCACACCGCCGTGATCCCGATTGCCGGCGACCTGATCACCAGCGACATCGCCATGGCGCTGCGCACCCCGACCAAGGACGCCGAGGACATCAAGGTGGAAAACGGCTGCGCCAAGCAATTGCTGGCCGACCCCGATACCCAGGTCGAGGTGCCGGGCCTGGGCGACCGGGGCCCGCGCATGCTGAGCAAGCAGGCGCTGGCCGGCGTGATCGAGCCGCGTGTCGAGGAAATCTATTTGCTGGTCCAGCAGGCCATCCGCGAATCGGGCTATGAAGAGGTGCTTTCCTCCGGAATCGTCATCACCGGCGGCAGCGCCATGATGCACGGCATGGTCGAGCTGGGCGAGGACATTTTTCTCAAGCCGGTGCGGCGCGGCCTGCCGCGCTATTCCAGCGCCTTGTCCGACATGGTCGCCCAGACCCGGGCCGCCACGGTGATGGGCCTGCTGGAAGAAGCCCGGCTGGCGCGCATACGCGGTTTCAAGGTGTCCCAGAAGGCGGGCAGCATGCACAGCGCCCTGGGCCGCGTCAAAGACTGGTTCGTGGGGAATTTCTGATGAACATACCCTGCAGCTTCAACGGCCGCCCCTGGCGCCGAACCCATTCCGGAGGAGCCGATCCACCGGCCTGACCCGCCATGTTTCGCACACCATTTTGAAATTTATATTTTTCAGTACCGTCCATCCCCATTTATCCGAACAGGAGGCTCCCCATGAGTATCGAAATGATTGAAATCCAGGAATTCAACCAAGGCACCCAGATCAAGGTGATCGGCGTTGGCGGCGGCGGCGGCAATGCCGTCGGCCACATGATCCAGTGCGGCGTGCAGGGCGTTGAATTCATTTGCGCCAACACCGACGCGCAGGCCTTGAATCGCGGCACCGCCCACAAGAACATCCAGCTGGGCGCCAGCGGACTGGGCGCCGGCAGCAAGCCTGAAAAAGGCCGCGATGCCGCTGAACTGGCCATCGACGACATCCGCAGCGCCATCAGCGGCGCGCACATGCTGTTCATCACCGCCGGCATGGGCGGCGGCACCGGCACCGGGGCGGCGCCCGTGATTGCCCGCGTCGCCAAGGAAATGGGCATTTTGACCGTGGGCGTCGTGACCAAGCCGTTTGATTTCGAAGGCGGCCGCCGCATGACCAACGCCGACATGGGCCTGGCCGAACTCGAAGCCAATGTCGACTCGCTGATCGTGGTGCTGAACGAAAAGCTGCTTGAAGTGCTGGGCGACGACGTTACCCAGGACGAGGCTTTCGCCCATGCCAACGACGTGCTGAAAAACGCCGTCGGCGGCATAGCCGAGATCATCAACGTGCCCGGCCATGTGAACGTCGACTTTGAAGACGTGCGCACCGTCATGGGCGAACCCGGCAAGGCCATGATGGGCACCGCCCGCGCCAGCGGCCCCGACCGCGCCCGCATTGCCGCCGAGCAGGCCGTGGCCTGCCCGCTGCTCGAGGGTATCGACCTGTCGGGCGCCAAGGGCGTGCTGGTGCTGATCTCTGCGGCCAAGGGTTCGCTCAAGCTGAACGAATCCAAGCTGGCCATGAACACCGTGCGCGCCTATGCCTCGCCCGATGCGCATGTGATCTACGGCACCTCCTACGACGACGAACTGGGCGATGACATCCGTGTCACCGTGGTGGCCACCGGGCTGAGCCGGCAGCAGGAAGTGCGCAGCAATGTCGCGCCGCTGCAGGTGCTGCGCAATGCCGGCCAGAACGCAGGCGGCATGCAGGGCTTGAAGCAGCCCGATTACAGCAACATGGCCGTGCCCAGCGTGTGGCGCAACCGCACCCAGGCGGCGGCCAAGGTCGATGCGCTGGCGTCAGGCGGCATGGATGACTTCGAGATTCCGGCTTTCCTGCGTCGCCAGGCTGACTGAACCCGCAGCCAGCGTTGCCCCCAGGCCTGCCCGGCAGGCGTGGGGGACCTTTACCTGCGACTTGAGGGCTGGCTGTACTGACCCTGGCTTGCCAGGGAGTCAGTCGGCCTTTGCGCTGTTTAAACGCAAGTTAAATTAAAATACCCCATGCTTGCCCAAAGAACACTTAAATCCCTCACCCGGGCAGTCGGGGTGGGCCTGCACAGCGGCCAGCGGGTCGAGTTGACCTTGCGGCCGGCGTTGCCCGACACCGGCATCGTGTTCCGGCGCGTTGACCTGCCGCAGCCCGTGGACATCGTCATTTCCCCGGAGGCCGTCACCGACACCCGGCTGGCGTCCACGATCTCGAGCGGCAGCGCCAAAGTGCACACCGTCGAGCACCTGATGTCGGCCTGCGCCGGCCTGGGCATTGACAACCTGGTGATCGACATCACCGCCGAAGAGGTGCCTATCCTTGACGGCTCGGCCTCCTCGTTCGTGTTTTTGCTGCAGTCGGCCGGCATTGAACTGCAAGCGGCACCCAAGCGCTTCGTGCGCATCCTCAAGCCGGTGGAAGTCCGGGAAGGCGAGGGCGCGAACGTCAAATGGGCGCGCCTGAGTCCGTACGAAGGCTACAAGCTCAGCTTTGAAATTGATTTCGACCATCCTGCGGTCGACTCGACAGGCCAGCGCGTCGAGTTCGACATCGGCTCGGGCGGCTACAGCCGGGACATCGCCCGCGCCCGCACCTTGGGCTTCACCTAGGATGTAGAGATGATGCGGGCCTACGGCCTGGACCTGGGCGGCGGCCTGGACAACGCCATCGTCATGGACGACTTCTAGG
>JAQGMZ010000040.1 GCA_028292045.1 Polaromonas sp. | reverse complement strand
GCAGACTGCAGTGCTGGCGTGCAGTAACGCGCCAGTGTGTCCGCCCCGCTGGTCGGGCCAAAGGGAACAATGATTTCGATTGGCTCACCCGCCAGCGCTATTGTGGCGGCCAGAGTGCCCACCAGGGTCAAAGCGTGCTTTAGCAACGACACGCCGCGGTGAGCGGCAACCCTTGGCTTGTTCATAAGATCTTCCAATTACGTGATCTTAGCCACAAGTCAACAATTCAACAATTCAGGTCATAAATCCTGGAACTTTTTTCTCCCGATTTTTGACATCGGCATGAAACGGGACAGGTGAACTGCGCTGCTGCCGATTTCGCAGACACTTTGTTAAGGTGTGAAGATAAAACCGGAGAGGGTTATGGAAAAGAAAGTAATTTAGCCGCAAATCCAAACTTGGGGTTGTCAAGCTGGTCAAGTACCGCAGTGTGTCCGTGGAAACACGGCTAACCCCAGTTACAACATGGTGCGGCTACCTTCCACACTGGCTTGTCCTAGCCCAATGCAACTTGGAAGCAAAGGGCTTGCCAGGCAAACCAACTCATGAAATCGGTTGTGGAATACGCAAACCAGGGGAAAAGTCCTACCAATGGATTTTAATCCCCGATACACAATTCTTCACTTCCTTGTGGACTAGGTTAACAAGTCAAAAATTTTTTTACTTGATTTGCTTTCATGTGAATATAAAGTGCTTAACCAATTTTTTTTTCAAAACCCATGCGCGTTCCCGAGATTCCTGCGAATGAAGCCGAGCGTATTTACGACTTGGCCGAGTACGGCATTTTAGATACTCCAGCTGAAAAGGTTTTCGACGAAATCGCAGAACTCGCCGCCGTGATATGCGGCACCCGTTTCGCCGCTGTCACTCTTGTGGACCGTGACCGCCAATGGTTCAAGGCTGAGTTCGGCCTTTCTCTCGGACAGACGAGACGCGATGACAGTATTTGTGCGCACGCCATCATGGAGAAGGACGTGTTCGAAGTGCCAAACATTGCGCAAGACGAGCGTTTTTTCGACAATCCGGTACTCAACGGTTTTCCGAAAATCCGCTATTACGCCGGCAGTCAACTCATGAGCGCACGGGGCAACCCCATCGGCATGCTCTGCGTGCTTGACTCAGAGCCAGGAAAGCTGAGCGATAGCCAGCGGCAATCCCTTGCCCAGCTGGCAGATGTTTTGATGGCGGTACTGGAGGCAGCGCGCCACTCACGCCTGGCCAACTTGTTCGGCGAGTTGTTGGAGGGGCTGAGCGATGATGTCTGGCTGGCCGATCCCGTTTCCCTTCAATATCTCCATGCCAACGCCATCGCACTCAAAAATGCAGGTCTGACGCTGGAGGAATTGCGCGCGACCACGCCGTTTGTGCTTTTAAAGAGCCCAAGTCGCGAACAGATCGAGGCGCACGTTGCACGGTTGAAGACTGGGGTACCTTTTGTCAGCTTCGAGGCAACACAACATGCCCATTCAGGCAATACCCGTCAGTTGGGAATCCGTTGCCAACTTTTAGTGGAGAGCGGTCGCACGGTCATAGTGTTTTTGGCGCGTGAGCTGATCAACCATGCCGAGCATCAATCATGAGAAAGTCAGATAACGCAAAAATAAATCATGACGCACTAAAGACGCCAATTGGGGCAGGCAGTGGATGTGGAACTTAACAAGGGTTGTTAACAAAATAATACTGCGTGGGGTTAAGAAAATTATAAAAACGGGGACATCACTAACCAAAGCCCAGGGGTTGTGGCAGAGCCTGGGTATTGCCATTGTTATCGCGCTTGCGGTGTTCAGTGGAATGCTTACACCGATCGATGGCCGTATATACGATTTTTTTGTAAGGCACACTCCAGACCTCAAGAATAGCCCGCGAAAGGTCCTGCTCGTTGACACACCCGTTGTGACAATCATGAATGCAGGCGTGGACTGGAACGCTGTGGCCGACCAACTGCTGGCGCTCGGCGCAAGGCAGGTGGTCTTTACCGTGATGCCGGAAGGTTCACGCGCTATCACTGAAAACCTGCTGAGGCAACCCCGGGCGATTCTCGGCTCCGATCTCGTCTTTGATCCGGATTATCCTGATACGGAGCGCTTCAATCTGCCGACCAGCCTTGCCGGGCTGCTACCGCATGCGGTTTCGGAGATCCCGGACCCTTTACTCGGCGTACATCGCTACCAAAAATACACATACCGTGTGGGCGAGAACACGGTACCCAGCCTGGAAGCACTTACGGCGCGCCGCCTCGGCATTGAGGTTCCGCAAGAAGGACGATTTCTGGTCAACTTTCACGGTAACGCTCAAGCCTTTCCGCGTTTAAAGCTTCAGCAGTTGCTGGAGGGCAAGGCGATTTCGGCGGTCGTGCGCGATCGGGTGGTGCTTGTCGGCATTGGTGTTGAGCGTTTCCACCGCACTGTCGTCACCCCTATTACAGACAGCAGGCGCGAGGTGTCCAAGCTCGACTACCACGCTTACGCGCTTGACTCCATGTTGAGTGGAACCGCCATTGCTTCCGTGCATCCTGGACTAAAGGCCCTGCTGGTCTTTGGCGCTTGGCTGGGGTTCGTCGTGGTGATACAGCGCATGAGCTTTCGCAAGTCGATGCTGGTTGGCACGCTGGCAATTGGAGGGCTGGTTGTGCTCGCTTGGCTGGCTCTGCTGGGCGGACACGTGCATGTCCCGATCTTGGGGCCCATGCTGGTCATTGGTACAACGCTTGTATCGACCGTAATGAGCAAAGCTGATCAGCACAACCTCGTGCTGGAGAAACTCGCAAACCAGGCGAACCTTGCACTTGAAAGCCGGTTGCGCAAGCACCTCGTACCCACCAATGGTCAATTTTGGGCCTATCTCTTGGGCATGGTCGACCAGATGCTTCCAGTCACCCGAGTCGTGTTTTTAGAGCGGGTCAAGGGCACGGCGCAGGTGCGCAGGGTTGAATCGTTGCGTTGCGCCTCGGATGCGATGACCAACATTGTGAACCTGACACAGGAGCCCTATGCCTCGGCCGTTGCCCAAGGACAAGTGATGAGGGTCGAGGATTTCTTCAAACACAAGCTTGTGAACGAGCGCCAATACCTCGCGCCGATCATTGCTGATGGGGAGGTGCTCGGGTTTCTTGCGCTTGGCGTTTCCAGCGATCTGGCGCATCAGGCCGCCATTGAGCGGGCGCTGGCATTCCTGCAGCGGCGCTTTGCCGACCTGATCCTGCAGAACCAGGAGGGTGCGCCTATAGAGTTGGCGATGGCCAGTGGCTGGCGCAACTTGCATGACGACGCGCGTGTTGCGTGGACCTCACGGCTGGCTCAGCACTTTCAGCTTGCCGACCGGCATGCAGAACTCCTGGAAGACGTTTTTGATCACCTCGACACCCCCACCGTTGTCTATGACCTGTTCGGTCGGCAGCTTCTTGCCAATGCAGGCATGAAATCCTTGCTCAAAATGCCAGAGTTGGCAGCCGATGGCAGCATCTCGGCGGCTGATCTACTCGAACGAGTTTGCGGCCTGACGCCCGACTTTGCCCGTGTTGCTTTGACTGCAGCGGTATTTGACGACGTGCGGTTCGAGCATGCGGCATGGATTGGCATTGTGCAGTACAGGCTGAAGTCAATGCCCTTGCGCGCGACAGACTCCATGGCATCTGGCAATGCTGATCCGCTAGGCAACCTGCACGGGGTCATGCTGCAGTTGCTGCCAATGCAAAATGATCGAATCTCCACCCGCGCCGTGACGCCCGGCTCAAATTCGGCCACTTCGCCTCAATTCATAGATTTGTGGCAGTCAATCGAGTCTGCGGCAACCCAAATTGCCAGCATCAGAGATTTTGAAGCGTTGCATTTTGCGCTGGAAGGCTCGCGTGAACCGGCGATGGTGCATGCCGATCCGCAAAAGCTCGGATCGTTGATGTTGGCAATTTTGCACCTCTTCGCGTCTGATTCAAAACTCCCCGGCACTGTCACGGTCACTGTGGCAACCGACGCGCAACATGCCACACTGTCGATTCGCAACGAAGGCTACGGCATGCCCAACGAGCGCCTGCAGGCAATGCTGCATGGCCCCACATGGCCTCAATCGCCCACGCTGCGCCGCATCCGTCAGGTGCATGCCGATGCCTTGGGCACGCAAGGCAAGTTGTCCCTCTCCAGCGCAGTGGGTCGCGGTTACGCCGCAGAAGTAGTCCTGGCGCGAACGGCGTAGGCACGGGCAGTGAACTGGTTCCCGCTTCCGATCTTTCCTGAAGGCGCGCTGTCGGCATCGGTGATCGTCACCGTGTGGGTCGGCATTACTGTGGTGTGCCTGGCCAACCTGCGGCTGGGGTGGGTGCTGTCGGGACTGGTGATTCCCGGTTATCTGGTGCCGCTCCTGATCGTCAAGCCAAGCGTGGCCATGATAGTGTTTGCCGAAGGCATCATCACTTATTGGCTGGTCTGGCTTTATTCTGAATACATGACCCGTTTCACAGGTCTGTCGAGCTTTTTCGGGCGCGACCGTTTCTTCGCGCTGGTGTTGGCGAGCGTGGCCGTGCGCATCGTCGCAGACGGATGGCTGTTACCCGAAGCGGGCGAATGGCTGCTCGCTCATTATGATTTTGCCTTCGACTACCGCAGCAACCTGCACAGCTTTGGGCTGATCATCGTCGCCCTGGTCGCCAACAACTTTTGGAAAACCGGCCTGATCCGGGGTATTGGGCCCATGGCAGCGCAGGTTGCCCTGACCTGGTTGGTCGTGCGCTATGGGCTGATGAATCTGACCAATTTCAACATGGCGTCGCTGGCGTTCATGTACGAGAACACGGCGTCGTCGTTTTTGGCCACGCCCAAGGCCTATATCGTGCTGCTGGTCACAGCCTTCGTGGCTTCGCGGCTGAACCTGTTCTACGGATGGGATTTCAGCGGTATCTTGATTCCGTCGCTGCTCGCGCTTGAATGGTTTGAGCCTTACAAAATTTTCACCACACTGGCCGAAACCGCCGTCATCCTGGTGCTCGCCAGCTTGGCGCTGCGTTTACCCGTTTTTCGCAACATGACAATGGAGGGCGCTCGCAAGCTGCTGCTGTTTTTCAACGTGAGCTTTGCCTACAAGTATGTGTTGTCGTGGGCGCTGGTGCTCTTTCTGCCAGACATCAAGGTTTCTGACTGGTTCGGGTTCGGCTACCTGCTTGCCACCTTGCTCGCGCTGAAGATGCATGACAAAGGTATTTTTGCCAGGGTGACGGCAGCGACGCTACAGACCTCGCTCGGCGGGATCGTGGTGGCTACGCTGATCGGCTTCGTCTTGGTGCTCTTGCCCGATTTGCAGTGGAAAGAGCCGGCATCCATCGCATCAGTCGTGCTGCCGGCGGTCGAGAAGAACCCGCGCGACATCGGGACGGTGCTGAACATGGCCAAGACGGGCTTTTACGCCGCCAGCCTGGAAAAGGGCACAACGGCACCGCTCCAACGCGAGCTGGACGCCTTTGCCGCGGGCGTGCGCTATCTTCTGGAGTACCGCCGGTCAGTTGATCCTGCAACGCTCGAGAGTGCGCGCAGGGCGCTGTTATCGGCCCAGTACGACGTCGTGGAGGTGGCCGGCGCTTACCTGCTTCTGCAGGAGCGCGCCCCGGTCCGGCACTGGGGCACCTATGCCCTGCGATTGGCGCGCGGCCCGCAATTGCTGGTGGGTGTTCCCGCTCCGGTCGACGAGGCGGGAACGTTTGAGGCTGCCGTTGCCTTGTTCTCCCATGCGAACGGCCATGCGTTTGCGTCCGCCGGCTCGGCTCGGCAGCTCAAGGACGACGGATCGTTCGACGTAGTGGCCTGGCCTCAAACCATGTTCCAGGCTTTTCATCGAGAAGTCGCGCCTCGCGAAGTTATTCAATTGCGAAGCCGTCCGCAGGGCGGCTCCATACTGCACCTGTCCGGGCAGGTGCCGGAGGGGCTTGACCTCAAGTACATCGAGCAGTCGACTTCCAGCTTGCAGGTGCAATATTCGTCCCCGCCCGGGCGCAACCTGCAGCGTCAGACGCTGACGGCGAACTTTGCCGAGTTGTGGCTGAGCCCGTCCGATGTCAACCGCATGCGCTGGAGCAGCGAACCCCAAGCCAGGTCTCCCCGGGAGAACTTGTCGCAAAGCGTTGAGGCCGCCGTGCGGCAGATGGTAACCCCTCAGAATTTGGCCGCCGCTGCCAGCGGCAAGTATGCGGCGCCGCGGCCCGAGGAGCTGCTGCGCGTCGACCGCGAGGTGCTTTCGCCGCTGTGGGAGATCGCTGCAACCCAAGGCAATTTGCGCACGGCAGGCGCGGACGCGTCGTTCGCCTACGCCTCTGCAGCTGCCAGCGGAGCCAGCCTGGGCCTGCAGGTGCGTTGGCTGGCCGACCCCCAGGCCGACTACTTTCTGGTCAGCGATGCCAGTCGCGCCGGCGGGTGGATCCTGATTCGCCATGGGTCCTGGCAAAACTTCGTGGTCGAAGTGCCGCGGCCCTTGAGCGAATCCGGCATCCTGGAGTTGTCGCTCACCAGCTTTACAGACCTGCGCGCGCGCATGCTGATCATCGCCGGCGCGGCGCCAGACGCCAACAAGGACGCAAGCGCCGATGTGCTGGCGATGAACAATGCGCGCAGCCTGTTCACGCTCGCCCACCAGGTGGCCTTGCGCAAGATGCGGGACGAACCCGGGCTAGCCGTGCAGGTGCGCGCCTTTGGCGTGCGGCCCGGCCAGCCGGCGCCCACCGAGGACGCGGTGTTGTCCTTCGACACGTTGGTGGCCGAGCGCAGCCTTTTGCCCGAGTTGCCGGCAGCGCTGCTGAAAACGCTGCAACAGTCGGGCCTGCAGGTGCGTGTCGGCGGCGGCGGCGCCGACACAACCGGCCTGGACGCTGGCGGCGGACCCCAGGCTGCCTACATGAACCAGACGCGCAACAAACACTTTGCCACCCTGTGGGTATCGCCAGTCACCCGGCGCCAGACCGACGCCGAGGCCGTGGCGCTGGTGCAGCGGCAGTTCATAGCACTGGGGCTGCAGGTACGCCAGGCCAATGTCGTGGAGGTGCTGTCGCAGCTGCGCATGGGCAATGCCCCCTTGCCTGTGCGATTGCGGGCCGATGCAGAACAATACTACGCCACCGAAGATGTGGTCCGGCTCTCATCCATGCAGCGCAGTCATCCCGACCTGACCTTCGAGCGCCTGGACGACGAGGCCGGGCGGGGCGGGTACCTGCTCATCAAGGACCTGCGGGGGGTTTTGATAGGCGTGATGTCCCTGTCGGCGTCCACGCGCTCGGCCACGCAAGACGTGCGGGTGCCGTCCGGTCCCGTTACGGCGGCAGACAGCCAACGCTTTGTTTCGATGCGTGCCCGGTGGATGGTGGTGCAATGAATCACAGCGTCTGCGTTGCCCAGCCTTCATGCAACCATACAAAGGCATGCCCATGAGCCTGCGCCTTTTTTATCGCCTGGCCCTGCTGCTCCTGGTGGCTGCGGCGCTGCTGGCCGGGGCGGTGTGGTGGTGGACGCGCGACATGCCCACGCCGATGCTGAACCAGGACTACCGCACGCTCAAGGATGTCGCTCAGTCCACCAGCGGCACAGTGATAACACCGCAAGGGCCCGCAGTCGACTACGTCCTGCCGGCAGCGGCCAGCGCCTTGCGGATCACGACGAACGCCAACCTCAGGGACCTCAACGCAGCGCGGCGAATGCGCCAGGCCGACCCCCAGCGGCGCTGGCATTATGCGATTGAAATTGAGGAGATTGACGCCGATGGCTCTTTGCGCAAGCGTACCCACCACTTCAGCCGCGACCTCCAGGAAGTTGAACTCCCCAACGCAGGCCGTGGCACCGGTTCGTTTTACCTGCAGCGCGATGCGCCCTCCCCCATGGCGGCTGCAGTCCTTCGGCTGGATTTTGCGGGAAGCTCAAGGCCAGCGCGGATCCGCATGCGGTTGGTGAGCAACGACCCTGAACTGACCGATGTGCTGGTGCGGGTGGCCATTCCAGAGCCTGTGTCGCAGCGCACTGCTGAAAATGCCTGGCGCCGGCTGAGCGAGGAGCAGCAAGTGCGGCTGGCTGGGGGCAACTTGTTTCCGCCGAACCTGCTGCTGGAGCAGGAGCGCGTCAACGTCATGGCGTCACGCTGGCGCCCGCTGGGCCCCTCCGGGGAATTTGTGGGACGCGACATTTACCTGCTCGACCTTCCCGACCGCGGTGCGGTGGTCGAGCCGGCCCAGGCGCTGGTTCGCATGGCCGGCCCTGACCGGCGCGTGGTCGTGCAGTTGCCGGAAAAAGGTGCCAGGGTTCGGATCGCGCTGGAGCCTCTCAGGCAGGGTAGCGCCTACCCAGCCGAGGTCACGGTTCGATGGGCTGGCCACAGCGCCTTCCAGCGCAGCGTCACACGCCACGGCTGGCTTGGAGGCAACTTCGTTGCTGAATCTGACTTTGGCGGCGGCTGGCTTGAAATAAGCGCCAGCCTGCACGCGGCAGTGCGCGTCACACTTGGCAGCGCGCAGGATGCACCCGAGCTGACCCTTCCCGTGCGCTTCCTGCGCGCCTGGGACACGCGCCAGAACGAGCCCGTCGAGTTCATGGTGAGCCATGCCGGCAGCGAACCGACTCCGCTTCGGCTGGTACTGCGCCGCATGAGAGTCAAAGGCAATCCATTTCCAGCAACGCCCGTGGATGTCGAACTGCTGGATGCGCAAGGGCGTGTTCTGAGAAAACTCGCGGTGTCGATGCAGCCGCTCGTTGACTCTCTTTATGACGCACCCTGGCCGGAACTCGATGGCGATCAAGCGAGTGATCCGCTCGAAGCTTTTTTCCGGCTGCCCACAGGCGTTGCGCTGGTTCGGGTGAACGCCGCCGACCCGGTGCTGGTCAATGCCTACTCGAGACCGGCCGACCTGGCGCGCGCCGTTCGAACGCCCGAAGATGCGAGCGTGCCCGAGGCCGCGCAGTCGGCCATTCCGGGCTGGTTCCCGCTGCAGCCCCAGCAGGCGGAAGCCCGCATCTTGAACAACGCCAACCGCCTTCTCACCGTGCAGCCGCGCCAGCCCGAGGACCGTCCGGAAGTGGCCGCCGGCCTTTATCAATGGGAGAGCTTCGACCCAGTCAACGAGAGCGCAGCCCGGGTTTTTCTGGCACCGCGCGAACCCGGCGTGCCCGACCGGATCGACGGCATTGCAGGCACTTTCCGCGCACTTCCCACGAAAGATGCTGTGGCGTTCGATGCCGAGCCCGGACGCAGCGCCGTGACAGCTCGCCTTGCCTGGGTTGCAGGCAGCGCCCGCAGCTTTCGCTACAGCGTAGCCCTGAACGGCCAGCCCTGGACCAGCGGGGCGGCATCGGGGATTGCCGGTGAGGTTGTCCTGCCGGCCTTCCCGGCCGGCGCCCATCAGCTCAAGGTCGAGGCGGACGCGTCCGTGCGCTGGTATGCCAGCCATCTTCAATCGGGCGATCCCTGGGTGAAGCGGCTGGCTTTCCGTTTTGACAAACCTTTGCACTTCGATGTCGACCGCACCAGCAGCGAGGAAGAGTTCATCACAGTCCGGCTGTTCCGGCCCGCTGGTGCCTCCGGCCGCGTCCGCGTCCGCGTGCGCATCGACGCCCCGCCACTGTCGGATCCGATCGGCCCCTATCCTGGCTGGCTGTTCACGCAGCGCGTGCACGACGTGCGCCCCAGCGGCGAATTCGCCTTGCCGGTGGCAGAGACTGGCGGCGAAAAATCGGACGCCGGCCAGCCGTTCTTCGTGCCAATTCCCAAAGACGCACCGCGTGGCCGTTACCGCATCACCCTCGTGCCGGAGGGCGGTCCAAGCTGGGTCTCGACCTCGCGCATCACCCCCGGCGCCAGAGCCAAACCCACCTTGATTCTTGAAAGCAAGCGCAATGGCGAATAGCACTTATCGCACCGCTACTCTCGCAGCCGCCCTCGCAGGCGCGGCCTTGCCCGTGGTGGCGAATGCCGGGGCGGACCTGGTCGAGATGGCCTATGCAAAGGCGTGGCCCAACGCCGGGGCCTCGGCCGGGGCCGGCTACCTCGCGCCGACAGCGTCGCAACTGGCTGCCGCTCAGGCGCTTTTCGTGCAGTTGCTGCAAGGAAAGACTTCGGCGGCCGTTGCCGAGCAAGCGCGGGCGCTGGGCTGGGAGCTGCACAGCCAGGCCCGGGAAGGCGGCGTGCTGTCAGTGGTTGCCGAGGCACGCAGGCAGCGAGGAGGCCAAGGGCTCTATGCTTTTTTCAGCGGCGGGCGACACGCCCTGCAAGCGCCCCATGTGCCCACCGACGGGTTGACCGGCGACATCCTGCTGCGGTACGCGGGCGACGGATTGCCGCGCGCGCTGGCCTGGAATACCGTGCCGCGCAAAGTCGCCGACCTTGCACATCTGGACGGAACCTACCTCATCGCCTTTTCCCTGGCTTTTGCGCAGGTCTACCCGCGAGAGAAAATTGTGCAGCTGCATGGTTTCGACGCCGACCGCCGGCGCACTGCCTCTGCTGCTGACAGTGGCGCCATCGTCAGCGCCGGGCATGACCGTCCTTCGGCGGAACTCGCAGCGGCCGTGCGCTGCATGCGTCAACGGGTTGAATCGCAAACGCGCCTGTTTGGGGCCGATGTCCGCGAACTCGGAGGCACGACCAACACCGTGGCGAAAGCGTTGCGGGAGACGCGTTACGACCTTTTCGTGCACGTCGAAATGGCGCTTCCGCTGCGCAAGCGACTGCTTGTCGACGCCGCGCAGCGACGGGCCTTGCTGGAGTGCCTGGGAGGTGTGCGATGAGGCTGTGGATCCATGCAGTGCTGTCCGTCATTGCCTGGTTGATGCCAATGGCGCCGAGCCACGCCGCGCTCGATGGCATGGAAACCGTGCGTGCCGGCATGCGTGCGGACTTGCGCTGGGAAAATGTCCGAGGTGCCCCATACTGGGTAGCCGGTCCGCTGCCAGCCGCCGATAAACACGGCGGCTGGCATGCGGTGAACCTAGATGCCGCCGCGGGCATTGCCCTTCATCTGCCGGCCCATGCCATGCTGCGCGTCGTGGCGAGTGCTGGCAGCGCTGCGACGCCACCGGTCTTTGCGCTTTCGCAAGGCACTGGCCTGGCGATCGAAACTGAAGCGGTGCGTGCCTCAGATGGCCGATCCTGGCTGCTGAAAACCGGAACTGTCCAGCCGGCGGTGGTCCACCTGCGTGCCCCGGAGGGCACCGCTCCACAGCGGGTCGCGCTCTTTATCGCCCGTTTCGAGTTGCCGCCAGAACCTGTTGCCTACCGACACGAACTGGCCCTGCCTGGCCCCGCCGTCGAAGTGCGCCGGGCCGATGAAGCCGCAGGCCGACGCCACGTCCAGGTGGCGGCGGGACAGGAGGTCGCGGTGACAGTGAACGGCCCCGACCGCCTGCTGCTCGAATACCGGCTGGCCGCAGGGGAAGCACCGCCCAAGGCAATTCCTGCGCTGCAAGCCTCGCTCGGGCTCCTCGCGGCACAGCTGGTACGCCAGCCGACGGGGCCCGAGACAGTCGCTCCTGTTCGTGTCGATGGCGCATGGCAGGCTTCGGCTCGGCTGGAACGATTCACCCTGGAGCTGCCACCCGGCGAGCACGCGCTGCGCCTGCGCGCCAGTCATGCCGTACTGCTGCGCGCTGCGACAGCGCGCCTGCCGGACTTGCTGCTGCCCGGCCTCAACCTGCCCGAGGGCTGGGCAGCGCTGGCAGGAAATGCCGCACTGGAGGCGGCTGAGCAGGAGAGCGTGGCCGCCGCCGCCTCCAACCGGTGGCGCGACATCGGCATGCTCGCCCCGCAACGCCTGCAGCGTGAAGCCCGCGCCTTGCCCGCGCTGCCTGCGGTGCAAGGGGCAGCCGACGAGCTTCAGGGACAGTTCACGCAGTTTCACGACCTGGTGCCGGCCACAGCGGGCACCGTCCGAACGCTGGCTGTGTCGATACGGCAACCGCAGCCGGTGAACGAGGCCGCACGCCACCACATTGCCGGACCCAACGCGGCGGCTTCGCCAGAGCCGCCTCCAACCGCCCTGTTCCACCGCCTCACCAACGCGGCAACGCGCTACGAGTTGCCGGCCGTCGCCTACCCGCTGCGCGTGCGCGCCCTGGTGCCGGCCAACGCCGACCCCGCGCGCATTGAAGTACGGCATGGAGATGGCACGGTCACCACACTCCTGTCGGGCATGCCGGCACTCGCCAATGAACGCCTGCGCCCGGGAGCAGGCGATCTCGCTGCCATTCCAACCGATCTCTGGCTGCCGGGACTGGGCGGACGGTCTGACCGGCTCGGGCAGGCCGCCCCGGTCAGCCAGGTGGCCGCGGTGGACTGGGTGGTGCCTGCGAACGCGCGCACCATCGAGTTGCGCTCGCTGGCGAACGACGTGGAGCTGGCCTTGCAATGGGCCGGCTCCACTGAATACTTTCCCGACGACCAATTGCTTGCCGCGTGGGTTGCAACGCGTGACGGTCCCGAGCCGCTGGACTTGTTGCGACAGGACGCCTTGCGTCCCCTGCAAAGCAGGGTTGAAGCCGCGCGTGCCCAGTACGTCGCGAACGTCTCCCCGCCGCCAGCGCATTCCGCAGTGGTCGACGAAGCTGTACTGCGCCAGGCGGTGCAGGCCGCCGCGCGCGAAAGCGATACGGCCCGGGCGGTCGAACTGTGGCAGCAGGCGCTGCCCGCGCGCGATCCGACACTGCGTGCCCGGGCGCTGCAGGGGCTGGCGCAGTCGCTGTTCGCCGCCGGCGAGCGTTTCACGGGTGAACGCCTGCTGCGCTCGCACTGGACCGGCCCGGACCCGGTGCTTGCCCGCGTTGCGCAAGTCGAACTCGAAGCGCTGTACCAGCGTGAAGGCGATCTGGCGATGCAACTGCTCTTCGCCGCCGCGCAATCCGCCAGAGACCCTGCAGCCTATGGTGCGCTGAGCGCACTGCTGGCCGCCGACGGCGAGGATCGATTGGCGCTGCTGGCCGGACTGGCGGCCCCACAACCGGCGCTGCCCGCCCTGCTGCAAAGCGCACTGCGCAGCAGATACCCGACAACGTTCGATGCCTTGCTGGCGCGGTTGACCACGCCTGCGCAGCGTGATTACTGGCAAACGCAGCGCCTGCTCTCGTATGGAGGGACACTCGCGGCGAATGCGTTTTTTCAGGCGCCAGGGGATGGCGCCTGGAATGAGGCGCTTCGCACGGGGCGCGACATAGCCCTGGCCCTTCACGGGGAACCGACGGGGCACGCTGGCGCGGTGGCGGCCTGGACCGGCTGGCAAGCGCGGCACCCCGGTCCACACTGGTGGCGCGCCGAAGCAGGCGCAGTGCTGCGCCACGGCGGAGGCCTGCGCTTGCGCAGTGTGCCGCTGAACCTGCGTTCCCAATGGTGGCGCGCCAGTACCCGGCAACCGCTGGTCGTGCAGGTGGCAGGCCCCGCACGGATACGCATTGAGGCCCGGCCACTGCATGCAGACGCCTCCTCCCTGCTGGATGGCTGGTTGCAGGTACAGGCCGACGGGCAACTCTGGCTGATGCCCTTTCACCACAACCAAGCGTCGCCTGGCCTGGAACTCGACACGGGGGGCGCCCTGCCCGGCGCGGCCGTCACACGCGAAATCGACCTGCCCGCAGGGCTGCACACGCTGAACATCGCTTCCCGCGAGTCCGATGTGGCTGCGCGGCTGCTGGTCGCGCGCCCCACCCTGCAACTCCCGGTGCTGCCCGCGCCGGCTGCCGCGCATTTCATGCCGCACGTCGCCCAGGTGGCCCGCCTGGTGCCGGCGCCATGGTGCGGTGCTGGGCGCGGCTGCCAGCTTGTCACCGGAGCCAAGCTCGAACCGTTCGACACGGTGTTCGAGACGGTGTCGTGGCAGGGGTTGCCGCCTGCTGCCGCAATCCGTGACCCGCTCGCGCAAAAGCTGGCGAATGGCGATGTGGAGGGCGCCCTGGCATGGGCCACCGACCCGCGCGAGAAGATGCGGCTGTTGCTCTGGATGGCGCAGGTGCAAGCCGGTGCGCGCGCTCGCGCCCTGGCGCTGGGCTCTGCCGTGGCCAGCGCCCATCCGTTGCCTGAAATCCGCTCCCAGTGGGAATGGCTTTCGCAAGGCAGTGGCTGGGTGACCCTGCCCCTGGTGGACCGCAGCGCCGGCCTGCGCCGCATCGAAACCATGCAGGGCACGCCGGAATCGCCCGGCGGTCGCATTCGGGCCGCGCTGATGGCACCCTTGCGCCCTGGCGAGATACGCCTGGGCGCCGACTCGCGCGCCACCCTGGCCTACGCTGAAGCTGATGCCTTGACCGTGGACGCGCAACTCACGCTCGACGACTTGCCAGGCATGCCCACGCTGCCCATCGACGTGCAGGTGGAGCTCAATGCGCGCGTGGTGCGCACCGTCCGCCTAAACACCAGCCAGCCCGGTCAGCAGGTGCGCGTGCGGGTGCCGCCCGGCAACCAGGCCCTGTCGATTTCGCTCAAGCAGCCTTACCCGAACCAGTTCGTGCGCGTCCGATTCGCGTCGCGCCTGTTGCCAGAACCCCTGGTCACCCGCGATTGGCACATTGCTACCCGCACGCAACCGGTGCAGGTGACGGTCGCCGGGCCGGTAGCGGTGCGCATTGACCGCCTGGACAGCGACGGTGTGCGAAGCGAGGAGCGGTTGCTCACCGAGCCCATCGCCACCTTCACGCTGGCACCGCAACCCGGCGCCGCCGAATCGCTGTACCGGATTGCCCAGCGGCTGGCTGACCCCTTGCCCGCACAGGTCCTGCCACCCCGCCCGAACAACTATGCGCCGACGCCCATGCCCGAGCCGCCCGACGCATGGAGCCTGCAGTCCCGGCCACAGGCGCCGCGACAGGTGAGCTTCGTCGATGCCGAACCGCTGGCGCGGCCGGCCGGCACCTGGACCGCACGTGCTGGCCTGCATGTGCGGCGGCACACCGAAGATGGAGGTGACGATTTACCGCTTTCCGAGCGTTTCGCAGAGAGCGGCCTCACCTGGCGCCAAGGTAGCGATGATCAGACCCAATGGCTTCAGGCCGATTTTTTATGGCGCAAGCCGGCGCGCGCGAGCCCGGTCTTTGGGCTGCGCCTGTCCGCAGAGCAAGAAATGCGCTGGTTCGCCCGCTTCGCCCAACCGCTACGGCTCAAGGCCTCGATGACTGCCTTTGGCCAGAACACGCCCGACGGCCGGGGCGCTGCAGCCACGGCGCGCGTTGCGGTATCCCAGCTCCGGCCCATCACGCCCACGCTTTCTCACGAGCTGGAGGTCGGCTTGGTTGCGCGGGCAATGAACCTGGAGCGCACGGCCTACGCGGACCAGGTCGATTCCGACGTGTTCTCCGCCTACCGCGTCAACCACCGGCGGGCCCTCGTCTTGAGCGAAACCCTGTCCTGGAGGCCATGGCGCGACAGCCACCTTGCGGCACAGGCTGCGGTGACGACCAATCCCGACTTCAATCCGTTGCGGCCTGACCAGCTCAGCCTGGACCTTTCCTGGCGCCAGTTGGCCGGGCCGGTCAGGATCGAGGCCGGCATGCGCACCACTCGCTTTCAGGCCGATCAGTTCCGCCCTGAAAGCGAGCTGCGCCGGCAGTGGCGGCTGCTGCTGAGCGCCGAACGGTGGCTTGACAACGGCACGCGCCTTGAACTGCTGTCGCATCTGCGTGCCGATGTCGGACGGTCGAACTTCGTGGGCGGCGTGGAATTGCGCTGGCACTGGGGCGGCGCGCGCCACTTCCGCGACTTTTCACCGTCGGAAATCGACTTTCGCGCTCTGCGTACCTGGCGCGCGCCTACCGTGGGCAACCGGATCGAGGAGCAATGATGGCTGGAAACGATCAACGAACGGTCCGAAGCCTTTTGAACGAAGGGCTTCTACCCCATGAGATGCGCCTGGAGCGCAAGCACATCGACATGCTCGCCGCCCAGTGGCCCGCGTGGCTGTTGCGCCAGGACCTGCATGCCGCCGAGCCCAAGCCGCTGCTCGTGACCCGCTACCTGCTGTCACAGGTCGGCCTTGCAGTCCAGCGCATTGCCGGGCTGCGTGAAGGCCAGGTCAGGTTCGCCGCTCGCCTCGGCGTGGCCACGTCAAGCGTCGAGAGGCAAAGAATCGTCCTGGACTACGCGCGCGCACTCAATGCCAGCCCCGCTCAGCTGCGAGGCGATGCACGGGCGTTTCGCCGCTGGTTCGGGCCGGACGCCGTCCAGGACCGGGCACGCGTGCGCACCTGCGAAGCGGAGCAGATGATCGTCTTCATGCTGCGGTCCGCCGGCCGGACAGGGGCAATGCACCTGCGCGACAACCATGACCAGCAGGCGGCATGGACGGCTCTCGCCCTGGAAGCGGGGGTCGAGTCATTGCTGGGCTGGGACGGCGACGCCAGGGTGCGTACCGCAGCCTTCCATGCGCTGTCGAACGCCCTGAAGGCCACGGCGCCCGAAGTCGCCACGCATGCTGTGCGCGACACCACGCTGGCCTATATCTACCGCGCCGCGCTGGATCGGCGCCTGGACGTGTGGATCCAGCGGGAAGCACTGTTGCTGTTGTCCATCATGGCGGCTGATCAGTTCGCCGATGTCGTTGCCGAGCGTGTACGCACCCGCAGCGAGGCCGACGACCTGTTCGTGCGGCGCTACGCGGTCGACCTGCTGGGCGCTGCCGTGTCGCGCAACCCGGCCCTGGAGCCTATCTTGGTAGCTGCGGTGGACGACCCCAGCCCTTTCGTGCGCCAGGGCCTGGCGCAGTCGCTGGTGCATGCCAGTGATCGGGCGCTCATCGCCGTTTGGCCTGCACTCGGGCTGGAAGACGCGATCGTGCAGGTGCGGGCCGAGGCCCTGCTTCAGCTGCCGGCCCTGCTGAGCGGCGGCCGGCTGTTCCCCGAGGCCTTGGCCTGGCTGGGGAAGGCCCTGCAAAATGAGCAAACGATGTTCGGGCTGCGCGTCGCTCTGAAGGCGGCGGAGGACGGTGCACGGGCCGCCGGCGAACGCCAGCATGAATGGATCGGTGCATTGCTTCCCCTGATCGAACAGCTGCATGTCGAGTGCCCCCTGCTCATGGTGCGGCGGTGGGCGGCTGAAACGCGCGAACGCATGCTGTGCCACGCCGACAGGCACACGCGCGACCTGGCACACCGGCTGGCAGCCATCGCCAGGGAGATTCGGCCGGGCACTTCGTTGCGGGTCGCGGACCTGCCCGGCGATACCGAGCAGCTTGGCCGCGTGCTGGCGTGCGTGGGGCAGCGCGACCATGGATTTGCGCTGGAACATACCGGCCGCGGGTGGCGGGTGTGGCGCGGCCATCGCTTCGGTTTTCGCCTGTGGCGCCTGCTGCATGAATGGCGTCACCCGTCGCCCGACAAGCGTCAGGCCTTTGACCACACCGTTGGGCGGATATTTCGCGGGACAGTGCGCGCGCCGTCCGGCGTGCTGGCCGAACTGGCGCAAACCAAGGTTCCAGGCGAACCCCTGCACATGGGCACGGAGGCGGGTTGGCGGCCTTACCTTCCGCTGGTCGATGAACTGATTTCGCTGCTGGACGAACGCGACTCGGACGGACCCTTGCGCACTTTCACGGCCGAAGGCGTCACTGAAGTTTTTGCGCCCCCCAGGCTCGCTGCAAGGCTTGCCGCCCGCACGACGCTGACCCGGCGTTTTGAGCACTACGCCAGCGCACGCAACTGGACCGAAGGCAGCGCGGCGCACCCGGCCAGCTATGCGCGGATGGTGTCCGAACTGGGGTTTCGCATCCGGTTCACGCCCTACGCCAATACGCTGGCAGACCCATCGGTGACGCGTTTTTTCCCCGGGGTCGCGGCCCTGCCGCTGCCCGAGCTGAGCAACCGCCTGCAGAATTATTTTTTCTCGGCCTACGACAACACGCTGTTCGACCTCAGCCTGTTCGTGGGCCTGGCCATCACCGGATTCGTCGGCAACCACGTCTGGGTCAACCTGCGGATGAGGCGCGCGCGCAATGCCATACCGCTGGTGGTGGGCGGCTGGGGGACGCGGGGCAAATCGGGCACCGAACGGCTGAAGGCCGCGATGTTCAACGGGCTGGGTTATTCGGTGGTGAGCAAGACCACCGGTTGCGAGGCCATGTTTTTGTATTCCCCGCCGCTCGGCGATCTGCGTGAAATGTTCTTGTTCCGACCGTACGACAAGGCGACCATTTGGGAACAGTACAACGTGGTCCGGATCGCGCAGCAGCTGGGTTGCGAGGTGTTCTTGTGGGAGTGCATGGCGCTGACACCGTCGTTTGTGCGACTCTTGCAGCGCGCCTGGATGCGCGACGACTTCGTGACCTTGACCAACACTTTTCCGGACCATGAGGACCTGCAGGGTCCCGCCGGAATCAACATTCCTCAGGTGATGACCGAGTTCATCCCCAAGCGGCGCATGCTGCTCACGACCGAAGAGCAGATGCGGCCGATCCTGCAACGTGCGGCTGACGAGCTGCAAACCGAGTTGAAGGGCGTCGGGTGGCTTGAATCCGGACTTATCGCGCCGGACATCCTCCAGCGCTTCCCTTACCAGGAGCATCCGGACAACATCGCACTGGTGGCGGCGCTGGGCGCCGAACTGGGCATTGAGCCAGCCTATGCGCTCAAGGCCATGGCCGACCGCGTGGTGCCCGACCTGGGTGTGCTCAAAACCTTCGCCACGGCTCACCTGAACCGGCGCAGCCTGGCGTTTTCCAACGGCATGTCGGCCAACGAGCGCTATGGCTGCCTGGGCAATTGGAAACGCCTGGGCTTTGA
Source organism: Polaromonas sp. (assembly GCA_028292045.1). Lineage (GTDB taxonomy): Bacteria > Pseudomonadota > Gammaproteobacteria > Burkholderiales > Burkholderiaceae_C > Polaromonas. Next base: position 2,471 of record JAQGMZ010000040.1, on the reverse strand, counting down.
CAGCCACGATCCGCACGCCGAGCCGGGCACCCTCATCAGCACAGTGGTCAACAACCGTGCAGACCGCGTCGCCCGCTCCCGGGTGTTTGCGGGCGTGCTGGTACAGGATGTACGCGCCGACTTTCATGTGCTGATCGGCAACAACCTCGACGGCCTGCAAGGCTACCTGCGCGAAACGTGGGTGACTCATGGGGCGAGTCTGACTTTGTGGCCCCAACAGGGCGGCGAAGGGGGCGCTGCCGCGGTTCTGCAAACCCTGGCACGCAACTACCGCATCGTCTACACCGATGCGCATGTTGCGGCGCGGCTGCAGGTGATGCTTGACGGTATCGGCGCGCCGGCGCAGGCCGCGGCGCATGCGGGCAATCTGGACGCGCTGGCGCAGACCTTGTCGTCATTGGCTTCGCCGTACCGGGACGAGGTGCTGGCCTTTCATGCCCGGGACGTCGCAATGCGCCAGGAATACGGCGTGCTGGAACAGCGTTGCCAGCAAGCAGGCGCCTCGACCGACGCTTCGCTTGACCAGGCCGTGCGCGAGCAGTTGTGGCTGTGGTTTAAGCGGCGCATTGTCGTCGTGGAGGATTACTACGCGACGGGCGACGCAGTCATCGCGGCGATCCGCGATGCCACACCGCCGGGCTTTCACAATCGCGTCATGGGAATGCAGAACATCAAGGGTACCGGGCTGGACTTTGTTTATCGCTGGCTGGCCTGGGACATCTGTCACCGCGCCTGCGAGGAACTGGGATCCCGCGATCCTTTGCTGCGGCGGCGCGGCTTGTCGGCGATGGCTGGATTTCAGGAGTACGGGCTGCTGAGCCAGGACAAGACACTGGCGACGCTCGCCGCCGTGCAGTCCAGCGCATATGGCCAGCAAGATCGCGTGCAAGCCGAACTCTCGGTGATTGAGAGCAACTTCAACGCAGCCATGAAAACAGTGCTGGCCGGCATCGTCGTCAAGCGCAGCGCAGGCTGGAAGGAAAATGTCTTGAGCGCGCTGGAAGGGTTTGCCGATGCCAGCGACGCGGTGCGACGCCGCCGGCAAGCCGACCAGATTTACAAGGATCTTGCCGCGCGCCGGATCAGCGAGGCCCGGGCCGTGCTCGAATTGCAGGGGCTGACGCGCCGGCAAAAGGGGGGCTGGCTCAGCTCGGTGGTCGATAAGCTGTTGAACCGATGGCGCCGGACTGCGCTGTCGTCGGCGTCTACTCCCAAGACTGCGGCGTCCTGACGCCCATCGTCATTGGGGCAGTAATGCCAGCCGACGCATGGCTTCGGCGTCTGCAGCGGCTTTTGCATTGACGTCATAGGCGGTCCAATTCGAATCGATCGTGCGCGCATTGTCGAAACTGTGCTTGGCACCCGAATAGACGATCATTTGCATCCAACCTTTGGGATCAAGCGACTCAGCGTTGGCAACACGCGCTTGGCAATGCCCGGACAAATATAGAGGATCCGCGTCGCCAAGCAGGTTCACCAAGGGAGCATAAGGCACATAGGTACTGGTGCTGATACCGCCAAAAGCGTTGTATAAACCGCATCCTGGATAAAAGGCAATTCCTGTCTTGAAGCGGCGATTTTTAACCTCGACCGTGTTCGACAATGTCGAAATCACGCTGCTGGCGCCATGCGACCAGCCGAGTATGGCCAAAGCGTCTGGATTCACGAACGCCTGCTTGGACAGCCACTGCGCGCCAGCCTCGGCGTCGCGCGGTCGGTCACTGACTTCCGACACACCGGCCGACCCGTTTCCGCATTGGTTCTGCGCTACGCCGCGCGGGGTAAAACTATCTATGAGCAATGCATGGTATCCAGCGCGGGTGAGGCGGTCGGCCCACTCCAGATAGAGCTTGGCCAGGCCCTTGGCTGGGTCGCTTAGCGAATAAACCCCGGCACATCCATGCATCAATACCACTGTCTGACGCGGACCGCTCCACGTCGTCTGAAACAGATGGGCGGTGAGCCGGATACCCTGAGAGTTCATGAAGCCAACCTGCGTGAGCGGCCCGGCTCCAGCATGACCAGAGCCCATACACAGGTACAACACAACCAGCACCAAGCGCTGCAAGCAGATCACATCAACTCCTTCACATCTACGGATGAGCTGATTATGTTTGATAAAATTGATTACGTATCAAATGTGATGAATTGTTATGCGATAAATGCGCTGGCTAGCCCCGGAAGGCAGTGGATCGTTACCCTTTCAAAGAGCCCGCACAGTGGGGGCTGCAAGAACTTTTTTGACTACTTACCCTACGATTAGAGCCGAAGCGTAAGGCTTTGTTTTCGATGAAGCCCTCCATGCACTGATTTTGGGATGCAATTTTCCAGGCTTGGACTGATCTGGAAGATACAACTACGCGTGCATTATTTTTCGCAAGCGTTGAGTTGTCACAGGCTTTGCAGCGATGCGCGGTAGCGTTCGCCCCATGCCTGCGTCCCGTCGGCGCTGACGCCCACGCGCCGCATCA
>JAQGMZ010000022.1 GCA_028292045.1 Polaromonas sp. | reverse complement strand
GAGGCAACCATGGTGGCCTGACGGGTAAGGCGGACCGCACTGGCATGACCGTAGTGCACGCTGTTCGGCGTCATGTAGCCAGTGCCCAAGTGTCAGTGCCTCGTGTTGTACCAGACGAAGAAGGCTTGACAGTGGGCGCGTGCATTCTCAATGCAGCCAACTCTCTGGCGATGCAACTCAATCCCCATCAACCCACGATTGAATCGATTAACCTTCAACCCCGGGCTTCCTACTTTTGATTGGCAAGTCGGCAAAGGGCAGGTTATTTAGATTGTGATGTAAAAATCAAGTATGCGGCTGGGCATCCCACCTTGATTCGACGTTGATGATCAGGCATCGTCCCCACGAAGGAGATCGTGGAGACGATGAATCAATTATCGACAGCAGAGCGCCCTCGGCGGCGCGAGTACAGCGCAGAGTTCAAGACTTCTGTGCTGGAGCAATGTCGCCAGTCAGGCGCATCGATTGCCGGCATTGCGCTAAGTCACGGCATCAACCCGAACATGGTGCATCGTTGGATGCGGGAGGATCGGCAGCGTCTGGAGCTGATCGAACTGCAAAGGGGAGCTTCGGCATTTGTGCCGTTGCAACTGCCACCCTCACCGGCTGTTGGTCCAAGCCTCGCCAAGTGCGTGCAACCCAACACCGAGCAAGGCGCTGCAGCAGAAGGGATCTGCGTTGAGATTCAACGTGCAGGCGGCAAGGTGACTGTGACATGGCCGCTGCAATCTGCCAGCGAATGTGGCGCTTGGCTGCGCGCGTGGCTACGATGATTCGCATCGACGCGCTGTGGCTGGCCACCGCTCCGATAGACATGCGCATGGGAACGGAGCGCCTGCTGGCACGGGTGGTGCAGGTGTTCGGTTCAGCCCAGGCCCATCATGGATACTTGTTTGCTAACGCGCGGGGCACTCGAATGAAGCTGCTGCTGCACGATGGCTTTGGCATGTGGTGCGCGGCCCGGCGGCTCAATCAAGGCGGGTTTGAATGGCCACGCGGCGCTGCCGACATGGCCGCCTCGATCACGCTGACAAAGCCCCAATTCGATGCCTTGGTGCTGGGACTTCCGTGGAGCCGACTCGAACAAATGCAGTCCATCACGCGGGTGTAGAAACTGATCTTTGGCACTGCAAAAAGGGCAATCAGAGGATGCCCTGATTTCCTTTTTTTTGGGGATTTTGCACAATCCAGACATGCTCCGCGTCGACCAACTCAGCGCCCAAGACTTTGTCGGTCTGAGCTCCGCCGCTGCTGCCCAATTGGCCGCCCGCGTGTTGGCACACGTTGGCGAGCAGAGCCGGCAAATCGAATCACAGGCCCAGGCCATCGAGTTCAGGGATGCCAAGATCGCAAGCATCACCTTTGAGCTGCGCCGCCTCAAGGCCCGGCAGTTTGCGGCCAGGACCGAACGCATGAATGCCGAACAGCGCCAGTTGTTTGAAGAAACGATGGCGGCCGACCAGGCGGATCTGGAAGCCCAGCTGGCAGCGCTGAAGGCAGCATTCAAAGTGCCGGGCAATGCTCCAGACACCGACACGCCTCGCAAGCCCAAACGCCAAGCCTTGCCCGAGCACCTCAAACGCGTTGACCACCACCTTGAGCCAGAGAACACGACCTGTGAGTGCGGCCAGGCGATGGTGCGTATCGGCGAAGACGTGAGCGAGCGCCTGGACATCATTCCAGCCGAATTCTTTGTGCACCGCCACATCCGGGGAAAGTGGGCCTGCAAGTGCTGCCAGACCCTGGTGCAAGAGCCGGTGGAGCCGCACGTCATTGACAAGGGCATGCCCACTGCGGGCCTGGTGGCGCACACGACCGTGAGCCGCTTTGTTGACCACATTCCGTACTACCGCCAGGAGCAAATCAACGCCCGCTCTGGCGTTCACACACCGCGCTCGACGCTGGCGTCGTGGTCGGGTCAGGCAGGCGCAGCACTGCTGCCCCTGTATGCGGCGCATCGGGAGTTTGTCCTTGGCTGCGCAGTGGTGCACGCCGACGAGACGCCGGTGGCCATGCTGGACCCTGGTGCCGGCAAGACCAAACGGGCCTACGTCTGGGCTTATGCGAGAAGCGGCTTTGATGTTTCACCCGGCGTGGTGTATGAATTTTGCCTGGGCAGAGGGGCCAAATACCCGCTGGAATTCCTCAAGGGCTGGTCGGGCACGCTGGTCTCCGACGGGTATGGGGTGTACGACCAGGTCCTGAAGCAGGAAACCCGTGTCGGCGCAGCTTGTTTCGCGCACGCACGTCGAAAGTTTGATGAACTGGTCAAGGACAACCTCAGTCCGGTGGGCACGCAGGCCATACAGCGCATGGCAGCGCTCTACCAAATTGAGCGCCAGGTCAAAGGCTTGTCGCCGGACGATCGGCAGGCTATCAGGCAATCGAGCTCGAAGCCGCTTTGCGAGGACCTGCACGCTTGGCTGAAACTGGAGCGCCAACGCGTGCCCGAGGGCGGCGCCACGGCCAAAGCGATTGACTACAGCCTGAACCGCTGGGAAGCGCTGACAACTTACCTGGCCGATGGCAACGTCCAGATTGATAACAATCATCTCGAGAATTTGATTCGTCCATGGGCGATGGGACGCCGGGCATGGTTGTTCGCAGGCAGTGAACTGGCCGGCCAGCGGGCCGCCGTCGTGATGAGCTTGCTGCAGTCGGCAAAGCTGCATGGCCATGACCCCTGGGCTTATCTGAAGGACGTGCTAACCAGGCTGCCTGGCCACATGAACTCTCGCATCGACGAACTGCTGCCACACCGCTGGCAACCGCAATCCTGAATCGGTAGCGCGGTCAAGGTGCCGTGCCAAGACGCTTACTCCTGTCGTGCCGCAAAACTGAATTATTCAGCGTGTACTAGCTAGTCGCGCTTACGGGGCTTGGACTAGATGCGTATTTGATTGGCGCTTAAATTTTTAGGCAGGCATCCCAAAAGACCGGGAGCTGGCGTTCGACCTCGGTTGGCCCCCATCTTGGCCTTTTCCCAAAAGAAATTGCAACAACACAGGGAATGATGGGAAGTAAACTGTTACTTACTTATTCCTGCGTTCATGGGCGAAGGCCTGGATGCCAAAGGCCAAGCAGGCTCAGGCGCTCCCGCACCAAGGCGCCTACGGCTTCAGGGCTGAGCTGGCGCCTGATATCGGCTGCGGCGCGGATACCGATTTGCCTGCGCAGGGCCGGATCGTCAAGCAAGCGAGTCAGGCACCAAGCTGCGTGGTCAATGTCGGCCTCGGCCCATGGCTGACCTGCAGGATACACGCCAACGGCCTGTTGCAGCGACTGCAACCGGTAGCGCACCGGAAAGGAATTGTCGGCGGTCATGAAGTCGGTGTTGGCTGACCAGCCGGTGGCAATGACGGGCTTGCCCAAGTACATCATTTCAGCCGGGGCCAGGCCGAAGCCTTCGGCCCGGTGCAGGGAGATAAGCATGTCGCAGCAGGCCTGCAGGTCCCAGGTTTGCTGACGGGTAAAAAACTCGTCGATGAAAATAATGTGCGGCAAGTCGCTGACGCTGCGCTTCAGTTCCTCGCGGGCTTCCGCATGGTGCTGGC